>CAYUJE010000384.1:0-5471 GCA_964444865.1 uncultured Pirellulaceae bacterium | reverse complement strand
CGAGTTTTCAGATCGCTCGCAAACCGCCAGGACGGCTGAGTTCGATGTTGCAACTTGTGGATGACACGGATCACATTCCCCAAAAGTTTACCGATCTCGGCTGGCCGCGGCGCTGGCAGCAGTGGCCGGAAGCCAAACGTGACGCGTCCTGGCAAACGGACAATGGGGGAAAAAGCTACGCCATTGATGCCAAGGACAAGGATGTTTGGCTCCGCTATCGGCATATCATTCCCTCGCACCAGGACTGGCAGGAAATCATGGCCGGCAAGCTGCCAGCCGATGCTAAGACTCGCCGCGGCATGTTAATCACGGACTTTGCCGCCTACAACGCACCTCACAGCATTCGCCAGAGGAAAGGTCCGACGAAAAATCTGCTCCGGGGGACGTTCGACGAGAGTGAATATGACCCTTCGCTCCCCGGCCCTGGGGAATCACCGGATACGCGTGACTCGGTCGGCCTTCATTGGGCGGACGACCTGGCCCTCGACGCCGTCGCCACGATTGAAAGTGACACAGGAGAATTAACACTCGACCTGGTGCAAGCTGGCATTCACCACCGCTGCCGAATCAACGTGGCGGATGGCGAGGCAACGCTGTCCATGACCAATCCGGATGGCAAAGACATTCCCTTTGACTCCAGCGAGGGGCAAGCGGCGAAGGCCCCGGTCGCTCAAACCTCGGTGAAGGGGGCAGGGAAGTATCGTCTCAGACTTTCCAATGTGGACCGTCAGGTGCTCCTGTGGGTCAATGGCGTTGTTGTCCAGTTCGATAGACCGACTACCTACGAGTGCAACGAGCAGCTCGCCCCCGTTTGGACGCCAGCCGACCCACTGGATTTGGCACCTGCCGGTATTGCCGCGAAGGGATGCAAGGTGCGCGTATCGTCCTTGAAAATTCACCGAGACATTTATTACATTGCTGCGGATGATACTGGAACCAATTCCGACTATTCTCAGCTCAACCAAACTTATGGTGTCCCGCTGGAAGAACTGCTGGCAATCCAAGAATTGTATTCGCGCCCGGAAAACTGGGAACGAGAGCAGGCCCTGTTTACCACTCGCCGTCAGGTGGAATTTGAATTGCGAGAGGACCAATTCTTTCCGATGGGGGACAACAGTTCCCACAGTTCCGATGCCCGGATTTGGGATGCCCCCGAACACTACGTCACCCGTGACCTGATGATCGGCCGGGCGATGGTTGTATATTGGCCGCATCCCTGGAACAGCCCCGTCTGGTTCACTCCCAATCCAGGAGAAATGCGGCGTATTCGCTAAGTAGGGTAGGCTTCCAGCCTACCCAAATTAGGACCCAACGATCAGGAGTCAGGAAACGTTCGTCAAGGAAGACCCCATGCCACTACAAGAAACGATTGGACTTCCTCCATCACCGGAGCGTGCGGTTGGAGCGGCAGCGGAAGACAAGATGCCGCTGCTGGAAGCAATCGGTCTCGTCAAATCGTTCGGCACCCGCCGCGTGGTGGATGGCGTCAGCTTTTCCGTGGAGCGAGCGGAGATTGTGGGGTTGCTGGGCCCCAACGGAGCGGGCAAGACGACCAGCTTTCGCATGACCTGCGGCATGATTGAACCGGACAAGGGACAACTCATGCTTGGCGGCGAGAATGTGACCAATTGGCCCATGTATCGCCGAGCCAAAGCGGGCATGGGCTATCTCGCCCAGGAATCCAGCGTCTTCAAAAAGCTCACCGTCGAGCAGAATCTGCTGGGCGTCATGGAACTTCTCGGCAAGGACTGGAAAACCCGCAAACGGATCTGCGACGACCTGCTGGAGCAGTTCAAAATCACCCATATCCGCCACAGCAAGGCGGGGAACGTCTCCGGCGGCGAGCGGCGGCGGCTGGAGATTGCCCGCTGCCTGGTTTCGGACCCCGAGATCATTCTGCTGGACGAACCCTTCACCGGCATCGACCCTCGCACCATCGAAAGCATTCAGGGAATCATCCGCGAGCTCCGCAGCCGCGGCATTTCGATTCTGATCACCGACCACCAGGTTCGGGAGACGCTGCAAATCACCGACCGCAGCTACGTCATCCACAAGGGAGCCGTCCTCTGCCACGGCACGCCCCGCGAAGTTCTCAGCCACCCCGAAGCCCGCGAACGCTACTTCGGCAGTGGCATCGACATCGGCTCGATGGGTCCCCCCGCTCCCCACATTCGGTCGGACCTCGACAAGCCGGCTGAAGATGAGGAAACCAAGCCCAACGGGGAAGCCGACGACATTCCCGTCAACTTCAAACGCCCGCGGCGACGCAACATCCACGAGGATGAAACATTGGATGCGGAATGAAGTTAAGAGCTCGGGCTTACTCGCCAATCCCACCGGCGCGAAGCTCTAGGAGCAGGACCGAAGGATCGCTTACTCTGACCACACCGCGGCACCGTGGAGTTTTGGTCGGGTTCCCGCTTACATTGGGTCAACGTAAACTACGGATAGCCGACTCAGCATCCAATGTTTTGCCATTTGGTTCGTAGGTGCTTAAGCTCGCACGATGGTCGCAGCCAACAACGGCTTTCTGCGAGAAGTGTTGCGGCACTGACGACGTCTGCTTTCCACGATCACAGAACCCTTCTTCATTTTTTTGAATCTATGCCAACCAAGGAAAAGCCGACCGTCACCTGCCGACTAGCCACGGCGTCCGATATTCCCGCACTCGTGGCGCTCAACCGGGCTGCGTATCCGACGATGGCCGAGGATAATGCCGTTTGGGGCGCGGCACATCTGCTCAGTCATCAACGGGTGTTTCCCGATGGCCAGTTCGTGGCGGTCGATGAACAAGGCCGTATTTAGGGGGCCGCTTCGTCGCTCATTGTGAGCATGGGTTCGGATCCGCTCCGGCATCACACCTGGTCCGGCATCACTGACAGCGGCTATTTCACTAATCACGATGTGCGCGGCGATACGCTTTACGGCGCGGATGTCTACGTCCATCCTGAAGCCCGCGGCAAGGGTGTGGGAGCCGCTCTCTATGAAGCTCGGCGGAGACTGTGCCGCCGGCTGAACCTGCGGAGGATTCTGGCGGGGGGACGTTTATGGAATTACATCGAGCACGCGGACCAGATGTCTGCCGAAGAGTACGCCTATCGGGTCGTTGGCGGCGAATTCAGCGACCTCGTCTTGAGCTTTCAATTGCGAGAAGGGTTTGAGCTGCGCGGTGTCATGCCGAACTATTTGCGAGACCAACGCAGCCATAACTTCTCCAGCCTGATCGAGTGGCTCAACCCCAACTATAAACCGCGCAAGAAGGGTCCCCGCAAGGTCCGCATTTCGTGTGTACAGTATCAAATGCGCAAGGTGAAGAGCTTCGAGGACTTTGCCCAACAAGTCGAGTACTTCGTGGATGTGGCCCGCGATTACGACTCCGACTTTGTCCTGTTCCCGGAACTGTTCACCGTGCAGCTGCTCTCGCAAGTCAATGCGGTTTCGCCTCAGGAGGGGATGAAGAAGCTTTCGGAAAACACGCCCGAGTTTGTCCGTCTGATGAGCGGGCTGGCCGTCCGATTCGGGCTGACCATCATCGCCGGATCACATCCCTGTATGCAGGGTGGCAAGCTGTATAACATCTGCCACATCTGCTTGCCGGACGGATCGGTGGTCGAACAACCCAAATTGCACGTCACACCGAACGAACGAAAATGGTGGGGAATTCACGGCGGCCATCGTCTTGTGGTGGTCGATACTCCAGCCGCGCGAATTGGCGTTTCCATCTGTTATGACGTGGAGTTTCCGGAACTCGTGCGGTATCTGGCGGATTCCGGCGTCGAGATTCTGTTCGTGCCGTTCTGTACGGACAATCGCCAAGGTTACTTGCGGGTGCGCTATTGCGCCCATGCGCGGGCCATCGAGAATCAGATTTATGTTTGTCTCGCCGGCAACGTAGGGAACTTGCCGGATGTGGTGAATATGGACGTTCAATATGGCCAGGCGGCTGTGATCACTCCCTCCGATTTTCAGTTCGCCCGGGACGGCATTCAGGCCGAAGCGGACTCCAACGAAGAAACGGTGCTGGTCTGCGATCTCGACTTGGAAGATCTGCACGAGTCGCGCAGCGGCGGAACCGTGACGCCTCGCCTCGATCGCCGGCCGGACATTTTCAAATTCAACACGACCTTTCCGGGCGTGACCAGCCCGGTGCCGGGGCCAGAGAACGGGCCCCTCGGCGATCAACGGGAAATGGGCGTGCCTGGCAACGAACCCCCGGCTTCGGCCGATGAGTGACCCGAACCAAATGCCTCCGAGCGAACAGGCACCGCCGTCACGGGTGACGAGTTCGCTCTGGGAATTTGTTGCCCTCTACTTCTGCGAAGGGGCACCCATCGGGTTCCTGTGGTGGGCGCTTCCCACGCTTCTGGCGAAAGAGCAAGTGCCGGTGGAGCGGATCGCCATTCTGACGTCGCTGCTCGCCTTGCCCTGGAGCCTCAAGTTTTTGTTCGGGCCTCTCGTGGATGCCTGCCGTAGCTCCTGGTGGAGCTATCGTGAGTGGGCGCTGGTTGCTCAAGGTTTGATGGGACTGCTGCTGCTGCCGCTCCTGTGGTTGAATTGGCGCGAGCAGACCACCTGGCTGGTGGTCACGCTCATGGCGCACGCACTGGCCGCCGCGATTCAAGATTGTGCGATCGACGCCGTGGCGATCCATGTGGTGCCTGTCGAGCGGCGGGGAGACTTAAATGGGCGCATGCAAGCCGGCATGTTGCTCGGCCGCAGTCTGTTCGGCGGCGGAGCGCTGATTATTGCGGCAGTCCTCGGCAAAATAGGGTTGGTCGTTTTATTGGTCGGCTGCATCTGGGGAACGATGTTTGTAACCCGTCGCCTGGCAACGGAGCATCTGCCCCGACACTTGTTTGCCGATTATGTTCGTCATGTGACAGCGGCAGCCCTGCGCCTGGCAACCTGGGGCGGCGTGGCTGTCGCCTTGTTGGCGGGAGCCGGCTTTGAAGCGACGGGAGCCCTGTCAGGGCCGATGTTGCTTCACGTTGGATTGACCCAAGAACAAATTGGCGGTCTGTACGCGATTCCGGTCGTGGCGCTCACGCTCATTGGCGGTTTGCTGGGGGGGCTGACCGCCGACCGCTGGGGGAGCCGGGGAGCGCTCGTGCTATGGCTGGTTGCCTGTTCGTTGTGCGTGCTGCTCGTGGCGATTCTGGCGAACGCCGATTCCCGCGGAACGCTCATCCTGCTGCTGGCTGCCTGGCTGGCGATGTATTTCTGTGTCGGCGGATTCACCGCCTCTTCTTACGCCTGGTTCATGCAGTTGACCGATCCGCGGTTGGGGGCCACGCAATTCAGTCTCTACATGTCCGCCACAAACGGCTGCGAAGCTCTCGCTGCTCGTAGCGCTGGGGGGTTATTCTCTCGAGGTGGCTATGGCCTCGCGTTCGCCATTCCCGCCATCGTTTCCTTGCTAGTAGCCGCTACGATTGGCGGGATCGCGCGCTGGACGTCGAAGGGCGGAAAAC
>CAYUJE010000383.1:0-5485 GCA_964444865.1 uncultured Pirellulaceae bacterium | reverse complement strand
CAACCTACCGAACTCACCCAGATCGCGCTAGACCCTACATGGAACCGCTCTAGGAGCGGCAGGTAACATTTCCGTATCACTCGCTTGCGGGCGGCAGCGCTGGTCGGATAGAGTGAATTTCACCAGCTCTCCCAGGGGTGAATAAGGAGGTATCGCCGTGCAAACGCGACTATTTCGTTTCGTGCTCCCCTTGTGTGTCCTGTCTCCGCTCACCCTAGCCGTGGCCCTCGGGCAGGACGACGCCAAGAAAGTCTCGCCCGACGACGCAGTGGGGGCCAACGTCGAAGTCCGCTTCACCGACGGCGGGGCGCTCCGCATGGCCATCTCCGAGCAGCACCTCGAATTCGCCACGCCACATGGCAAGCTCAAGATCGCCGTGGCCGACCTCCGCCGCCTCGACCTGGCGACTCGGCTGACGGCCGCGCAGCGGAAGCTGCTGGCACAGTCGCTCGAGAACCTGGGGAATCCGCAGTTCGAGGTCCGCGAGAAAGCCGGGGCCGACCTTCTCTCCCTCAAGGAAAAGGCTTACTCCTCGCTGCTGGAAGTATCTCGCAGCCCGGACATTGAAATTGCCACTCGCGGCAAAGACTTGCTCGGCAAGCTCCAGGGCAAAGTCCCACCCCAGCGGCTCCGCTTCCGCGAGAAAGACGTCGTTTTCACGTCCGATTCGACCATCAGCGGCAAGCTCGAACCCTCCAGCCTCACCGCGACGTCGCCGCAGTTCGGCCCGGTGCAGCTCAACCTGGCCGACATCGCCAGCATTATTTTCCTGAACGCCGGACAAGAAACGGAACTAAAAATGGACGGCCGTTATGCCCTGGCCACCGAGGTCTGGCTGGACACCGGCCTGGACGTGACCGAACACGTCCGCCTCACGATCACCGCGACCGGCGAGATCGACATGTATCCCACCAGCGGCTACGCGGGCCAGTACGTGGGAACTCCCAAGGGGAAAAAGAAGTGGGCCGGGAGCATCAGCGGCATGTACGAGCCGGGCACGCTGATCGGCCGCATCGGCGAGTCCGGCACAATCTTCCTGGTCAAGGACCAGTACGAGGACTCCGCCCCCGCCTCCGGCCGCCTGTATCTCCGCGCCGCCGGCAACACTTACAACGTCGAGACCTCCGGACACTACACCATCAAAATCGCGGGTGGCGTCCCCGGAGTGCCAGCGTCGCCGAAGGACGAGGAGCCGCCCGGCGAGAAAGATCCATTTGGCAAACAGTAAGTTCATGAGGCCGCACCAGGGCCGGTAGCCAATTTCCACCCCGGCTGCTATCTTCCGCCCATGCTCTACACGGCAGCGATGATTGCGGAACTTGCGAAGGTGCCGGTGGCGGCGGTGCGGGCATGGCAGCGGCGGGGGTGGCTGGTGCCGGTGGAGGTGGAGCATGGGCTGGCACGGTTTGATTTTGCCCAGGTCACCGTGGCCCGCACGCTGGCCCGGCTGTTTCAGGCAGGCATCAAGCCGGCGGCGCTGGCGAAGCGGCTGGCGGAGATTGCCGCTCACTTTCCGCACGTTGTGCGGCCGCTGGAGGAGTTGACGTTTCTCGTGGATGGCGGCCATCTGCTGGTGCGGCAGGGGGACGAGATTCTGGAGCCTCGCGGGCAACTGCGAATCGATTTTGATGCTTTCGCAGCCGAGGAGAATGCGGAGCCGGCCGTCTTCTCGCCCCTGCTCACGGCTGCGAGACTCTTGGGAAGTCGCGAAAGTGCCGACGACATTTCCGCGCAGGCCCGCGAACTTGAAGAGGGGGGCCATCTAATCGCTGCGGTGGAAGCCTATCGCGCCGCGCTCGCCGCGGCCGGACCGCGAGCCGACCTTTGCTTCGACCTGGCCGAGGCTCTCTACCGCCAGGGAGATTTGCCGGCCGCCCGCGAACGCTATTTCATGGCGATTGAACTCGACGAGGACCATGCCGAGGCCCGGGCCAACCTGGGCTGCGTGCTGGCCGAAATGGGAGAGCGGGAACTGGCGGCTGCCGCCCTGGAAGGGGCTATCGCCTGCCACGCCGAATATGCCGACGCCCATTTTCATCTCGCCCGGCTGCTGGATGATGACGGGCGGAGCGACGAAGCAACGGAGCACTGGCGCCAGTTTTTGCAACTCGCGCCGGAAAGCCCCTGGCACGAAGAGGCACGGACGCGGCTTGATCTGTAGGGTGCATAAGCGAAGCGCCATGCACGCGGGAACGATATCGCTGCCTGAGTGCGTCAGCCCCGCGATCGACGTCGCTCACGCGTGCATTTCGCTGGCGCTCATGCACCCTACTCTTTGGGGAGTGACTCGCAAGAACGGAGATAGCCACGAAAAACACAAGGAGGCACAAAAAAGTAAAGCCAATTTGCCGCTTCACTTTTTGTGACTTTTTGCGTTCTTCGTGGCCATTCTCCTCTATTTCAGACCGCCAATTACAGGTTCTCTTTCCCCGTCTTGGCTTCGCGGACGCTGCGGCTGGCGTTGTCGATAAAATTGTCGATCTGGTTCAGACCGCGGAGCAGCATCTGGTGGCCGTCGATGACCAGCGAATCGATCTTCGCATCTTCCAAAGCGCGGGCCAGGCCGGAAATGCGGGCCGCTTGCTCGCGGATCCGTTCCAGGATCTTGGCCATCCGGTCGGAGCTGTAGGGCTCCTTGCGGGGGACGCGATCAGGGTTGCCACTGACCGCCTTCTTGACTGCTTTCTTTTTTCCCATCTGAGGGCTCCTGAATTGAAGGAGATATGATTTGAAACACAGGACCTGATGACGGGTACTGTAGCACCTGCAGGATAAGTTGTAAAGCATTCGCCAGCATTATTCTTTTGGACGACGGAATTATTTTGTGGATTTCTTGCCACAAAGTAGTTAAGACATATTGACATGTACTGTACGCACGTATACATTTAGGCCGATCGACCCGCGTTTTTCCGTCTTTTTTGCAAGGAATAGCCCATGCCCCGCTGTGCCCTCCCCCAAACGAAGGAGCGCGTCCGCATGCTCCTGGCCTCTGGCCTGACCCACCTCCAAATCAGCCGCCGCACCGGCCTTTCCCGCCGCACGGTCGCCCGAATTGCCGCCCAAGGCCGCCGGCAACTGACGGCCGCCGACATCCACGACGACCGCCCCGCCGGCTTTGAAGCCGAGTGCCTGAACCGCTGCCGCGGCTGCGGGGCGAGGATTTATCTGTGGCCCTGTCTGCAGTGCGAGCTCCGGGCCAGGGGGGAAGCCCGCGAAGAAACCCGGCGGCTGGTGAGGCAGCGGGCGGTAGGCAGTAGGCAGATAAGTCAAATCAGAAATGAGGAGGAATAGTGATGTCTCGAGAACCGTGCGCGAATTCAAACGATGCCAAGGTCAATAGGAAGCGGCCCCTGCGCAACACGCCCACGCAGAGCCGAGGGCGTGCCACCCGCGTTGAACCGCGCGACAGTTACCAGGTCGTCATCCAGTGCGAGAGCGAAGGCGAGCAAGAACGCCTGTACCACGAATTCCGCAGCCGTAACCTCACCGTGCGGCTGCTTACCATGTAACTGCCTACTGCCTACTGCCTACTGCCTTCTGCCTTCTGCCTACCGCCCCTGACTCCCATGCCTCTCTTCACCACCACCGTCTCCTCCCCCATTCGCGACTCCTTCAAGGTCGAGCAGGTCCGTGGCATGTTCGATCTGTCGCGCTCGCCGGTCGAGGAATTGACCTTCACCGCGGAACTTCCCGACCTCGCCGAAGACTGGACCATCGGCGCGATCGTCGGCCCGAGCGGCAGTGGGAAATCGACGCTGGCCCGGGCGGCATTCGGCGCTGCCGTGCATCAGCCAGCCGAGTGGCCCGCGGACCGCGCGGTGATTGATGCATTCGCCGGCCTGCCGATCAAAAGGGCCGCGCAGCTTCTGACCGCAGTGGGTCTGGGAACGCCGCACGCCTGGCTGCGGCCGTATGGCGTCCTTTCCGGCGGCGAGAAATTCCGCTGCGAGTTGGCGAGAGCTCTCGCCGGGGCTGGGGGCTGGGGACTAGGGACTGGGGCAGAGAAGAGGCTGGTCGTGTTCGACGAATTCACGAGCGTCGTGGACCGAACCGTTGCCAAAGTAGGGAGCATGGCGCTCAGCAAACTCCTCCGCTCTTCCCCAACCCCCAGCCCCCAGTCCCCAGCCCCGCCACGCTTCGTGGCCCCACGCTTCGTGGCAGTCACCTGCCACTACGACATCCTCGAATGGCTCGCCCCGGACTGGCACCTGGACATGGCAACCGGCCGGCTGGCCCGAGGTTCCCTTCAACGAAAACCCATCCGCCTGCAAGTCCGCCGCTGCCGACAAAGCGTTTGGCCGCTGTTTGCCCGACATCATTATCTGAGCGGTGGACTCTCGCGGGCCGCCACCTGCTACGTCGCACTCTGGGACGGCCGCCCCGTCGCCTTCTGTGCCGCCCTGGCCGCCCTCGGTCACCGGGGCCGCAAACGAATCAGCCGCCTCGTCACGCTGCCGGACTATCAAGGTCTCGGCATCGGCCTCCGCCTGGCCGAGCGCGTCTGCGAAGACCAATCCACCCGCGGCTTCCGCATCAGCATCACCACCAGCCACCCCGCCATCATCGCCCGCTGCACCTCCTCCCCCAACTGGCACCCCCTCGGCATCAAACGCCTCGGCGGCACCCGGCAGCAAGTGGAAGGAAGAAACGTCGCGGGCTCGACGGGAAGAGGAGTGGCGAGTTTTGAGTGGACAGGCGAGCGGGGGGCGTCAGCCCCCTGATACTAGAGAAAGTGTTGGGATCATCGACTGATTTGAGTGTTGGGGAGTGCCTTCTGTAATTCACTGATACCCTGTTCCGTCACCTGGGTGCCGTAGAGGTTCAGCCATTCGAGTTTCGTCAAACCCTGGAGATGGACCAACCCGGTGTCCGTCACCTGGGTGTCGTCGAGTTCCAGCCGCCTGAGCTCCGTCAGGCCCTTGAGATGGAACAGTCCAGCGTCCGCCAGCAGAGTGTCCCCGAGGAACAGCCATTCGATGTTGGTCAGTCCCTTAAGATGGACCAGTCCCATGTCCGTCACCTGGGTTTCCCTGAGGTAGAGCCATGTGAGGTTCGTCAAACCCTCGAGATGGACCATCCCGTTGTCGGTCACGTGGGTATTGCTGAGGTCCAGCCAAGTGAGATTCGTCAGACCCTGGAGATGGGCCAGTCCCGTGTCCGTCACCTGGGTGTCCTTGAGGAACAGCCATTCGAGTTCCGTCAGACCCTGGAGATGGACCAGTCCAGCGTCCGTCACCTGGGTGCCTTCTAGCTCCAGAATTTTGAGTTTCGTCAGACCCTTGAGGTGGACCAGCCCGCCGTCCGTGACTTTCTTCCCTTGAAAATCCACTCTCACGACTTCACCCACCATCGTGTCGCCAAGCAATGGACTTAGCCAATGGGGGCGAAAGGGCTGCTCCTCATCAAATTGAACGGTCCCGCCAAGATTCTCAATTGCCGCGATGACCGCTTGGCGCTTCCGCACTTCGTTCCGCTCATACGCCAG
>CAYUJE010000382.1:0-5491 GCA_964444865.1 uncultured Pirellulaceae bacterium | reverse complement strand
GTCGCCGGCAAGTTCGATTGGGATATTCTCCGGGAACACGTCACTCAGAATTTCGAAAACTGGGAACGGGGCCAGCCCTTGCTGGCACGGGAAGTCCCGCCGCAGCACAACTACTTGCATGTGCCGGCGGAATCGAGCCAGACGCACATCGGCATCGCGTTTCAGGGTGTCCCCTACAGCCACCCCGACTACTTTCAGCTTCGCGGCGCGGTGGGTGTTCTTTCCGACGGCATGAGTTCCCGCCTCTTCACGGAAGTCCGCGAGAAGCGGGGACTCTGTTACACCGTCTATTCCGTCTGCCACTCGCTCCGCGACCGCGGCGGCGTCTTTGCTTATGCCGGCACCACCAAGGAGCGAGCCCAGGAAACGCTCGACGTGATGGCCGCGGAACTTCGCGGCCTCTTCCGTGGCATCGAAAAGGCGGAGCTTGATCGGCTGAAGGGGCGGATCAAGCGCTCCCTCATCCTCCAGCAAGAGTCCAGCCCCAGCAGGTCGGGCTCGATTGCCTATGATTGGTACTACCTCGGCCGCGTGCGGACGATGGACGAGCTGCGGGCTATCATTGACGGCCTGACGGTGGAGAGCATCAACGCCTACTTGGCCGCGCATCCGCCGGGGGAGTTTACTGTGGTGACGCTGGGGGCGGAAGGGTTGGAGTGGGATGCGAAGGAGTGATAGAGAGACGGAGAGTTGGGGAGGTTTGACAAGCGGATTCTGTACTCGGTACACAGTACTGAGTACTGAGTACTAAGTACTGAGTACCAAACATGGCTGTAGCAGTCGCAGAACCAGTTTCGTCCGTCGCCAAGGGAGTGGTACTCCAGGGCCAGCCCCTGCTCGAGGTCCGCGACCTCAGCGTCCATTTTCCCTTCCGCCGGGGCGGTTTGTTCAAGGCGGAGCATGGATTCATCCGGGCGGTCGACGGCGTGAGCTTTACGATCCAGCCAGGGGAGACGCTGGGGCTCGTTGGCGAATCCGGCTGCGGCAAAACAACGACGGCCAGGGCGATTATTAATCTGACGAAACCGACGAGTGGCGAGATTTGGCTCGGCGGCGAGCGGATTGATCAGCTTTCGCCCCGCGGGATGTTTCCTCACCGCCGCAAGATCCAGATGATCTTTCAGGATCCCTATGCCTCCCTCAATCCCCGCATGACCGTCGGCAAAATCGTCCAGGAGCCGATGGACATCTTCGGGCTGCACGCCGCCCGCAACCGCAAGCTGGAAGTGATGCGACTGCTCGACCTTGTCGGGCTGAATCCTCGGTTTCTTAATCGCTACCCGCACGAGTTCTCCGGTGGCCAGCGGCAGCGGATTGGAATCGCCCGGGCACTCGCAGTGCAGCCCAAAATCATCGTCTGCGACGAACCGGTCAGCGCCCTGGATGTTTCCATTCAGGCCCAGGTCATCAACCTGCTGATGGATTTGCAGAAACAACTTGGCCTCGCCTACCTATTCATTTCGCACGATCTTTCCGTGGTGCGGCACATCTCCCACCGCATCGGCGTGATGTACCTGGGCCGCATCGTAGAGCTCGCCTCGTCTGCCGCCCTGCACGCCAACCCACGCCATCCGTATACACAAGCTCTCCTCTCCGCCGCCCCCATTCCCGACCCGGTGATGGAACGGCAGCGAAAACGGATTATTCTGCGAGGTGAAGTCCCTTCTCCCGACAAGACCTATCCCGGCTGCCCCTTCGCCGACCGTTGCCCGATTGCCGAAGAACATTGCCGGCAAGTTGTGCCACAACTCATTGGCGTTAAGCATTTGGTTTCGTGCCATAAGGCTACTCCCGAGGAAACTTAGCCTTATTGCTCATGGCGAGGTTCGCCCTTACCACGGAGTCCCCCATGTCCCGCCGCGCTTCCGATTGGATGTTCTATCTCGCCCCCGAAGCCTGGGAGAAGTACAAGCTCCTCGACATCCATGACGATTTGAAGCAGAACCAGCGTGATGCGAGCCGCGCCCGAGTCAGCCAAACGGACACTCTGGAAACGGTGCAGGACAATCTTGCCCGGGCCTTGCTGCTGGTGCATGCCCTCACGGAAACCCTGGTCCGCAAGGGAATCTTGACCCGCGAGGAAATTGCCGCCGTCGCTGATCAGCTTGACATGCTCGACGGCCAATTGGACGGCAAGCTGACTCCCGGCACCGTCCCCGGGACCGTGAAGGCTCCTGAGCAGCCGCTGTCGACGCAGGAATTCCTGGGCAAGCTGGAAAGGCAGTAACCGCGGAGTACGCTGAGAACGCAGAGGGGGAGGGTTTCGGTAGGACATAAAGATTCAGATAGTCACGGCGAATTCGCAACCCATCGTTGTTTCCCTCAGCACTTTCTCCGCGTCTTCTGCGTACTCCGCGGTAACCACCCGGCAGTTTGCGACTGACGCAATCGTTATCTTCCGGATTTCTCACAGAACCCCGCAAGTCGCCAAAAGCCGGTAGAATCTATGCAGCTTCACGCGCGAAGTCGCGGCGCGCCGATGAACGGACGATGAACAACAAGATTCAGCAGCGGGAGCAGCATGAGAGTCGCAGTCGTTAAGGAGACCTATCCTGGGGAGCGGCGCGTGGGGCTCGTCCCGGGCAGCGTACCGCTGCTCCTCAAGGCGGGGATGGAAGTGCTGGTGCAGGCCGGCGCGGGGGAAGCCGCCGGCTTTGCGGACCAGCATTACTTCGATAAAGGGGCCAAGATCTTGGCCACGCGGGACGAGGCCTTTGCCGCGGACATCGTCGTGCAAGTTCGCTCACTGGGGGCGAATCTGGATGCCGGTCGCGACGACCTCACGCGGCTCCGCACGGGCCACGTGTTGCTGGGGATGTGCGACCCGCTGGGGGAGCCAAAGGCGGTGGATGAAATCGCCAAAACCGGGGCGACGCTGTTTGCTCTGGAGTTAATTCCGCGGACCACGCGGGCCCAGTCGATGGATGTCCTCTCCTCGATGGCCACGATTGTTGGTTATCGCGCGGTGCTCCTCTCCGCGACAGAATTGCCCAAGCTCTTTCCCATGCTGATGACCGCCGCCGGCACGTTGACGGCCGCCAAGGTGTTTGTCATTGGGGCGGGGGTCGCCGGTCTGCAAGCCATTGCCACCGCCAAAAGGCTCGGTGCCGTCGTGCGGGCGTACGACGTTCGCCCCGCCTGCCGCGAGCAAGTGGAAAGCGTCGGCGGCAAGTTTGTCGAACTCCCGCTGGAAGCGGGCGATGCCCAGGACAAGGGTGGCTACGCCAAGGCCCAGGGGGAGGAGTTCTATCTCAAGCAGCGGGAGTTGATGGCCAAGGTTGTCAGCGAAAGCGATGTCGTCATCACGACCGCTCTCATCCCAGGCAAACCGGCTCCACAGCTCATCACGGTGGAAGCGGTGGCGGGAATGCACGCGGGAAGCGTCATCATCGACCTGGCGGCTGAGCGGGGCGGGAACTGCGCCCTTACGAAGGCGAATGAGCGGGTCGTTGCTCATGGGGTCACCATCCTGGGGCCAACGAATCTGGCCAGCGATGCTCCCACCCACGCCAGCCAGATGTTCAGCGGCAATGTCACTTCCCTGCTGCAACACATCGTGAAGAAGGGGCAGCTCGATTTGAACCGCGAGGATGAAATCATCCGTGAAACCATAGCCGCCCAGGGGGGACAAGTGACGAACACCAGAATTCGCGAAGCCTTGGGGAAACCATGAAGCAGCCCGCCAACCACTTCCTGAGTTTTGGCATTCTGGCCGCAGCCGTCATGGCCGCCTGCCTGGGAATGCTCGCGCCAACCTCCGTCGCCCAAACCTCCGGCAAAGCCGGCGCGGAAAAAGTGGGTGAGGCCAAGCCAACCGCAGCCGTCAAGTCGGGCGAGAAAGCCGCGGCGAAGAAGGAGCCCAAGGAAACTCCCAAGGTGGAGGTGCCCAAAGTGGAACCGCCGCCAACCGTGAAAGCGCCGCCGCCCGCTAACACAGAGGCGACGAAACCGAAAGAAGCAGCGATCGTTCCTCCGGCAGTGGCGGACCCGGCAAAGACCCCTCCCAAAGTCGCTGCTGAAAAACCTGTTCCCGCAGTCAACGGCGACACTTCCCATGCACCGCCCAAAAATCCTTCGACGCGCAAGCAGGGTCTCATGGCCGGCCTCACCATTTTCGTCCTCGCCATCTTCGTCGGCTTCGATGTCATCAACCGCGTGCCGGCCACGCTGCACACCCCCCTCATGTCCGGCAGCAACGCCATCAGCGGCATCACGGCCGTCGGTGCGGTGATCGCGGCGGGGCGCGGATTTCACTTTGATTCGTTCCTCGGATTTTTCGCCATCGCCCTTGCCATGATCAACGTCGTCGGTGGCTTCCTCGTCACCCACCGCATGCTCCTGATGTTTAAACGGAAGTAACTACTCTCGAAAGAGTCCCTCGCTTGCGCGTCGGGCTAGTATCTGACCCCTGACCACTGACTCCTGACCACCGTTCCCATGCTCGTTGACATTGCCTACCTCGCCGCCTCGCTCCTCTTCATCTTCGGGTTGAAGGGGATGTCGCATCCGCGCACCGCGGTTCGGGGGAATCTGCTCGGCGCGATTGGCATGGGGCTCGCCATACTCACCGCGATTGTGGACCTCAGTTCCCAGTCGGCTTACGAAGTTCCCCCACTGAGCATCAACTACACCTATATCCTCGCGGGACTCATCATTGGCTCGGTCGTCGGGGCCGTTCTCTCTTATACGGTCAAAATGACCGGCATGCCGCAGATGGTGGCCCTGCTTAACGGGTTTGGCGGGGCGGCATCCACACTCGTCGCGGCCGCCGATCTGTGCTACCAGTCGGGCAAGCCTGCCGTGGAGCTTTACAAGAACGAAGACTTCCTCGGCGTCCTGATCGCCACCGCGGCCACCGCGCTGATCGGCACCGTCACCCTGTGGGGGAGCCTGTTTGCCTATGCCAAGCTGGAAGAATACGACTTCGTCAAACGAACGTGGCGCTATCCCTTCCAGCAGCCCATCAATCTGGGTCTGGCGATACTCACCGTGCTCCTCGGCATTTTGATGGTTTATCTCGGGATGCATGAGCACATGGGCTGGGCGATTGTCGTCTTCTGGCTCATCGTCGTCACCTCTTCCTTCCTCGGTGTGCTGCTGGTCAACCCCATCGGCGGAGCGGATATGCCGGTCGTCATCTCGCTGCTCAATTCCTATTCGGGCATCGCCGGCGGCTTGACCGGCTTTGTCATCAACAACAACGTCCTCATCATTTCGGGTGCTCTCGTCGGGGCGTCAGGCATCATCCTGACGCAGATCATGTGCAAGGCGATGAACCGTTCCATCGTCAACGTGCTGTTCGGACTCGGAGCAGGAGGCTCTTCTGGCCCCAGTGCCGACGAAGTTTATGCGAAGGTCCGCAGCACCACGGCTGACGACATCGCCCTCCTCCTCGACGGTGCTCAGCGCGTGGTCTTCGTCCCCGGCTATGGCATGGCGGTCGCCCAGGCCCAACATGCGGTGCGGGAACTGGCCAATGCCATCGAGGCCA
>CAYUJE010000381.1:3924-5538 GCA_964444865.1 uncultured Pirellulaceae bacterium | reverse complement strand
GATAAATCGTGGAACCGGCTGGCTGTCCCGTCGGATCGGGCCGCTGCGGATAGCCGGTCAGCATGTAATGCGTGGCTGCCGCGTGGTCGCCGCTTTCGGCATGCACGATGGATTTGACGAGGCAGACTTTGTCCAGGCACTCCGCCATCCTGGGCAGATGCTCGCAAGCAAGTTGTCCCGGGATCTTCGTCGGCAGGGCCTTGAACTCCCCCCGATACTCAATCGGCGCATCGGGCTTCATGGCGAGCGTATCGACATTGCTCATCCCACCCGCTGTGAAGAGCAGAATGCAGTTCATGTCCTTGCCAGCCTGTGCCCCCTGCGCTGCCCGGGCCGCCAGCAGCTTCGGCAGCGTGAGGCCGAAGAGCGACAGCGCACCGACCTGCAAAAAAGGCCGGCGGGAAAGTCCCTGGCAATTGGCAAAGGTATTATTGATCTGAAACATGACTATTCCTCAAGCTTAGCCCACGCGGTGAATCGCCGCGTAGTTGCGGCAGCTAAGCTTCAGTGTTGAAACACAAACTCCGAACCATTGAGAAGCGACCACAACACATCTTCCCAAGCCTCCTGCCGCGCGGGAACCTCTTGCAGCGCCTCCTGAATCACCTTCCGCTCCTGCTCACTGGGCAAGCGAGCAAACGCGGCTAAATACAAGTCGTCCGCTATCTCAACATCCGACTTCCCCTCCTTGATCAGCCGGGCGATCCGCCCCTTGTCGCTGCTGAGCTTTCCCTGCAAGGCCGGGCTGTTGGCCAGGTGCAAGGCCTGCGACAGGTCCGGCCCCGCCATCCGCCCGCATTCGCAGGCGGTCGTCCGGAGCGGCTTGCCGAAGGTCGTCAAAAAATAGTTGGCAATCGTCGGGTCCGGGAGCGAAATCGCCCGCGTCCCTTCCGGCAGTCCGGCAAAACTTTCGCTCGTTTCACAAACCTGGTTGACCCCGTCCAGCAGCACCTCCGCGGAGAGCCGCTTGAGGCCTCGGTGGGTGAACAGCGAGCCGTCCCGGTCGCGCGTCGGGGCTTGTTCCGCCCCGAGTTGATAAACCCGCGACCGGCAGATGGTCCGGAGGAGATGCTTCACGTCAAACTTGTGATCGGTGAAATCCTTGGCCAGAGCATCCAGCAGGGCGGCATTGCTCGGCGGATTCGTGGCCCGCAAATCGTCAATCGGCTCCACGATGCCGCGGCCGACGAGATACGACCAGTAGCGATTGGCGAAATTCCGGGCGAAGTACGGATTCTGCGGACTGGCAATCCAGTCCGCCAGCCGCTTCCGAACATCGGGCTCGGGAACCGCCGCGACAGGGGCCGCGCCCGGCGCAGCTCCAGCCGGATTTGCCACTGCCACAACTTCCCCCAGCATCTTCGGCTGCACATCGGGCCGTAGGCCGCGCTCCCGGACCGGTGTTGGCAGGGCGCGGATCGATTTCAGTCCGCCGAATCGACCATTGTCGCCGCTGTTCTTCGCCTCGACCCGGGTGAAGAATGCCGCCAGGCCGTAATAGTCGTCCTGGCTCCAGACTTCCAGCGGATGATGGTGGCAGCGGGCACACTGCATCCGAACGCCGAGAAAAACCTGGGCCGTCGTCTCCGCCAGGTCTTCCGGCGTGCTGTCCAC
>CAYUJE010000381.1:0-3824 GCA_964444865.1 uncultured Pirellulaceae bacterium | reverse complement strand
CGCCGAGAAAAACCTGGGCCGTCGTCTCCGCCAGGTCTTCCGGCGTGCTGTCCACGAAGTAGTAGGCAACCGGTCCGGTCGTATAGAGATTCCCCTGCGAAGTGAGAATCTCCCGCGTGAATTCATCAAGCGGCTTGTTCTCACGGAGCGACTTGCGGACCCACGACGAAAAACTGCCGAGCCCCCGCTCCCCCAAATACCGCCGATGGCCCCGGAGCAAATCCCCCCACTTGAGCGCCCAGAATTCCACATACTCCGGCCGCTCCAGCAGTTCATCGATAAGCTTGCTTCGCTTGTCCGGATCGGTCGACATCAAAAATCGGCGCACCTCCTCCGGACGGGGTAACGTGCCGATGAGGTCGAGGTAGACCCGGCGGACGAACTCGTTGTCCTTGGTCCCCGCAGCCGGACTTACCCCGACTCGTTTCCATTCCGCGGCGACGAGTTCATCGATGTAATTGGCCGGCTGGAACTGGCTCAGGTCGGGCGCCGGGCCATACGGCACCGTCACTTCCACCACGGCCACCTGACCGGCAAAGCGGACCATCACCGTCGTCTTGCCGGGGCTTTTGGCCTTGATTTCACCACGGGGAGCAACCTCGGCCACATACGGATCGCTCGAGTCGTACAGCGCCAGGGGGGAGACCATCCGCTCGCTCCCGTCCGACCAGCGCGCGACCGACGAAACAATCAGCGAACCCCCCGGCTGCAGCGTGGCCGATTTCGGACTGGCCGCCAGGTTCTGCACATGGAGCTTCCAATCGGCCGGAACCGCTGCGCCATGGCTCAAATAGGCAGAGAGCACTTTGTGGGACGCGGAATCCGGCTCCATTCGCCGGCCCCCGCCGTGCGGGATCCCCCCGAGCGCTTTCTGCATCAGCAGGCTGCTCTCCGGGCTCGCCAGGAAGACTCTTCTCCCCCGTGCCCCCTTGAAAATCGCCTCATAATCGGCGGCTGGGTCAAATCCCAACAGCGAGAGCCGAAATCCACCCCGCCCCTGCAACGACCCATGGCAAGCCCCCGCATTGCACCCCGCCTTCGTCAGCACCGGCACCACATCCTGAATGAAATGGGGCTCCGGCTCGGCCGCCAAACCACTCGCCGGGACCAAGAAAATGGCAGCCGCCGCCAAGGCAATCCCCCAATCGGCTCTGGCCGGACCATGTCTCATCACAACTCCCAGGAGCGTCATTTCATCAACAACCGCTTATGTTTGTTGTAAGCTGAGGCGCCGTGAAAATCAAGTTGAATGGCTGGTACGCACTGCTTCAGTTTGGCGTGGATGTCCACTCCGGCCAAATAGCAGGTGCATGCGATGCGTGGAAATTCGCTACTATTGTCGGCATGGATTCGCACAGCTATCGGGACTCCGTTGTCGAGTACTGCCGAGCCCTTGGATTTTGGGGGTGGACGTTGTACGTAGGCTTCTTTGGCTCTCTAGTCGGAACGATATGTGCTCTCGCGGGAGTTCAGGGGCTGCCGCTTTGGGTCTGGATAACTGCGATGGTGGCTACGGCGGTGCTCGCTCCATTTCAGGCGTTTCACAGGATGCGGGTAGGCTTTCGCGGCGATCTCGCCAAGGCTCAAGCGGTGTGTGAACAAACAGCAAAAATCAGCCAGCAGACGGAGGAGAATTATCGGGAGCGCTTTTCCAACTTGGAGAATCAGCACAAGAAGGAAGTCGCGACAATTGGTAGAGACTACTTTGATTTGCAGGGCAAAAACGCCGAACTGCAATCACAACTCGACACCAGAGAGAAGATCCGCCAGTTTAGGGACAAAATGTCTGATTTTCTTGCGATTGGATATTCGCTTGGAACGAGCTTTGTTGACGGTGCTGATATTGCCTCACTGAGCGTCCGTGCTAACGAATGGGTTTCGACTGTGAGTGTCTACCTGAAACACCATGCCCCAGACGCATCATTTGAGCGTCGATTTGTTTATACCAGGCCATTTCAGCCCGGCTCCATTCCCAAACATGTGCCAGCGAGCATGCATGTCGACTTTGCACAGGTGGGGGCGCGGATGGAAGTTATACGCGAACTGATAAACGAAGCCGTCGCCTAAATAGTTCTCCCAATATTCGAGCTAATCCCAGTTCGTACATGGGCTGAATCAGGCAGCAAATATTGTGGCAAACGAATTTCGCCAGGGCCTCGTTCGCCATCGCTACATCGATCTTGCTGCGAACCGAATCGCCGAATTTGGCCTTGACCATGCTGAACGTGTTTTCCACATTTGATCGCTGCCTGGTACCGGGCGTCGAACTATCGCTTGGGCGGGGTTGAGGCGGGGTGTTATGCCGCTAATGGAGATTTTCATTTCTCTATGGGTTCGGGCGACGATCAGGCTCTGTCGAGCCTTTGGATTTTTCCCGCGTCCGGATCAGCCCGGCGGCTACGGTCCCGCCGAGCCAGGGGAGGAGGAGCATCCAAAGGGCCTGGCCGACGTTCAAGAAGTTTTGGTAGTCCACGTAACTGGGGTTGGGAGTCTGCGCCGCTGCACCTCCGAATCCTCCTCCTCCAAAAAAACCTCCCATGGCGGGCGCGGCCGCACCCGCCCCTCCGCCGCCGCCGGGGGGCGGCAAGTAAGGCGTGGTCTTGGAGGCTGGAAACAGGGTATAGACCCAGCTCACGACCTTGGTGGTGAACAGGTTCTCTTGGGCCAGGGGGGAGTAGGGCACCCAGTAGGTGGCCGGCGCACCATTGGGCACCGAATAGATGAGCAAAGCCAGATAGAGGCCCCCGGCAAACACGTAGCCGATCGCAAACGCCCGCTGGGACTCTCGCCGGAAGATAGCCACCAGCCCGGCGAACACCAGCAGCAACAGCGCGAGGGCCCAGAGCAAGGACGCCCACCACTCATTCGCGTTTAACAGCGCGGCCGTCCCCACGGCAATGGCGGTCACGGCAATGAGCAGATTGCGAAGAGAAAACTGGAGCATGGATTCTCAGCCTCCGAATTGTCGGCTTTCGCTCCGCGAAAACACATCCTTTTGCGGAGCGAAAGGCGACAAACCTAGTAATTGAGCATCATGAGCGCGACCGCGATGGCAAGCCAGCCAACGCAAGAGACGGCCAGCACAAGCACAACACCCATGGCAATCCTGCGTCAGAGCGGCCCGGAGGCCGGTTGCGGGGATGCGTAGCCGGCTTCCTGGGGCGATTCGTAAGGGTTCGGGGGCATGAAGTAATTCATCTGAAAAAAGGCGAACCTAGATTGCCTTAGCGCACGTCCTTCTGACGTCGTTGTGGGCACTTAGTATTTCAGTGCCCTTTTGTATAATAGCGGATAGTCCGGAGCGGAGCTTCGTGCGGTGCCAGGGAGGGTGTGATCTTTTACAACTTGGTTGTGACGAAATGTAGCACCATCAGGGTCGCTGCATTGCGTGAGAGGAGTGAATCAAGAATCGGGGCTGCGAAGGCAAGAATGAATCAGACCGTTTTGCGTAAGTGTATAAATGTCATTTATTTGCAAATGCTGGCTCTGCCGCGTCGGGTTAGTGAGGGAGCAGAGCCGATTAGGGCAGGGGCGAGTAGCAGACTTCATTCAAGGCCGCTAACAACCTGTCCAGCTCCGCTCGCTCCCCGAGCGGGCGCGGGATCAGCCGTAGGTTTACGAGGGGGTCGATGTGACGTAAACTCTTGGTATCAAAGGTTTGCGAGAGTGGCGGAATTGGCAGACGCGCTGGACTTAGGATCCAGTGGGGCAACCCGTGCAGGTTCAAGTCCTGTCTCTCGTATTGTGTTGGGAAGCAAGGGGTTAGGGAGGGTGGTTGGCGGGGGCGAAAAACCGGAATCGGGTGCGACATTCCAATAACATTC
>CAYUJE010000380.1:0-5539 GCA_964444865.1 uncultured Pirellulaceae bacterium | reverse complement strand
TGCGAAGACGTTCGACGTTTTCTTCCTGGTTGCGAATGTTTTGTTGCGTTTGCAACAACTGGAGGTAGGACAAGGGAAGTTGATTGGCGCCCGCTCCGCCGCCGCCACTCGCCGTGCCGCCTCCTGCCGAGGTGATCGTGGAGACGTTGCCGAAGCCGCCACCGCCAATACCGGAAAAGCCTTCCAATCCGGCGCCAAACACGCCACCACGTCGACTGGGTCCGCTGCCAGGGTTGGCTCCAATCATGACTTGCAAATAAAAGCCTTGACGGTACTGCTCCATGGCCCGCACGTTGTAGAGAAGCGTCCGTTCCGAAACGGTGAGACGTTCCATAATCCGGTCGCGCCCCGCATTCCGCAGGATTGGCTGGACGAGAGCAAAGTCGATGAGCGTGTTTCCGCGATAATCATCCGGACCGCTGAATTGCCAGATCAGGGAATTGGCGAATCCCACGACCAGCGTGCTGCCGGTGGTGTAAGCCTTTTGGACTGCCCAGCTACGCTGACCATTGGAAAACGGCCCGGTAGTAAGCAGGCTGCTAGAATTACCGCCGCTTCCTGCCCGCTGGCGTCCATCCGCGGTGAAAAAGGTTTGCCAGCCGGCAAAGCCCTGGTTATCGAAACGAAAACGCTCGAAACTAACGTCGAGGGCGGAGAGATACATCTGTTCGAGTTCGGCCTGGTACTCTCGGGAGTTGATCAGACCGAGACGAACGGCATCGTCACCGTTGATGACCAGTTTGCCGCTTTCGTCAAACTCCAGGTATTCCATCCAGGCGGGGTTTTCTACCTCGGGGCGCTCCCCATTGTCGTGCCAGAAAGGCCATCCCTTCTTTCCATCCACGACTTGCATGAATTCTTGAGCCTCGGGATCGTCTTCCGGAATCGGGGGCCGATCAGGGTTATACGGATCGTACATTCGGGACCGGGGGTCGATGGCGATTGAGAATTTTCCGCCGAGATCCGAGTGGGGACTGACGATTTTTTCCTGGGTGAGCGCAAATGCTTCCGCATCCGCCTGCCGGCGGTAATGGGCGCGCGAGCAACCGGTCGCGGCGAATGTGGCGGCGGCCAGGCAAAGCAGCGCGAGCAGGAATTGTTGGCGAGTTCTCGGATGTTCACGGAAACTGTTCACAGGCCGCCTCCTTGCTCAATGTTCGCTGAATCTTTAGGTTCCCCACTTGTTCCGTCCGGGTCAAAGGCGCGAAGTAGGGGGATGCCCACCGCCAGCGGTTCGGTAATCCGCGCAAAGACTTGTTGCGCGGCCTCTCGGTCTTGGATGGGAACCAGCCCGTCAATCTGCTCCGCCACGCTTCCCAGGCTGGTGCGGATCGTATTAAGAAGATCTTCGCCTTGGGAAAGGAGTTGCCAGACCTGGCGGCGGCGGTCGACCGGGGAGCGTTTCATTTCTATCAGCCCTCGTTTGCGGAGTCCTTCCACCAGGCTGCTCATCAGGGCCGGCGAGACGCCGATGGCATTCGCGAGATCTTGCTGAGCCCAACCGGCATGGTGGGCATGTGTGGCACAGAGCCATAAGACCAGGCACTCAGAACCATCCACGCCAAGCGGCTGGACCTGTTCGTCCAGCAAACTACGAAGGTGACGAAACGCTCCCCCCGCGGCATGAATGAATTCCAGCAGACGGTCTGCGCCCCCTTCGCCACGTCGAGGTAAAGGAGTGACCCTGGGTGCTGCCATTGGCATATGGAATTGCCCCCATCCCTGTTAGCTAACTAGTCGCCGGGGCGAGGCAAGTTCCTCTCCCAGTCCCATTTGCCGCTACAACCGGCAAAGTCTGCGCATTGCTTTACTACAGAAAGATTCGGGAATAAACCGTTCAAACTTGAACGAATGTAGGGAGCCTGCGGGTGATAGGCTCGTTTTTGCCCCAAATCCAGTCAGGGCGGCGGTTTACGCAGGGTCATCGTTTTTGAGCGAAACTTGACACTCTAAATACCCCAGTTTATCATCGAATTCATGGCCTTTTCCGTCGCCGTATTAAGGCGGAGTACGCGGGCCGCATCCAAGAGCTATTTTCTTTCGCCACGGCGGTTCGCGATGAGCGATTACGCAATCATTTTTCAAATCCTGGGCGTTTTATCCGCGCTGTTTTTCATCTTCCTCACGGTGATGAATTTCAAGTCGTGGCGCTGGCTGCACGCCCTCACGACTTTTGCCGTTTTCTGCGCGGTCGTGACGTTCATGGTCTATGCCTCTCTGGTGATGAAGACCCGTTTGGTTTGGATCGAGTCGTATTCAAAGTTCAAGGTTGCTAATGAGAAGCAGGACCTGAATGTCGAAAAGGTGGTGAACGGGACTCCGGAGGAGCCGGCTTCAATTGAAACGTCCCTCTCCTATTATCGAAATGAGTTGGCGAGAGCCTTGGTGGATCGCGGCCGCGTGTGGCGAAGTTGTGTTCCTGCCGGCAATGCCGACGGCACCATAACTCTGACGATGAATCTGGGAGCGGCAGCAGCACCTCCGCCGCTGGATCCGACGGCCCCCCCACCCGCAGTGCCGGCCGCTCCGGTGGTGGCTAAGAAGCACGAACTCAAGGCCAACGATGTGGTGTTTGCCTTTAAGGAAATCGCTACGCCGGAAGGCTCGCTGCCGGCCTATTTCGTGGGTGATTTCCAGGTCACTGCCGTCACCGAAACCAACGTCACCCTGAAGATGCTCCCGACGTATTTGCGACCCCCGGTTCAGGCCAATGAGGTTGACACTCCCTGGATGCTTTATGAAGTTCTGCCGCCGGATGGCCACGATCCCTTCACCTTTCCGAAAGATGTTCCCAAGGCCCAGCGAATTGATGCCCTCACCAAAATGGGAATTCCACCGGCCGCGGTTGAAAGTTATGCCCGCGACGATGGCCCTGGCGATGCGAATGATCCCAAAGACAACACTTGGGTTCAGGTGAAATTCACCAAATCGCATGAAATCATTGTGGACGCTTCCGCCATGGTTTCTCCGGTGGAGGAGAAGTTCTTTGATGCTCAGGGGCAGACTCAGATTCCTCGCCTGCTGCGGACCAAGGATCCAAAAACTCCCGAGCCGGTCAAATTCGTTCCTAACGATGTGGCGGTGTTCGACCAGGCAACCGCCGAAGACCTCGTCAATCGCGGCATTGCCCAGCGGCAGGGGTTGATCTTTCGGCGCAAGCTCAACGACTATGAGCAAGCATTCCAGGTGCTCAGCCGCAAGCTCTATGTGCTGCGGGACAAAACAGCGGTTGTGGTCCGCGATACGGCCACCATCAAGGGAGCCCGCGATAAGGCCATCGAACAGACGATGCTGCTGGAAGCCAAAAAGGCCCTAATGCAAGCCGATTATGACAAAATCGTCTATGAACGGGACGAAATGAAAAAGTATGCCGATGCCGTGGCCGCCCGCGTCAAGGAGAAGCGAGCGGAGATGAGCCGCTTGTATCAAAACAACAAGGCCATGTATGCCAAGATTGTCGAACTCGACCGGCAGATGACGGAAGAGGTCGAACGTCGGCTGAAACTAGCCACGACAGAGCCAGAAGCGAAGAAATAACTCTCGGCACTGGGATCGCGGCTACTTCGCCGCGTTCTTCGTTGGGTCTTCCTTCGGTTTGGCCATGTGCCGCTTCCACCCTACAGGCTGCGTCCAGGCCTGTTTCTTTTGGTCTTTGAAGGAGGGATTCTCGGGGGGCGTGCTGGCGGAAATAACTGCCCGAACATAAAGCACGTCAGCGGTTACCGTGAACGAAGCCTTTTCGCCGTTCACCTTGGCCAGGACTTGTCCCACGTCCTTGGAATAGTGGCGGGTGGCCGAAATCTCCTTGCCGTCTTTATCCACCACTGGTTCGCTCTTGGCGTCGTACCCCTTTTTAGTGCCGATGAATTCCGTGGTGTACTCGGCACCGGGCTCGGACTTGATCGCGATTTCCAATTTGCCGGTCTCTTCGGAATAGCGGATGTCCGCGAGTTCCACTCCACTGGAAGCGTAGAAGTCGCCGCCATGCAAAGCATGAATCAGCGATTCGGCCTCAAGCTTGTCTCCCCGCACCATGACCCAGCCTCGTCCGGGCGAGGCCCCTCGCTCGCCGAAGTAATTATGAGAATCGTCAGTCGCCATGCCGTAGAGCGGCGGGCTCTGCATCTCGCCAATTCGAATAGTATTGGCCACATCCCACAGCCTCTCCGTTCCGGCATGTGTCGCATCCCCCAGGTGATTGACGCCCGGATGGCCGTTGTAGACTTCAAAAAACCGCTCTTCAATGACCGCTGCCATGTCCTCTGCAGTCACGCCATAGCCAAAATTCGGATGGTTGAGGTGGGCGAAGATCGGCTGACGGAGGCGTTGGCTTTGCACCTCGATGGCAATCAGATTGTTGGCGATGGTCTCGCGGACGCTCTTGCCTCCCTGGGGCTTGATGACCTCCTGGATGTTGGTGGCGTTGATGTGAATCGGCAAGTTGCCGAAATGATCAGTCACTTCCTCCCCTTGGATGAGCAAAAACTTCCCTTTCTCATCAAACATCGGCCGGAACTCGTCCAGCGTCTTCAGGCGAGTTTGCTGCTTGCCGTCCTTCTCCCGGATGACGACCCATTCCTTGCCAAACCGCTTGAGATACCGTTCCAGCCCGCCAATGGCTCCTCGCTTGGTCGAGGCGTCGGCATCCACCCACTTCTCTCCCTTGCTCAGGATGTTATGGTCCGACAGCGTGAGAAAATGATACCCGCGGCTTTTGTACCAGTCGCAAATCATCTCGGGAAAGTCATTCCCGTCGCTCCAGAGGGAATGCGTGTGTAGGTTACCTTTGAACCAGGCAGAAGCGGGTTCCTTTGCCACAACAGGCGAGCCGCACAGAATTAGCGAGCAGGTGAGACTCAACAGCAAAAGGAGCATTGGTCGTTTCGGCATGTTGAGAACCTTTTGAACTTCTAAAAGTGTGGCCGGATTGCAAACCGGTTGGCGGCAGGCGAAATTGACGGTTCTCATTGTGCAGTTCAACACCGAGGAATTCAATGACAAGCACCCATTTACCTGGCCGCCGACCGTTCTTGCGGGCGGGACTCGCCGCAACCGCCAGCGTCATTCTCCAGCAATCTCTTCCCACAACCGCCGCCGCGGAGACTCCAGCCGTGGACCTCAAGAAACATCCCTACATCGACGCCCACTCGCACATCTGGTCTCCCGACACCGACAAGTGGCCACTGGCCAATGGCAAGACGAAGAAGGATCTCGATCCTCCCAGCTTCACGCCGGAAGAACTGCTCAAGCTGGCCCACTCCGTGGGTGTAGGCCGAGTCGTCCTCATCCAGCACACCCTCTATCACGGCTACGACAACACGTATCTCTTGGACGCCGCCAAGGCCCATCCCGGCGTCTTTGCCGTGACGGGAATGGTGAACGACACCAAACCGGAACCCGGCAAAGCGATGCGCGAGCTGCACAAGAAAGGCGTGAAGGCCTTCCGCATCACCTCGCGCCCCGGCATCGGTGCCAGCGGCGGCGAGAATTGGCTCAGCGGCTCCGGCATGGCCGAAATGTGGAAGACGGCTGCCGAAAC
>CAYUJE010000379.1:0-5560 GCA_964444865.1 uncultured Pirellulaceae bacterium | reverse complement strand
CCCCTCAAAACGCCTTTTCCACCTGGCAGCATTTTGGTGCTGCATTCCCTGATCATTGGCAGCCTTTGCACGCTGGCGTACTGCGGATGTTCAGGCCGTTCCATGCGAATCGTTTCCGCCAGTCCGATCTTGTCTGCCGTTCCCCAGATCTCTTCTGGTGTCGGGTCTGGAGTGACTGGTTTTCGTTCGACCGGCTTGTGCATCCGTTTTGCCTGCTTGACTGGTTTCCGTGCCATTGCAACAACTCCAAAAAAACACCCTGCGAACGGCATTGACGACTCTTGAGCGCCACCGCTGGCGAAGCCGTTCGCAGGGATGTGTTAATGCTTCACCAGCTCCATTCGGCTGATGACGATATCTCGGTCTGCATCGAACCCAATGCGAGCGGTTCCGTTAGCTGGTCGCAGTTCGCATAACGTGATGTCAATAACTCGTTCAATCGTTGACGGCGGAACGACTACGCGAACCACTGCAAAGTCCTCTGATGTGTTTGTGAGTTTCAGCCTGTCTGCAGCCTTGCGAGCGACTACGAGCATTGCGAAGTCCTTTCGTGTGAATAAGATTCAGAGCCCGCCGTGCCTTCATTGGCTTGCGGGGGCCAGCCGTTGAAAATCGGTTTTCAATCCGGCAGGCTCTGAGGGAGGAAAATCCGGTGCACCCTTGCGCTCGCCGGTTAGTGATCTCGCTCGTCTGACTGAAGCCCAAGCATCACCAAAATTGACTTGCCGTGCTCAATGCAGATGCAAAGAAAACAGCCGACGACAACAACGCACGCAATCACCAAGCAACTATCCATTTGAGACACTCCTTTGCCTTCTCTTTTCCATTCGTGCAGCTCGTGCCAGATGGGCCGTTGCGTGACCTCGTTCTCTTGCCTTTTCGCGTCGCAAACATCCGCACGATTTAACGTGACCATCACGAAGCCGGGCGACGTTTACTTTCTTTGTCTTTCCGCATGTGCACTGACAGAGCCATTGCGTATATCTCCGCATGTCTCTTCTGATGTAGTCCTCGACCTGCCAGAGAACCGTGAACCGTGATTCCGGGTGCGGGATTGGCTTTGTCATTTGCCCCTCGCTTTGAACGTCTGAGCGCTCTTGCCGGTAATCTGACAAGGACGAAAGCCGCATTCAGTTGCAAGACCGTCGTTGACCAGTTCGTGACATCGCTTGCGGTATGTTTCTGTCATGCCGCCGTAAATCTTCACCGATGCCAGTGCTGCCTCTTGTGCTGTCATTGGTTCCGGTGTCATCTGCAGAATGTCGAGGACAGCAGCTTTGATGGTGCCGAGCTTTACTTCCGTCTCTGCTGCTGACTGGTGCGACGTGATGGGGTCCGAGGAGCGGGCGATTGGGGATGGCGGTTCAACGACAGACGTGTCAAACAATGTTCGGTAGGTGCGGTAGTTCATTGGGCACCTGCCATTTCTTGCTGTGGTTTGCACCCGCCAGCAATCCATGCTTCGAATTCAGATCGGAGCCAAAGGTGCTTTGCTTTGTTGACTGTCCCGAAGTTCAACGGCTTAGGGATCTGGCCACGCTCGGCCATTTCGTCAATGTGGTTCAAACTGCATCCAGCGAACTCGGCAGCCATGTCGGCGCGGTCCATGAAAGCTGCGTTTGGTTTCTTGTTTCGCCTTGCCACTGTTGTTTCCTTTCGTGCTGTCAGTCACATCTGACGGCGGGAAACATACAGGCGGTTTTTTGCGCGAAACTGAAACTGACTCGGCATCTCTCGTCATCACCCGAGATCTACCAAGACATCAAAACAAACTCCTGCTCATCACTGTTGACAGGTGTTTTTGCGTGAGGCTTGCTACGACATTCAATGTTGAAAAATGTCGTAGGGCTACGACATCGCGTCCGATCTGGGCTGTCATGGTCGTAATGACGATGTCGCAAAACGAAAAAAGCCCCGGAAATACTGGATTTCCGGGGCTTTCAGGTTTAGCAATATGGACGATATTGGACCACGTTTTTCAGTCTTTTTATTGTCCGATTTTGGCCGCTACGACTTTTCGACGACATTTTTCGGCTGCTTTCCAAGTGCCGTCTGAAAATGCTTTTCTGTGACCTGCAGGTAATGCCTGATTGCAATCGTCGTGCTATTGCCGAGCCATGTGCAGACAGCTCCAATCGGAAGAATGTCGCAGAGATCCGTTTGACAACTCGACCGCATGTTGTGGAACAGTCGCTTCCAGGGTTGCTCCTTCGCCTTGATGATAATTTTTGACGCTGGAGCGTGTAGGCTTTTTGCATGGTGCCTGAGATTGGGCAGCATCCACTCCGACGCACCCTCTGGAAGATCGTGCCAAATTGGTTCCAGTCGCTTCCTGAGTTCCGGGAATAGCGGCATCGTTCGCTGCTCACCGTCCGGGTGATGTTTCGTTTTCGGGCTGTGGATGAGCACTCGCCCGGTTTCCCAGTCAACATCGTCCCAGCGAGCCACCACAGCCTCTGACGGGCATCTGTAGCCGCCCCATCGCGACAGGATGAACATTACCCGCCATTCGTTGTTCGGGCATTTCTGGAGCACCCTGTCAACGATCTCGGATTCAACGTAACCGCGATTCTTTGCAACACCGATTCCGACTGGTTGACCATCGAAAGGATTCTTCCCAACGAGGTCGTGGGACTGCAGCCAGGCAAACACCTGACGGCAGCATCCTATCGTTTTGCGTGCCGTGTTTTCCGACAGGGGCAGACTCAGCAAATGCTGTTTAAAGTCGCGAGCCTTGCCAGTAGTGATGTCATCAAAGTACTGCGGGCCGAAGAACTGCCCAACTCTTTTTGAGTGAGTAGCCCATGCGGCCCGCGTAGATTCTTCCCATGCCTTCATTGTGGCCCGATAATCGTCGAAAGCCTCTTGAAACGACTTTCGCCCAACTGGTGCCGACTCCTGCTCTATTAGCCCGATTGCCAACAGTCTGTCCCGGATCTCTCCAGATCGTCGCGAAATCCACTCACGATCTAGATCCAGCAATTCGCCCTTGCCTTTTGATGCTAGGATAAGCCGGTCCAGATGTAGCTTGAACGATTCCGCTTCAGGCTTTCTTATTTGACCTAGGCTTAGTGTTTGCGCCTTCCCGCTCAGCCGGAACTGCAGGCGATACCCTGTCTTTGTCTTTTGGAGGCTGCTCATAAAAAACACCGCATGTCAGGCTCATCCGAGAGCACAGACGCCTATTAACTTCGATAATCGGCACGCCTTTTTGCCGACACTGTTTTGAAAAATTCTTTGTGTCCGAAATACCGTAGAAGGCATCACACAGATATTCCAAGGCGAACCACGGTTCTTCTCCCGGAATTGGGACGACCGGGAACCCTTTCTGTTTGCACTCAATAATCCAAGGAAACCAGTATTTATCGGATTCAATTTTGGTTAGAGGCATTGACAACGCTACCCTTCTCGATGACCATGTCATCGTTCCGAATGATTTCCCGTGCCGGGATCTTTAGTAGGAATGGGTCCGGGGCTGAGTACCAATCAACTCCGGACCACTAAGACTTGCAGGGATGCCCCTGAATCACAAAGCCGTTTCAGCCTGCGAAGCTGATGCGGCTTTTTTGTTGCGACTATGCTATTCCAAGTCGGCGTTGCTGCTCCGGATTCAGCCCGTACTTGATCGCATCCTCCAGCGAGCCAGCAACGCACAGAGAGTTTCCGGCCATACAATCCCAGCCCGTGTAGTCGCAACCGCCTTCAGCGACCAGATAACGGCCATCGTTCAGACGAAATAAGCCGACCCAATCAGGCCCGTCATTCTCGCCGTTCACTGTTGCGATTACTTCCGCGACCATCTCACGCGAGATTCCCGACGAATCGACTGCAGCCCCGGGCGGAACAACCTGAATCGTTCCGTTGCAGTTTCCGCCAGTGCCCTCTCCAAAAACCTCCGACCAGTCGTAATCTGTCAGCAGGTCCGGCAAATCAATCTCTTTGATCATCTCGTCATCTCCAAATAAAAAAGCCGCGTTCTCCGTGCGGGTAGCAGTCCACAACAGAAAACGCGGCTTCGTGATTTCGAATTTGCAGCAATGACCAACTCCTAATGCTGCTACGCAGAGCGGGTCCGTGCTGGCCCGTAGTGTTGCATCTTGTGTATTATTCGTCAATCCGGAAATACCCGGATTTGTGCAGGCGCATAATGCGATTGGCGCAACGTGCGTCTGTGTGTAGATTTCCGGCATGAAAAAGACCCCAAAGAAACTACCAAAAGGGCGTCCGCGTGGCGCAGTATTTACTGAGCCATTACACATGAAGTTGACCCCGTCTCAACTCGCCAAATGGACTGCCGCAGCAGAGGCGAGGAATATGGGGTTATCCGTCTGGATTCGAGACGTGATTGACCAGCATTTGCAGAATGGTGGCCGTTAGCTTGGCACTCCGGACCATTGATGCGATCCGAATTCACGAGCGACTGCGCTAGCGCTCCAGTGATTGCTGTGTGATGCCATAACTTTCCCCGAAATGTCACGAGCTGTCTTTGCCCGTTGCCGCGTTCTTGTGTTGCGGCTTACTGTAAACATTTCGCGAGACGTTGCAAGAGAATCCTGTCCAACTTTTTTTACCCGTCCGTGGCCGCTGGATTCCGTGGTATTCATCAAGTGCTTCCCCGTCCGCAGCTTGCAGGCTTAACGTGACTGCCGACAGCATGGCAAGTTGCTTGCCACGATTGCAACCAGGGCGGGCAGGCAATTCCACACTAGCGGGGTTTGCCTACCTGTGGATCGGGAGGTCTGAAAATGACTCTCACGGCGTGCTGGATGGGGATGGGCTAATGCATTCGTTTCATGTGCTGTTCGTGCCGATTTATCCAAAACTGCGCAGGAACGTTGAATGCTCTCTCAAGACCCCGTGCCGTGTGTGCGTCCATTTTCATGTTTTCATCCGGCAGGTGAAATAGAAAGTCGAGGATGCAGTAATTGATCTGCACTTTTCGCTTCGTGACTGGATGTGAACACATTGCAACAGCAAGGTCCATCTGGTCCATTCCTTCAGCCTCCATCGACTCACGAATCGTTTCGCCGACTGGCGTTGAGTAATCTGGCGTGAATTCATTTACCATAAATCTCTCCTGCGCGCCTTAGAACACTTCGTGTTCAGGCTCACTCCCGTTGGTCGTTCCAAAGCTAACTGATGCTGTTCGAGGGTTCTTTAGACGCAACCCCCTAAATCCCCCATTGCGATTAACGCAGGAGACAATAGGAAGGTCGGTCTGAATCATCGCTTGGCTGACGCCGTCCGATGGGACTTCATACCGCAAGGAAGTGGACATTTTTTAAGTCGCCCCACTCTGCCTGCATCGGACAGCCCCGCGACTCTGGCAAAACGTTTCTTAGACGTTTCCGGGAGGTCTGCACAAACAAAAACAGCCGAAGCATTTCTGCCTCGGCTGTCTTCGTGGATTGTGCGACTTCGAATCGCGGTGCATCAACTGTACGGCAATGAGCCGATGAAATCAATCTTGTCCGTTGTTCGAAGTCACAGCCAGAGTTCCACGTCTGACAGCAAATGTAGTCTTGACACTGAATCGGATTTTTGCAATAGCAGTTGCCTC
>CAYUJE010000378.1:0-5637 GCA_964444865.1 uncultured Pirellulaceae bacterium | reverse complement strand
TCCTGGAGGATCGCATCCTCCTTCTCGACGGCGCGATGGGGACGATGATCATGCGTCTGGGACTGGACGAGTCCGGCGTGCGCGGTGACCGGTTTGCCGACCATCGCCAGGATAAGAATCTCAAGAATTTCAGCGACGTCCTCTGCCTCACCCGACCGGACGACATCACCGAAATCCACCGCCAGTATCTGCTCGCTGGTGCGGACATCGTCGAAACCAACACTTTCGGGGCCAGCCCCGTAGGCATGCTTGAATTCGATTTGCCGCTGGACCTTGTCCGCGAGATCAACTTCGCCGCCGTCGCCTGCGCTCGAAAGGCAGTCGATGAGTTTAATGAACGGACACCGGATAAGCCCCGTTTCGTCGCTGGCTCGATCGGTCCCACAACGCGGCAATGCGCGATTTCCACCAAGGTCGACGACCCCAGCTTTCGCGGCACCAGTTTTGATGAACTCGAAGGCTCGTATTACGCCCAAGTTGCCGCCCTCATCGAAGCGGGGGTCGATATTCTGCTCCCCGAAACATTCATAGATACACTGAACCTCAAGGCCTGCCTTTTCGCCATCGACCGCTATTGCGTGGAGCACGGCATTCGAGTCCCCATCATGGCCTCGGGGACGTTCGGCGAAGGGGGCGGGACCTTCGTCTCCGGCCAGGTGGTGGAAGCCTTTTGGGACGCCATCTCTCACATCCCGCTCCTTACCGTCGGCATGAACTGTGCTCTCGGTCCGCAAACGATGCGACCGCATATCGAGGAATTGGCGAAGGTCGCCCCGGCACACATTCATTGCTATCCCAATGCCGGCCTCCCCGACAAAATCACCGGCAACTACAACCTGGGCCCCAGGGATATGGCCGACCTCGTCGGCGATTTCATGGATAATGGCTGGCTGAACATTGTCGGCGGTTGTTGCGGAACAACGCCGGACCATATCGCGGCTTTCGCGGAACGGGCGAAGCGAGCCCGACCCCACAAACAGGTCAACGTGCCGCAGTGGCTGCGGCTTTCGGGAACGCATCCGTTTACACTCCGCCCCGAGAGCAACTTCGTGATGGTGGGCGAACGGACCAACGTCACCGGCAGCAAGGCGTTCGCCAACCTCATTCGCAACGGCAAGTTCGAGGAAGCCGTCGAAGTCGCCCGCCAACAGGTCGCCGGCGGCGCAACCATCATCGACGTCAACATGGATGATGCCCTGCTCGACGGCGAAGCGGCGATGACGAAGTTCCTGCGGCTCATTGCCAATGACCCCGAAGTTGCCGCCAAAGTCCCCGTGATGATCGACAGTTCCAAATGGACCGTCATCGAAGCGGGGTTGAAATGCGTGCAAGGGAAGTCGATTGTTAACTCGATCAGTCTCAAGGATGGCGAGGAGGAATTTCTCCACCGGGCTCGGCTCGTTCGCCGCTACGGCGCGGCGACGGTCGTTATGGCGTTCGACGAGCAAGGCCAGGCGGTCGAAATCGACGACAAAGTTCGCATCTGCAAGCGGGCCTTTAAGATCTTGACCGAAGAGGTCGGCTTTCCTCCCGAAGACATCATCTTCGACCCGAATATCCTCACCGTCGCCACGGGGATGGAAGAGCATAACAACTACGCCATCAACTTCATTGAGGCGACCCGCCGCATTAAGCAAGAATGCCCCGGGGCCAAAATCAGCGGCGGTGTCAGCAACATCAGCTTCTCCTTCCGCGGCAACGATATCGTCCGCGAGGCGATGCACTCCGCCTTCCTTTACCACGCCATCAAAGCCGGCATGGACATGGGGATTGTCAACGCCGGCCAACTCGCCGTTTACGAAGAGGTTCCCAAGGAGCTGTTGGAGAAAGTCGAAGACGTTCTCTTCAATCGCCGCCCCGACGCCACCGAACGGCTGGTGCAATTCGCCGAAACCGTCAAAGGGAAAGGCAAAGCAGCCGCGACTGAAGATCTCACCTGGCGTAATTCCACCGTGCAAGAGCGGCTCAAACATGCCCTTGTCAAAGGTGTCGATAAGTTTATTGAGCTGGATGTCGAAGAAGCCCGCCAGCATTACGACCGCTGCCTCCGCATCATCGAAGGGCCGCTGATGGATGGCATGAGCGTCGTCGGCGACCTATTTGGCGCCGGCAAGATGTTTTTGCCGCAAGTCGTAAAATCCGCCCGCGTGATGAAAAAGGCGGTCGGCTATCTGCTGCCGTTTATGGAACAGGAAAAACTCAAGTCCGGCCAGCAGGACCAGGGAGCCCGCGGCAAAGTCCTGATGGCGACCGTGAAAGGAGACGTCCACGATATCGGCAAAAACATCGTCGGCGTCGTTCTCGGCTGCAACAACTACGAAGTCATTGACCTCGGCGTGATGGTCAGTGCGGAGAAGATTCTTGAAACCGCTCTCCAAGAGTCAGTCGATATCATCGGCCTTTCCGGCCTGATTACACCGAGCCTGGACGAAATGACCCACGTTGCCAAGGAAATGAAGCGCCGCGGTTTCACGCTGCCGCTCCTCATCGGCGGCGCGACGACCAGCGCCAAGCACACGGCGGTCCGCATCGCCCCGCAATACGACCAGCCAACGGTGCATGTGCTGGATGCCTCCCGCTGCGTCGGCGTCGTGGACAAATTGATGAGCCAAGAGTTGCGGCCGAAGCTTGAGAAAGAGAATCGCGAGCTGCAAAAACAATTGGTCGCCTCCTATCAGGCCCGCGATGTGAAACTCGCGCCGCTGTCCGAAACTCGCGCCAGGAAGTTCCAGACAGACTGGGCCACTGTGGACATTCCAACGCCGTCATTCACCGGCGTGAAAGTCCTCGCCGACTTCCCGCTGGAAAAAATCATTCCGTACATCGACTGGTCCCCCTTCTTCATGACCTACGAAATGAAGGGGAAGTTCCCGCGCATCTTCGAAGACCCCGACCAAGGACCGACGGCGAGGCAACTCTTCGAAGACGGCCAGCAACTGCTCAACCGGGTCATCCGCAACCGACTCCTTACAGCCAGCGCCGTCTACGGCTTCTGGCCCGCGAACAGCGACGGCGACGATATTGTCCTATTCACCGACGAATCCCGAACGACCGAGCTGACTCGTTTCCACACTCTCCGCCAGCAATGGGAACGGCAGGGACAGAAGGATTTTCGCGCTCTCGCCGATTACATCGCTCCGCTCGATAGCGGACGGATGGACTATCTCGGTGCGTTCGCCGTGACTGCCGGCATCGGAGCCGACAAACTCTGCGCCGAATTTGATAAGAAACACGAGATCGACAACTCGATCCTGGTGAAGGCCCTCGCTGATCGCCTCGCCGAAGCCTTTGCGGAGTTGCTCCACGCCCAGGCCCGCCAGGATTGGGGTTACGGCAAAGGCGAGAATTTCTCTCCCGACGACCTGATCGAGGAGAAATACCGGGGCATTCGGCCCGCAGCGGGCTATCCCTCGCAGCCCGACCACACCGAGAAAGAGATCCTCTTCAAGCTGCTGGACGCCCAGAAAAACGCGGGGATTTTGCTAACCGAGTCCTTTGCCATGTGGCCCGCCGCCAGCGTTAGCGGCCTTTATTTCGCCCATCCCGAGGCCCGCTACTTCGCCGTCGACCGCATCACGCAGGAACAAGTGGCCGATTACGCTCGCCGCAAGGGTATGACCACTGCCGCCGCCGAACGCTGGCTGGCCCCGAACCTAGGCTATGAGCCGTAGGCAGTGCCGGTAAAATGAGTCTTTTACCAACTCTCGCCCGGCCACCTTTTGATGAACTTCCTCCCACCTCTGCTCGGCAGTCTTGATTGGACCTTCAACCAGCATTTTGCCTGGCAAGACATGGCAGTTGTCGGTCTGCTAGTGGTGCTCGAAGGTGTCTTGTCCATCGACAACGCCCTCGTGCTCGGTCTGCTCGCCAAACGACTCCCCAAGGAGCAGCGCAGCCGCGCACTTTCCTACGGCATTATCGGCGCGTTTGTATTCCGTCTTATCGCCGTGGCCACCGCCAGTTTCCTTCTCCGCTGGACTTTTGTGAAATTTCTGGGTGGCGGATATCTCGTTTACATCGCGATTAAGCATTTGTTCTTTGAATCCAAGGAGGATTCCGAACAAAAGGTCATCACCGATGAGGAAGGGAACCCGGCGATGATCGATGCCAAAACGGGTGAGCCGCTGACCGATGATCAAGCCACGATTGAGATTAAAGAACGCGTCCCCCTGGACACACCTGCTGCGGTCATCAGAAACACGGCAGCCGCATTCTGGTGGACCGTGGTGGTCATTGAACTTACGGATATCGCTTTTGCGGTCGATTCCATCGTGGCGGCCATCGGCGTCGTGGGAAGTCCTCCGGTGGGAACACCCAAAGACGCGTTTCACCCCAAGCTCTGGGTGGTCGTCCTGGGTGGCATTTTGGGAATGGTCGTGATGCGTTTTGCCGCCAAGATGTTCATCACCCTGCTGGAGAAATTTCCTCGATTTGAACTCTCCGCCTATCTCCTGGTCGTTGCCATCGGGTTCAAATTGCTGGGGGACTGGGCGTTCAACAGCGACTGGTCGACGTGGGGCCTGACTTTCCATCACGATGGTGCGGTGGCCTATGTCAATTGGCTGAAGGACCATTGGATCTTCACTTTGCCCAAACAGAGCTTCGAGCATCCGCACATGCTCGATTTCCATGACCCACGACGACCGGAATTTATCATCTTCTGGGCCATCATGGTCGTCTGCTTTCTGGTCGGCTTCATGCCCCCTAAAAAATCGAAGCAGAAATAGGCTGTTACCCCGCTTCCAAATCTGCGGGTAGAATCGAACCATGCGATACTTCTGGGTGATCTTCGCGACTCTGCTGACACTCTCAGGAACATTGCGTGCCGCCGACCGACCGCCGCAAGGATTAACCCCCGAGGAGCGCGGCTATTGGTTCCTGACGCAAAAAGCCTATCTCCCCCCGGACTTTTCGCAAGAGATTTTCGACAACGTCTGGCAGAAGTGGCCTGAGCCGCTCCGCAGCCAGGCTGAGAAGGCAAGCTCCCAGGAGCGGCAGAAACTAGCCTTCTCCCGCTACGGACTCACGCCCCGCCCAGACGATCCGACCAAACCGCTGCAGTACGTCGTGGATGCCGACGGCAACTGGACGATGAATTGTTTTGCCTGTCACGGCGGAAAAATCGCAGGGAAGGCCTGGCCGGGACTCCCCAATTCGCACTTTGCCCTGGCCACACTGACCGACGAAACCCGGGCTCTGAAGCTCGACCAGGGTAAGCCGCTCGGGCGGATGGATTTCGGAAGTATTTTTGTCCCGCTGGGAGCGACGAACGGCACCACCAACGCGGTCAACTTTGGCGTGGCCCTGATGGCCTTTCGCGACAACGACCTCAATTTTCACAGCGACCGGCTGCCGCCAAAGATGCTGCACCATGATATGGATGCTCCTCCTTGGTGGCACTTTTCCAAAAAGCAGCAGCTCTACATCGACGGCTTTGCCGGGAAAGGGCACCGCGGGCTGATGCAGTTCATGATGGTAAAGAGCAATGGCCCGGAGAAGTTTAAAGAATGGGAAGCCGACTTCCGGGATATCTTTGCCTACATCACCTCGCTCAAGCCGCCGAAATATCCCCACGCCATCCATCAGGAATTAGCCTCACGCGGTGAAGCGGCCTTTCGCCGCGTCTGCGCAGAATGT
>CAYUJE010000377.1:0-5641 GCA_964444865.1 uncultured Pirellulaceae bacterium | reverse complement strand
ATTTCTTCCCCGTCACTTCAAACACTTTCTTTCCTTCCGCATCGTAGACGGCAGCGAGGGGGGCGTTGAGTTCGTTGGTGGCGAGGCGGATGCGGTTCCCGACGCGGTCGTTGAAGTGGAGGACGGGGCCGGTCTGCGTCATGGCGAGTTCGGCGTCGGTCGATTCGACTGGGTCGTTCAGATAGATGGCCGCCTTATCGGGAACTTTCGGCACTTGCAGGCGGATGACTCCTTTTCCACGGCTGTCGGTGAGGACGAGGGCGGGGCCGCCGTTTTCCATCGCGAAGGTGCCTCGCGAAAGGCCCTGTTCGTCCACCAGCGTGAATTTGGTCGCTTTCATTTCGACCAGCTCCGGCTTCGCTTGCCCCAGGAAGAGGCAGAGTCCCATACCGGTGGCCGCAAGGATTGCCGCAACTCTCCAGCGGTGCATTTCTCGTTCGAGGCGAGCCAGACGACGATCGGTCTCCATGACGATACTCCCGGTGTGATTGGCGGATATAATGGCGGGGTTGCACTGCTCACTCCTTTATATCCAACTTCCGCTGTCGGAGCTTAATCATGAATCGATTCCTCTGTTTTCTTCTGCTCGCCTTGGCCGTCTGCGTCCTTGCTCCCACCGTCCGCGGGGATGACACGAAGAAAGACGGAGAGAAGGCTGAAAAGCCGACGCAGGAGCAACTCATCAAGGATTTGGAAAAGACGTTGACCGGTGCCAAGATGATCGGCCAGTTCACCGTGACCGGCGGCGGAGAGCGGCCGCCCGCCAAGGAAGAATACACCATCACATCCGCCCAGAAGATTCCGGATGGCGACTTGTGGCTGATAAAGGCCCACATCAAGTATGGCAAGACTGATACCACGGTCCCGATTCCGCTGGAAATCAAATGGGCCGGCGACACACCGGTCATCACGCTGACCAACCTGAATATCCCTGGCATGGGGACTTTCAGTTCCCGCGTCGTCATCTATGAAGGTCGCTACGCCGGCACCTGGCAGCACGACAAAGTCGGCGGCCACTTATTCGGAACCATTGAGAAGGAGGGGGCGAAGGACGAGGAGCCCAAGCAGGAAGAAAAGAAATAGCCGCAAGTCGCGGTTCTGGAGAAATCCCTAACTCACCGTTTTCGCGCGGCGAGACATTGGAAAACAAGGAAAGCACTTATCGAGAGGAATTTGCTTTTCCTCATCCCACCAAGCGAACGTAGCAGGAAAGCCGGCCTCCGGTTCCGCTCCTTTCCAATCCGAGCGACCCATAAAGCGGCAGCTTCCGTCAAAGGCTTCTACGTTGCGGCTTGTTTCTGCAGGGCGTTCCAAAGTGCCTCGGCAATCGCTTGCATGCCTTTGTCGCCAGGGTGAGCCCCAGCCGTCGCCGGAAGGGATCGAGCGCCGCGGCCTTTTTCCCCCCTCCGGCGAACAGAATTTCGCCGGTGTCGAGGTCCAGGACGAGGGTCAGAAAACGATAGCCGCGGCCGACGCAGATCTCATCGATGCCGATGTGTCGCACGTTTTGGAGAGCCGGTTTGGCGAAGTGCTTTTGCAGGTAACGCTTGTAAATGTCCTTGACGATGCCCCAGCTCACCCCCAGATGTTCGGCCGCGTCCTGCATCGTCATCCGCCGGCAGAGTTCCAGCACATACCGTTCGAGGTCTACCACCACCAGCAGTCCGCTTAAGACAGGAGCAATTCACACACCCAGAGAGCCTTCCGTCTCTCGCCCCGGCTCTCTTTATCGCCGCCCCGCCACCTGTCCAGCTTCTGGGGTCCACTTCAGTCCCGCCTTTTTCATATCACCCCGCGTACGCTTCAGTCGAAAGATCCAAAAGATCATTTTTTTGCATTCCAGTAGCAAATGAACATTGATTTCGCCATGATAGAATCATGTCGTCCGCTGGGCTTTCTCCCCTTTCGGTGCTGACCTCAGTTCCCACGCTTATGGGCGCAGAACCTCTTAATCCCTATCAGGCAAGTCTCCCTCCCGATGAGCTTAGGGAGGGGGAATCGCCACCGGAAGCGACGGTTAAACTCTTCTCCGCATTCTCGGTGGGGCTCGCAACGTTCCTGGGGTCGTTGTTTGCCGGCTCAATCCTCATGGGAATTAACTATCGCCGCCTAGGGAAAAAGGCGGAATCCACTGCCATGATTCTCGCGGGACTCTTAGCGACTTCGTTCGTCATCGCCTGCGGAGCCTTTCTCCCCGCCGCGATTCCCAGTCTGCTCTACACCGGAGTTCAGGTGATTTTGGCGGTGTGTGCATTTAGGGTCCTGCAAACTCATCTCATCAACAGTCATCTGAAAGCAGGCGGACGCCTTGCATCCGCCTGGTGGACAGTGCCTGTCGCCGTCATTTCAATCTTTCCAATTCTGGCCATTGCATTTGCGATTGAGGGTGCGATTCAATTATCGCTGGGTAGTCGCATCGCGGTGGGACGCGATGAAGTCTACATTTCTGGAAGTGCCACCGAAGAAGACGGTCGTTGGCTGGCTGAAAAGCTCACAGAAGCCGAGTGGTTTGGAGGGGACGGCGCAACCGCACTGATGCATCGCTCGGGAGACAGGTATACCATTTCGCTCATGGTGGCCAACGAATCCACCAGCGATCCGGAAACGATCCAATTCTTCACCGACTTCGGAAACCATGTAGCGGACGAACGGCTGGGACATCCGCTGGAAATGCGGGTGATCGATGAGTCGTACTCGGTGAAACAGAAGATACCGGTACCGTGAGTCTTGGCGGCTGTGCGATTGGCATCTTCTAATAGCGAGTGTGGAACCAGGGCAGCGTCCGCAGATTTTACAGATGGCGCAGATTGGACCTCACTGTAATTGGCTTTCTGGAGATTTCTCCTATCCTCCACAAGTCAGAACTCTCAATCTGCCTCATCTGCGAAATCTGTGGACGAAAATCGGAAATGGCCACGAAGAATCACGAAGATGCCGTGCTGTTTATCTCGGTGACTTCTTGTGTTTTTCGCGGCTATCCCCCTCAGTGACAACGAACCTACGTGCTCACTCCGGCCACTTTCCCTTTTCAAACGGCCGGAGGGTGAGTTTCGCGGGATCCACCACGACGTGCTTCACCTTCTGGCGCTTCCAGGTATAGGTGATATGAACGAGGCCGTCGGCAGTCTGCATGATGGCGGGGTAGGAGAATTCGCCCGCCTCGCTTTCCAGCAAGGCGGCGGCCTGCCAGGTTTTGCCGCCCTCAGAAGCGGCCAGGTTGAGCGGGCTGCGGCCGGCGGTGGTGTGGTTGTAGACGAGCAGATGCTGGCCGCTCTTGAGCGTGACGGCATCGATTCCAGAGCCGGGATTGGGGATGTCGGTCGGCTCCAGCGGCGTCCAGGTCCGGCCGCCGTCGGTGGACTCGGCCCGCAGAATGGTTCGCACGGAGCGCGGGCGGCAGAGGATGAGGAGCGAATTCCCTTGCCGCAGAATCGTCGGCTGAATGGCGGCCATCGTTTTGCCGTCGCACAGGGGCTCGGTTCGCTCCCAGGATTTGCCGGAGTCCTTAGTCCACTCCATGTGGACCCGCCAGCCTTTGTCCTCAGTGCTGCTGCCGCAAAGGAGGCGGCCATCGGCGAGCAGCTCGGGCTTGTTTTTGATCGGCCCGGCGATATCGTCGGGCAATCGAGTCGGTTTGCTCCAGGACTTGCCGCCGTCCGCGGACTGGATCATCATTCCCCACCACGAACTGGGGCTCGGACCGACTTTGTAGAACAAGAGCAGCGGACCGCTGGGCATTTGAAACAGCACTGGATTCCAGCAAGGGTAGCGGACGGTATCCGACTCCTTGCCGTTCGCCACTTCCTGGACTTCGCTCCATCCGTCTTTTCCGTGGCGGGAAATCCAAATCCCCACGTCCTTGTTTTTCTCCGCCGTCCCTCCGAACCAGGCGGCGACCAGGCCGTCCTTGGTCTCGGCGATCGTGGAAGCATGGCATTGCGGAAAGGGGGCTTTCTCGTAAATGAATTCACTGCGGAGGATGCCGGGGTCGGCACTCCAGGCAGTTGCGGCAGCGACCATCGCGAGAAGGAAAGTCACCAGATGCGTTACGGTACTGGATGGCATTTTCATGAGTGCATGCTCCTGATTGTTCTGGGCAGGCTGGAAGCCTACCCCACGGGCGAGTCAGCGTCTACGGTCCAAAATGCGTGCCGCGAGAACTATGAACCTTGCGACGAACCTTGCGACAAACCTTGTGACGGATTTCACAAGGATTTGGTTTTTTCGAGGCTTTTTCCGTACTTGGGCCTGAATCTTGTTGACGGGGGGAAGGGAAGCGCATTAACCTAGGGGTTCGCCGTCGCCCGCGTACGTTTCTAGTTCGCGGACTCAGAACAGAGGGAGCATTTCCTAGTCACAGCCAATTCTTAGGCGGAGGGATTTCTCATGCTGGTGCGCGAAGTTTTGATGGACAAGGGACGCGCGGTCCATTCCTGCAGTCCCGACAATACACTCGCCGACGTTGTCGATCTCCTGGTCGGCCATAACTGCGGCTCACTCGTCGTATGCGAACGCGGGGAGATGGTGGGAATCATCACCGAGCGGGACATCCTGCGGGCATGTGCGTCGACTCGGCGATCCCTGGAAGACCTGCGCGTTCGTGATCGGATGACGCGGTGCCCAGTCACCGCCACCTTGGACGACGAAATCGCCGACACGATGGGGGCCATGACGGAACATCGCATCCGCCATTTGCCGGTGATTGACAACGGCAGTTTGGTGGGCCTGATCTCCATCGGCGACGTGGTCAAGGCGCAGCACAACGAACTGTGCCGGGAAAACCACTACCTCAAGAGCTATATCTTGGGGTAAGCTGGCGAGATGACTGTCGAAAATATCGTCCTGCGGGATTCGTCCGGCTCGGTGGCTGAAGTTGCCCCTGCCCTCGGCTTTAATTGCCATCGCTTTGCCGTGCCGCACCAGCACGCTCTCCTGGAAGTTCTGTGGCGGGCACCGGATTTCCTGGAAGGGAAGGGGAAGGCTTCTCACAGCGGCGTGCCGATTCTGTTTCCCTTCCCCGGACGACTGCCGGGCCAGAGTTTACATTGGCAGGGGAAAACCTACGACCTGGGAAGCGACGACGGCCGTGGAAACGCCATTCACGGCTTTGTGCATACCCGCCCGTGGCGGGTTCTTTCGCAAAGTGACAGCCGTGTCGTCGGGGAGTTTCATGCCTGGCAAGACGATCCTTCGCTCAAGCAGCGCTGGCCGGCGGATTTTCGGATCACGGCGACGTATGAACTTGCCGGCAGCAGTTTGAAGATGCATTACCGGATGGAGAATCCGGGCGATGCTCCGCTGCCGTGCGGACTGGGAACGCATCCGTATTTTCGCGTCCCGCTCGGCGGCAAGATGGCCGATGACTGTCTGGTGCGGTTGCCGGTAACGACGCAGTGGGAACTCGTGGAGATGATTCCCACGGGCCGGCAACTGCCGCTGGAAAATGCCGCGGAACTGGCGGCTGGAAAGAAATTCGGCGAACTAACGCTCGACAACTGCTTTGCCGGTTTGCAATTCAGCGGCGACTGGTGCTCCGCCCAGGTTCGAGATCGGGAGAGCGGTCTGGTGATGACCATTCGATTTGACAAGGCCTTCCGCGAGTGCGTTGTCTACACCCCTGGCCATCGCGAAGCGATTTGCA
>CAYUJE010000376.1:0-5717 GCA_964444865.1 uncultured Pirellulaceae bacterium | reverse complement strand
GCTTCAGCCGCGGGTCTTCTCCCTTGACGTATTCGATTTCTGGCGTGCCATAGGGAGCGCCAAAACCCCGCGGCTTGAGCGGCTGCTCGCTGCGGGGATGTTTGACTATGCCGTTTTCGTCGAGCTTGATTTCATCGACGCTGCCGTAAGTGACGGAGCCGACGCGGGCGAAGAACGCCGCATAGCGCCAGTAGTCGGTCTGGCTGATGTTCTCGAACGGGTGGTTGTGGCAACTTGCGCAGGAGACTCGCAAGCCGAGGAACGCCTGCGCGGAGTCCTCGACGCGGACCTGGTTGGTAATCGCCTGGCGATACCAGTCCATCTGCGGATGGTCCGCCCGCTTGCCGCTAACGGTGATGATTTCTCGGACGAACTGGTCGTAGGGCTTGTTCTCCGCCAGCGACTGCCGAATCCAGCCGTGGAACTTGACAGTGTGCTCCTTGAAGCTGGAATCGCCGACTTTCACCCGCAAGATTTCGGCGAAGCGATGGGCCCAGAAATCGGCATATTCGGGGCGATCGAGAATCTTCTCAACCAGCTTGTCTCGCTTTTCAGCGGAAGCATCTGCCAGGAAGTCTCGCACTTCTTGCGGCGTAGGGAGCGTTCCCATGGCATCCAGGCAGACTCGTCGCAGGAATTCGTCATCGCTGCACTGCGGGCTGGGGGCGATGTGCAGCTTTCTCCACTTCGCGAGCACGAATTCGTCAAGGAACGTCTTGGGCTGGAAACCAGCGTAAGCGTCGGCAGCCAAATCTGTTCCGTACGGCTGCGTGAAGCGACAGGTGGCGACCAAATCGCCATAGCGGATCATGATGTAGCCTTCGCCAACCTGCCCGCTTGATTTGACCAAGCCGCTGCTCATTACCTCCAGCATCATCGGCTGTTGACTGTCATACCTGGCTGTGGCCGTCACATCGCGCGAGCTGTTATCCGAATAATGAGCGACAACCTTGAGTGGAAAGTCAGCCTTGCCGCTGACGATCTGTTCCGCAGGAGTCACATCCAGTCGCACGGCACGAGGAGCATTCTCGGCCCCCCACGGCGCACCCTGTTCGATCCACGTTCGGAGCAGTTTGTAGGGTTCCGAATCAGTCCCAAACCGCACACCCCCGCCGTGGGCCATCCCCCCCGCCGCCTTCAGCAGCATCAGGGAATCATCCGGCGCGGAAACGGAAATCCGTCGGCCGCGTCCCTCATGCACCAGGGCCGCATAGTCAAACGCCGGGTCGAATCCAAACAGCGAAAGCTTGAACCCGTTCTGCCCAATCGCCTTTCCATGACAACTGCCGCTGTTGCAACCTTGTTTGCTGAGCAGCGGCACGATGTCGTTCGTAAAATCCAAGGACCCGGCGACCGCTTGCGCATCTCCTTCAACCGCCGCGGCAGACGTTTCCAGCAGCAATCCGCCAGCACCAAGGACAGCCAGAGTCAGGGGGCAAACCGCGAGATAGAATAACGACCGGTGCATAGACGGCAGGGCTTGGTTTTGGCGGGGATCAAAGGCGGGATCAACTCCCTTAGTGTACCAGAACCGATTCTCGGTTTCCCATCGGATTCACGTTCCAATGGTTCCGCACACGCTCGCAATCCGCCCGATCAGTATCTTGCCTGCACAGAATTAATTTGACTTTTGCCCCGTAACTCTTTAGGTTACGTGCAAGTCGCCCGGTCTGCCGTTTGGGGGCATTCGCTTCTGCTACGCATCTTTGATTTCGGCAGGCCGCACGATCGCTTGATTGCCAATTGCTGCCGCGAGAGTTTCGGCTTTCGCGGTTTACGATAGGGTGGCTGGTCCACGACTTATCGAGGACGAGCCGGGTAACAATGCGTCGTGAGTACCGCGGTGGTTTAAAAGGACCACCTGCGGAGAATTCGTTCCTTCTGCGCGCTCCTGGCGAGGCGAGGCCGCTGTCAAGACAGCTCAACCGCTTCCCAAGAGCTCATTTCATACGGAGCTGGCGATGTCTGATCAGGCAACTTCTGCGCCCGGGAAATTCCCCTACCCCGGCATTCCCACCACTTGCGATGGTGCCGATGCCGTGGTGCATGTCGAAATCAACGTCACCCAGGGAGCCGGTGCATTTCCTATTACCAGTTCCACGACCATGGGTGGCGGGTACAACGCCGCCGTGATGAATGGCTGGAAGAATCTCTGGGGGGATTTGCTGCTGTTTGTCGAACCCGAAAGCGAACACTCCGCGGCCAGCTTTTGCGAAGGCTTCGCCGCCACGGGCGGGCGAGTGACCAACTTCACCTCTGGCCAGGGCTTGGTTCTGATGAAAGAGGTTCTCTACACCATTGCTGGCAAGCGCTTGCCGGTAGTGATGAACATCGGCGCTCGAGCGCTTACCAGTCAAGGGCTGAATGTCCATGCCGGACACGACGACGTGATGAGCGTGGCCGACTGTGGCTGGGGGATGATCTTTGCCCGCAATGCCCAGGAAGCATCGGACATGTGTCTGATCGCCCGCCGGGCGGCAGAAGCCTCCTGCACTCCGTTTTTCTCGGTCCAGGACGGCTTTCTGACGACGCACACGGTGGAGAAAGTGCAGCTCTGCGAGAAGGAGTTCATGAAGGAGTTCATCGGCAGCCCTGCGGAGAAGCTCCACAACCTGATGGATACGGCCAACCCGGTGATGTCGGGCGTGGTGCAAAATCAGGACTCCTACATGAAAGGGAAGATTGCCCAGCGGTGGTATTACGACCGGGTCGGCCCCGCATTGCAGGACGCATTTGATGTCTTTTACAAAAATACCGGCCGCAAGTATGACTTTGTCATGCCGTACCGCTGCGACGACGCTGATTACATCATCGTCGGCATGGGTTGTTACATGGAAACGGCGCAGGCCACGGTGGATTACCTGCGGCACGAAAAAGGAATCAAAGTCGGTTGCCTCAACGTGGTTTGCTTCCGGCCATTCCCAATGTTGCAAATTGTGGAAGCCCTGAAGAACTGCAAGGCGTTCGCTGTGCTAGAGCGGATGGACGATCCGCTCTCGACGACCGGCAACCATCTGACGCGCGAGATCAAAGCCGCCTTCTGCGATGCGGCTAACGGCCAGAATGGCCAGGAGAAAATCACTCGCATTCCGCAAATCTACAACGGCTCGGCGGGCCTCGGCAGCCGCGATGTGCGGCCGGGCGATTTGATTGCCGTGGTTGAGAACATGATCGAAGAAGGGCAGGACTATTTCTGCGTGGGGATCGACCACGCTCTGGCTTTGAAAGTGACCGATGACCCTGATTTACGCGGCCCCGGGACGTTCTCGATGCGCGGACACAGCATCGGCGGCTTTGGTTCCGTAACGACAAACAAGGTCATCGCCACGATTGCTGGTGACGTTTTTGGCAAAGACGTACAGGCCTATCCCAAATACGGCTCTGAAAAGAAGGGGTTGCCGACGACCTACTATCTGACCATCGCCGAAAACCACATTCAGCTCCACGCCGAGCTCAAGGATGTGGACCTAGTCGTGCTTAACGACACCACCGCCCTGTTTAGCGGCAATCCCCTGGTAGGGCTCGTCCCCGGCGGCTCGATCATCATGCAATCGACCTATGCGGAGCCGGCAGACGTCTGGCAGCGGATTCCCCCACACCACAGAAAGACGATCCAGGAGAAAAAGATTCGCGTCTTCTACGCCGACATGGTGCAAATCGCCCGGGAAGTCGCCTCGGTCGCCGATCTGCAAATGCGCATGCAAGGGATTGTGCTGCTCGGGGCGTTCCTCAAGCTCACCCCCTACGGCACACAAAGCAACATGAACGCCGACCAGGTCTACGCCGGTGTGGAAAAGGCCCTCCGCAAATACTTCGGCAAGCGCGGCGATCGCGTCGTGCAAGACAATATGAACTGCGTGAAGCGAGGCTACGAACAGCTCCGCGAAGTGCCGCAGGAAATCATTCAGAAGAGCCGCGAAACTGTCACTGCGTAGCTAGTCCGATAACCAACATTCAATCAAAAGAAAACCTCTCCGGAGCAAGACCATATGAGTGCCGACAAATATCCCTCAATGAACGAAGCCAATGACCGCGACCCGTACAACAACAATTCGTACGGAACCCTGGTCGACTCGGGCTACAAGCGAGTCACCCTGCCAATGCTCGACGTCGACGATTTCAATAACCGCACGATTCGGGCCTACGAAGACGGCTCCGCGGAAATCGGCCTCCCCGCTGATCTGCCGCTCGCCCGCTCGCTCATTCCCGCTGGCACGGCCACGTTGCGAGATTTCAGTTACATCGCCCCCGACATCCCTGAGTACATCCAGGAGAACTGCACCGGCTGCATGGACTGCGTCACCCTTTGCCCCGATACAGCCATTCTGGGGAAGGTGATTGGCGAAAAGGAGTTCGAGAAGCGGGTCGCGTCCATTGATCCGTCCGAGCGCGAGGCTTTCCGCACGCAGTGGAGCAAGACCCGCAAGTACTACGAAGGGCCGGCGAAAAAAACAGGCGAAGGGGGCCTGTTTGGCATCATCATTGACCCCAGCAAATGCAAGGGGTGCGCTGAGTGCGTCACCGTCTGCGACGACAACGCCCTGAAAATGATTCCCAAGACCGAGGAGGTGATGACCAGCGTTCGCAAGACGCATCGCTTCTTCAAGCAGGTCGGCCCCTCGGACGACCGTTACATCAACGACAGTCTCCTCATCGACATGATGCTCAAGGAGCAGACCCATATCTACGTCGGCGGCGCGGGAAGCTGCGCCGGATGTGGAGAGGGAACGGCATTGCGGATGCTCTGCTCGGCGACGGGTGCCAAGCACAAGGACGACTGGGCTCTCGTGGCCGCGACCGGGTGCAACACAGTTTATACCTCCACATATCCTTACAATCCGTATCTGGTGCCATGGATTAATTCGCTGTTTGAGAACGCTCCCGCCACGGCGATGGGGGTTCGCGCTCGTTGGGATCAGATGGGCTGGGGACACAAACCGATCTGGTGCATCGGCGGAGACGGTGCCATGTTTGACATCGGTTTCCAATCCCTTTCCCGCCTGTTCGCCTCGGGGATGAACGTGAAAGTCTTTGTGCTGGATACGCAGGTCTATTCCAACACCGGCGGTCAGGCTTCCACGGCCAGTTACACCGGCCAAAACACTAAGATGAGCGTGCACGGAAAAACCGTAGACGGCAAACAAGAGCGGCGGAAAGAAATCGCTCAAATTGCGATGATGCATCCTCGCACGTTTGTGGCCCAGACGACCTGCGCCCACGTTAACCACTTCTATCGCAGTGTGCTGGACGCTCTGGAATTCGACGGCCCAGCCCTCATCTCCTGCTACACCACCTGCCAGCCGGAACATGGCGTGGCGGATAACATGGCCACCGATCAGGCCCGCCTGGCGGTAGATACGCGGGCCTTTCCGCTGGTGATCTATGATCCCCGCAAAGGCGACACCATCCGGGAGCACATTTCCTTGCAAGGAAATCCGGCCATCAACGAAGATTGGTGGACCAACCCCAAGACCGGCGAGGTCGTCGATTTTATCGACTTCGCTCGGAGCGAAGGGCGGTTCGTCAAGCACTTTGACAAGGATGGAAATCCCAGCGAAACGCTCCTCCGCGCTAAGCAGGATCGTCTAGAGAACTGGCACGTCCTGCAGGAGTTGGGGGGCGTACGGGGTGGCAAACCAGCCGCATCCGCCAAGAAGCCGGTTGCGGCTCCCGCAAAGACCAACGGAGCGAACGGCTCCAATGGTCACGGTGCCAAG
>CAYUJE010000375.1:0-5745 GCA_964444865.1 uncultured Pirellulaceae bacterium | reverse complement strand
CGATCGCAGAACCCTGATCCGTCGCTTGTATTTCGATCTCATCGGTCTGCCGCCGACGCCGGAGGAGGTGGAAGCGTTCGCCAAAGACGATTCGCCGGATTCCTATACCAAGATTGTGCAGAAACTTCTCGATTCTCCACAGTACGGAGAGCGGTGGGCCAGGCACTGGCTCGACGTTGCTCACTTCGGCGAAAGCGACGGCTTTGAGTACGACCGGATGCGGCCCAACGCGTGGCGATATCGCGACTGGGTGATCGACGCTCTCAATCGTGACTTGCCTTACGACGAGTTCGCCCGCCTGCAAATTGCCGGCGATGTGCTGCGCCCCGATGATCCGGCAGCGGTAACCGCCACAGGGTTTCTGGTCGGTGGGGCGCATGACAGCCTGCTGCCCAAGGGAGAGGTGATGCGGGCCATCATGCGGCAGGACGAACTCGAAGACATAGTCGCCATCGTCGGGCAGACATTTCTGGGCGTGACTGTCAACTGCGCCCGCTGCCACGATCACAAATTCGATCCCATTCGGCAGACCGACTATTATCGCCTGGCCTCGGCACTGGCTGGAGTTCGTCGTGGGGAACGCAGTCTGCCACAGCAGGGTGCCCCGGCCGAACTCACCCGGCGACGCGACGAAATGAAAAAGCAACTCGCCGATCTGGAAGAGCCGATTCGCGCCGCCATTCTGGTCGAGCGTGAAGCGGCTGCAAAGAAAGGACCGACACCTCCGCAGTCGTATGCGCACTGGGATTTCGCTGGTGATTTGAAGGACAGCCATGGTCGGCTCGATGGCGAGGCTAAAGAAATGGCTCGCCTGGAAAAAGGGGAACTGCTCTTCGATGGAAAACAGGCATACGCGGCTACCGCGCCGTTGCCTGTCGACATCAAGGAGAAAACTTTGGAAGCCTGGGTCCGCCTCTCCAACCTGGAGCAAAGAGGAGGGGGCGTCATCAGCATCCAAACGCTCGACGGCAACCTGTTTGATTCCATCGTCTTTGCCGAAAGAGACCCGCAGCAGTGGCTCGCGGGAAGCAATGGCTTCGTCCGGACGCAGTCGTTTGAAGGTCCCAAGGAAGAGCAGGCCAAGGAACGCTCGGTACATCTGGCGATTGTCTACTCTTCCGATGGTACCATCACCGGCTATCGGGATGGGCTCCCCTATGGCAAGCCCTACAAGAGCAGCGGGCCGCTCGTCTTCAAAGCCAAGGAGTCGCAGATTGTCTTCGGCCTGCGGCACGGTCCTCCGGGCGGGAATCGGCATCTGGCGGGTGCCATTGAGCGAGCCAACTTCTATGACCGTGCACTTTCGCCGGATGAAGTGGCAGCCTCCGCGGGAGTCGCTTCTCAATACATTAGCGAGGAGGAAATGACCGCTCGCTTTGAACCAACACAGCGAGAGCAAAGAAAGTCTCTTCTTGCCGCCATCGCCGACCTGAACCAAAAGCTTTCGCAATTGACCGACCAGAAGGTTTTCGCCTGCATTCCCCAGCAGCCGGCGGAAGTGACAAGCCTGCTCATTCGCGGAAATCCGCAGGCCAAAGGCGAGCCAATTGCCGCAGCGGGCCTTTCGGCGCTGGTCAGTAGCGGCAGCGAGTTTGGCCTGGCCTCCGACGCTCCCGAGGGAGAACGCCGCAAACGCATGGCGGAGTGGATTGCCAGCGAGAAGAATCCCCTCTTCGCGAGGACCATTGTCAATCGCGTTTGGCAATATCACTTTGGCCGCGGTCTGGTCGATACGCCCAACGACATCGGCTTCAGCGGCGGAGTGCCGACCCATCCGGAATTGCTCGACTGGCTGGCGAGCGAACTGATCCGGCAAAAGTGGAGCCTCAAGGAACTGCACCGCACCATCGTTCTCTCTGCCACCTGGCAACAAGCTTCACTGCCGCGGAAAGAGGCCCTGGAACTCGATGCCGACAACTTGCTGCACTGGCGCTACAGCCCGCATCGCTTGGAAGCGGAAGCGATCCGCGATGCAATGCTCGCGCTCACTGGCCAGCTCAATCCGGCCGTCGGCGGAGTAAGCTACAAAGACTTCCGCCCCTACGAGAACAAGGGAGGCCAATTCTATGAGCCGCAAGACTTTGTCGGTGCCGAGTTCAATCGCCGCAGCGTCTATCGGATGTGGGCCCGCGGCGGCAAGAATCCGCTGCTCGATACGTTCGATTGCCCTGATCCTTCCACTGCCACACCTAAACGGGGCGCGACAACGACGCCGCTGCAAGCTCTGTCGCTCCTCAACAACTCGTTTACGCTGCGGATGGCGGATGACTTGGCTGCCCGAGTCCAGCGCGATGCTGGCGAAGACAAATCCAAGCAAGTTTCTTGGGCGTTCGAATTGGTCTACGGCCGTCCGGCAACGGCGGCAGAAATCAGCACCAGCTTGCCGCTGGTCGAGAAACACGGACTCGCTCCTTTCTGTCGTGTGCTGCTCAATACCAACGGTTTTTTGTACGTGAACTAAGTGGGGTAGGCTTCCAGCCTGCCCAGAAAACTCGCAAGTAAAAATGTCCTCACACGAAATTGCCAGGGCAGGCTGGAAGCCTACCCCACATTCACGTCGCGACTTCTTCTCCTTCGCCGCCCGCGGCATCGGTGCGGCGGCGTTTGCCAGCCTGCTCATGCGGGATGGCATGGTGCGGGCTGGGGGAATTCCGCCCGAAGCCAAGGACCCGCCGCCGCATCATCCGGCCAAGGCCAAGCGGGTGATCCACATCTGCCTCTGCGGCGGCGTCAGCCATCTCGATACGTTTGACTTCAAACCGGAACTCGAAAAACTGCACGGCAAGCCTCTCGGCGGCAGTGAGAAGCCCGATGTCTTCTTCGGGCAGGTCGGCCTGCTTCGCAAAAACGATTGGGAGTTCAAGCAGCGGGGGAGCAGCGGACTGTGGGTGAGCGAGTTGTTCCCGCACATCGCCGGTGTGGCCGATGAACTGACCGTCATTCGCAGCATGTTCGCCGAATCGTCGAGCCACACCCCCGCCACGCTCCAAGAGAACAGCGGCTTTCGGCTGAATGGCTTTCCCAACCTCGGCTCGTGGCTTTCCTATGGCATGGGGAACGAAACCGACGAGTTGCCGGCGTATGTCGTGCTCCCCGATAGCCGCGGCCTTCCCGCCGGCGGAACCAATAACTGGTCCAACGGCTTTTTGCCGGCCCAGCATCAAGGGGTGATGTTCCAGAGCAAAGGCCCCGTCATCAGCGACCTCTTCCCCGCTCGCGAAATCCCCGCCGACATCGAAGCCGCCAGCCGCGAATTGCAGGCGAAACTGAACCAGCTCGACCTCGAAGCCCGCGGCGGCGAAGGGGAGCTCTCTGCCCGGATGAAAGCCTATGAGCTGGCCGCCAAGATGCAGCTCGCCGTGCCGCGCGTGACGGACCTTTCCGGCGAAACGGCCGACACGCAAAAGCTCTACGGCATCGACCAGGACGCCACCAAGGACTTTGGCCGGAGTTGCCTCCTCGCCCGGCGGCTCCTGGAGCAAGGGGTCCGCTTCGTGCAGCTCTTCTCCGGCGGCTCGTTCGGCTCGCCGCGGATCAACTGGGACGGCCACGAGGACGTGAAGGAAAACCACACCCGCGAGGCGAAGCTCATCGACCAGCCGGTCGCCGCCCTCGTCAAGGACCTCCGCCAGCGGGGTCTGCTGGACGACACGCTTGTCCTCTTCACCTCCGAATTCGGCCGCACCCCCTTCACCCAGTCCTCCGCCGACGTCGTCGGCACCGGCCGCGACCACAACCAGTACGGCTTCTCCGTCTGGCTCGCCGGGGCCGGCCTCAAGCACGGCCTCGCCTACGGCAGCACCGACGACATCGGCTGGAAAGCGGTGGAGCACCGCACCGCCTGGCACGACTTCCACGCCACCGTCCTCCACCTCCTCGGCATCGACCACACCCGCCTCACCTACTACCACAACGGCATCCAGCGGCGGCTGACCAACGTGCATGGGGAGGTGGTGGAGGGGATATTGGGGTAAGCAATGAGCGACCGAACTGAGGACGAAGAAGAGAGGTTTGTCCGCAAAGTGGCGCGGCGGATGCCAGTCGATTCCGTGCAGCTCTCGACTTATTTAAGTCAGCAAGGATTTACGCTCGTTTATGCCAATCGAGAGGAAGGGATAAATGAGATCGACTTCATTCGAGCGTCACCTTTGATCAGCGGGTTATTCGATGGTGTACACGTCAAATCCAACATTCGGGGTGAGGGGGCATCGGCATATGTTGGCGTTGGCATTGCTCCCGGCCTTTTCGGCCGTTTTGGGTTATCCCGTTACGTTCCCGCTCAAGAGTACGGGTATGCAAAAGAGCATGCTGAGTTCAGAAATGCGAAGGACAGACAACGCTTCTGTGACCGGTTGGCGCAAGCAATACCGAGGATATTTGCCGATTATTACCGAACCGAAGTCAGGCAATTCGCTGACGAAACCAAAATCGCACGTGATGCCGCAGAGCGTTATCTAACTTTCATTGCAGCGAGCACAGACCTGCACGAAACGCTCCAGCGTCTAAGGGAGAGTGCAACGGAGGTCCAATGGCAACAATCCCAGCGTCATCTGAAAGGAGAATCGCTCGACACGTTTGATCTCGAAGACGGCTGGCGTGTCATCTGGGACATCGCAGCCCTGTGCCACGTATTGCTTTGGGAATTTCCTGAGCGAAGTTATCTTGGACTTTCCGATCCTAAACGAGATTGCCCTCCATCGCTCGACGACATCGAAGTTCATCGCCGAATTCAGCTTGTCGCAAGCCGTCTCGCCCGTCAGCCAGGCTGGCCGCTGGTAGATCCTCTGGTTCCAAATCGCCCAATTATTAATGAGGAGCCGGCACCGTGGCGGGATGGAAAGCCATCGCTGGTTGCCGAGCTATTCGACGAGCATTTAGCGGCCAATAATAGGTGGTGTCTTTGCGGCCGCCCTTTTTACTACCGCTCCCATGCCACAAATGTCAATGGAAGACAGCCAAAGGCCATTGTGAGCATTCGCTGCAACGCTGGGCATGAAGTCACCGAGGAAATGGCGTGGAACGTTCCATCGGTGAAGCGTTGACCCATTACTCGCATGACTAAACGTACTCCTCTTCAATCCGCCGAAGCCGCCCTTCGCAAGACGGCTCTCGCCTATCCGCAAGCGACCGAGGATTTCCCGTGGGGCCACCGGGCGTTCAAGGTCAAGAAGAAGATGTTTTTGATCCTGTCCTTCGACAAGGACGTCTTCAACGTCACGATGAAGCTCCCGGACTCCGGCAAGCAAGCCGTGCAGCTTCCCTTCGCCAAGCCCACCGGCTACGGCCTCGGCAAGAGCGGCTGGGTGACGGCCAGTTTTGGGCCTAAGGACAAGGTTTCCGTCGAGCTGCTGGAGGACTGGATGGAAGAAAGTTATCGGGCCATCGCGCCGAGAAAGCTCGTGTTGCTGTTGGTCGCGAAGGGGTCGGATTAGGCATCGATTGACAGCGTCGGAACCCCGACGCTTGAGTGAGAAAAGAGCCCGTATCCCGCGATTCGCCACTCCTCAAGTCCCGTATCTACCGCAATCGACGCACCGCTTTTCGCAACACCCTCGTGTCCTGGAAAAAAGCAAAACCTTCAAGGGTTGGTTCGCCGGGATTACTGTGTCACACGCCGCCCTGCAGCCTGATTGACATACCCTCGTGAATGACGTCTACTTCTCCCAAATTGTGGGGGGGGGCTGCATCGCACTCTTGCCCGAGCCAACCCTCCCTTGATGGACTTCACCACATCTGGAAACCCCC
>CAYUJE010000374.1:0-5816 GCA_964444865.1 uncultured Pirellulaceae bacterium | reverse complement strand
ATATAGGCACCTAGAAAACCCAGTTGCATCCCATGCTGGGCGTTGACGTCCAATAACGATCCGGGGGGCCGCCAACAGAAAATGGCCGCTCCCACAAGAGAGGCCAGAATGGCCAGTCCGCAATGCAGGTAGTAGCTCTCGGAATTCCAGCGGCTCTTCACGATGTCGGATTCCTGATGCCCCGTGGGGGTCAGGGAATTCGGCTGGCTCCCCAGCATCTCATAGTCCACCTTGAGTTGTGCGATGAGGCGAGGAACCTCTCGGCGCCGAAACGCGTAAGCCGAAAAAGGAAAGACGCTGAGGAAGATCAGCGAAAGGATAACGAACAAGGTCCACTGGAAGGTCGCCTGGTTAACGGCGGAATCGCCAGAGTGCGCTTCGAGCAGTGATTTTTGGGAAGCGGCCACTGCAACGATTGCTTCGCGAGTCCGCCGAGTGGCGACATCGGCAGCGGAGCGGAGGGCTTGTTCAGCAGCTTTGGACTTTTGAGCCGCGGACTCCAGCATGGAAGCATCCGTTGACTGATCGGCCTTGGCAAGCTCGTATGCGGCTGCCGCCTCGGTTGCTTCGACACTCCTGGCGGCATATTCCTTGTCCGCCGCCGCTTGTGCTTCGATGGCTTTCTGAGCCAGGTCGGCAGCCTTCACGGCAGCTTCGGCTCGCTTCAGTTGAGCATTCACATGTTCAGCCGCACCCGAGGGATTAACGCTCGATCCGTTTTCCCAAAACAATTGCTGCCCCAGAAACAGGGCGAAGGCTCCGAGAGCGAGCCCCACAATCAGCGCCCAAGCCCTGCCGGGTGCGTGCGAACGGCTAGAAGTAGAGGGGGTGGGGGATCCTCCGGTGCCGCTCCTGTTCGAATTGTTGCCGGAATCGGGATTCGACATGGATAAGCCTTTGCAAGGATCAACTTGGTGGAAACAAAAGCGCTAGCAAACGGGCTAAGGCCACCGCTTTCCACGCGCACGGCCGCGTCCAACCATCGTGATTTACCGACTGTCACTTCGCAACCAAAAATCACAGGCTGGTCGTGGATACCGGCCGGCAATCCGTGAGGAACTGCCGCGGAGAAGTATAGAAACTCAGACGCCAATCTTGAGTTGCAACATGGTAACAAGCTCGGCCCCTCAAAAGCGGCAGAGGATGCAAAGCAAACGTTCATTTTTTGGAATCGCCTGGGGCGTCTGCTAAGGAAACTGGACGCCAAATTCGCCGGGCGAGGAGCCTGCTAAGAAAACGGAACACGCGAGCCTTTTGAGTGCACAACAAGTAATGATTATTTTGCAACGAATGAGGCCGTTAAAAGAAGTCAGTTCTGCAAGAAATGCCGGTTATATGGATTGTAATCCGCTTTCTGGTTGTTACGATAATGAGGTGCCAAGTGCCCTGGCACGCGATTCCGACTGTGTCCGCAGGAGACAATTTCTTTATCTACTGCGAACAAAGTGTTGAGTACATTGTCGCTCATTTGCATTTGTCATCTAGCTTGCCGCAGCGATTCCGCTGAGGTGAGTTTTCATTTCTTCACGGGAGTTCCTTCGCCATGTCCCAGTTGTCGCGTTTGTTCCGTCTCCGCAAGCGTCGCTTTTCATCCCCTTCCAAACCCGCCCGACGGCGTCAACTTCTGGCTGGTTTCGAGCAGCTCGAAGATCGGCGGGTGCTGGCGGTTACCGTCAGCTTTGCGGCAGGCGTGTTGACATTTACTGGTGACCCCAATCCGCTGGTGGCTGACAGTGTCGTGATCGAATCCACTGGCACCGCCGGAACTGTGAACTATAACGGCGGCCTCGGATCCATCTCGCAAGCAGGCGTAAACAGCGTCGTGTTTAACGCCGGTGCGGGAGATAACGAATTCATTATCATCAACCAGGCTCCATCCCGCTTTGCCCCAGCCGCGGGTGCCTTCTTTGACATTTCTTACAATGTCTCCTTGGACGGCATAGGCGACGACAGCCTGCGTTTGGCGGGCGGCAGCGCGGCCACAATCACATCGGGAACCTACGATGTGCTGAGTCCCAACTCGGGCAGAATCACCTATACGACGCCGACAACGGGGATTCGTGTGGAGTTCTCCGGCATCGATTCGGCGGTCGACGAAGTTGATGACGAAACGATCCAGGCGGGCGCGTTTGTCACTAACACTTCATCTGGTGCCGAGAGCGTGACTGTCAAAGTCGGGCCGACGCTGACGCCAGTTTCCACATTTACCCAAGGTCCCGTATTCATTGACGGTGGAGACCGAGATGATCATGGTTCGTTCTCTGCTGGCGCAAATCAAAACGGCTGGAAATTCATTCAGCAAGCAGTGCAATTCGTTCGGACTGGTTCGTTCAATCCAGGGACAATTAAGGACGTACTGATAATTGGTGCAAACGGGAGTACCGCTTCGGCGGCGATTGGGAGCGCTCTGAGCGTGCTTGGTTATTCTAGCGACACCGTTACAGCTGTTGGTCCGGGTGCCATGCAGATCGGCGGAGTGAATTTTGGCAACTACAAACTCATTTACGTTCCTTCGAATGAAGAAAGCCCTTTTAATAATACGCCGGGGGGAATTACAAACCCACAATTGGCGGCATTGAATGCTCGCAAAGCCGACATACAAGCGTACGTGAAAACTGGTGGTGGAATCGTTGCGCTAACGGAGCAGGATAGTGTCGGTGCCTATGGCTGGCTCGAACTTCCTTTGCCTTTTGTCACATTCCCAAATTTTGAAACCGTCATGGTGCAAGATCCGAACTTGGTTGCCGCGGGGTTTTCAATAACCAATGCGGAATTGTCCGCGGGCACACCTTCGCATAATGGCTTCAGCGGTCCCCCCGGGTTTAACGGATTGGATGTCTTTGTTCGTGATGATGATGGTCAAGTGGTGACTCTTGGACAAGGGCCGATCAACGACTCCATCGGCGGCGGGCCGACCACACAAATCAGCGGCAGCCAAATGGTGCTGATTAATCTGGGTAACAAACTCAGCTTGAACCTGAACACGCTTGGCGGCAACGATAACATTCTCGTTGACGGTTCCACCCTTTCCCTGGACGGCCTTCTAGCGCCGCTCACCATCAACGGCGGCGGAAATGGAGACAGCCTCAGCATCACCGATTCGGCGGACAATACCGGCCCGGGCGATAACGTCTCCGTCACTTCCCTTGCCACCACCGGACTGGCGGCGCAGGCAATCTCCTACTCGGGCATTGGCTCTCTATCGGTGCAGGCCACCCAAGGTGCGGACACGATGACGCTGGATTTCAGCGCTGCTGGTCCCACCACCGTCACTATTTTTGGCGGAGCGGGCGGAGATACGTTCACTGGTCCTACCGGATACATGCGAGCCAGTTCCACGATCCAGATCAACGTGCATGGCGATACCGCAGCCAAGACGACTGGCCCCGTTAACCCGGGCAGCGATGCTCCCCTCTCGTCTCCGGACAAATTCAATCTCGACATGACCACCCGGGCCGATGGCGCCGCGGTGACCCCCGTTGTCATCGTCGACACCAACGGCGGCAATGCCACCAGCAGCAACACACAACTTGTCCGCTTTACCGGCATTGAGAATGTGGATGTCCTGGACAACGGCGTGCTCGCCGACACGGAAATCGGTGACTTCTTCCTGCGGGGCACCGCCGGTCCGGATTACATCCTGTTTGTTAGTGCGGCCCAAGTGAATCCCACCTTCCGCGTTCGTGTGGGCAATGTTTATTACCCCAGCACCGGCGGCTTTGGGCCTTATATGACCGCGACGGGACAAGTTTATGTCTACGGCGGAGGCGGCAATGACACCATCAGCATGTATAACACCCGCTTGGATGGAGTCCTCTTTGGCGAAGGAGGTGACGACATTTTGACGGGAGGCTACGGAAATGATTTGCTCATTGGTGGGCAAGGAAACGACCGTCTCAATGGCGGTACGGTGGGAGGGAATGACGAGATTTGGGGAGATGACTATGATCCCGTGGCGGATGCTCCCCTGCTGGCGGCTGGAAATCCTGCCACTCATCCGGCCAACCGCCCCGGCGGCAACGACCAGATCAATTCCTTTGGAGGAAATGATCGGATCTACGGGCAAGGCGGCAATGACATCATCAATTCCGGCGGTGGCGACGACTACATCAATGGCGGTCCCGGTAATGACACCATTGACGGTCAGGGAGGCCACGACAGGATTTACGGCGGTGATGGCAGCGACGTCATCAGTGGAAGCGACGGGAATGACCTTCTCGTCGGCGGCGCGGGGAACGATTTCCTCTACGGTCGTGCCGGTGACGACGTGCTGATTGGAGGCCTTGGTGCAGACATGCTGAGCGGTCATGAAGGCGGTGACCTGCTGCAAGGGGATGATGATGCCAATTCTGGCAGCCTGAATGCCGGAGACGCGCGTGACGTCGCACTCATGGCCTTGCTGTTGAATCAGTGGGTTCCGTTCAAGACCACGACCAATTTGACGATCGTTGGCAACGATGGCTCGACAGATACTTTGTGGGGTGGTGCGGACGCTGACCTGTTCTTTATTACCGGCTTGGACCTCGCTGCCGATAAGAACGCACCTGGATACGGCCCCGATCTGTAATGTTTGTGGAATTTCGAGTCGTCAGGCTCTAAGTCCTCAACGATTCTCACAAAGCGTCCCGACTGCCTCCGCAGCCGGGACGCTTTTTTTCTTGGCGAGCCAGCTGCAAAGCAATGAATTGTACTCCTCTACGGCTCTTGATTCCTTGCCCGAAACGCTAGTCAGGGATTAGACTGTATGCATCAGAGATTTTCGATGCATTAAGGAATTGCTAGTGCCCAAGGTAACGACAAACGGCCTGTCCTTCCCGGGAAATCCCTGCTCCCGCCGCGAACTTTTGCGTATCGGCGGGGCCGGGATGATGGGCATTTCGCTGGCCAAATTGCTGGGGGCGGCAGAAGGCGAAAAGCCGAAATCCGCCGGTTCGCTGGTCCCCAAGGCGGATTCGTGCATCATCCTGATGCTCAATGGCGGGCCCAGCCATCTCGATATGTGGGATATGAAGCCGGAGGCACCGGATAATATCCGTGGGGAATTCAAGCCGATTCCTTCGTCGCTGACGGGGGTGCCCGTTAGCGAGCATCTGCCGAAGCTCTCGCAGCAAATGCACCGCTGCACGCTGATTCGCTCGATGCATCACAGCGTCAATAACGCTCACGCGGCTGCCGTTTATGTGGCGATGACCGGTCACGACCGCGGGGAACTCGGCGGAGGGGCATTGCCCACCGACAATCCCTATCCCGGTGCCGTCGCCGCCCGCGTACTTCCCAACAAACAAGACGCTCTGCCGCACGTCGCGCTCCCCTACAAAACCAAAGAAGGAGCCGGCGGTCCTCCGCAGCCGGGATTCTACGGCGGTATCCTTGGCCGGAATTACGACCCTCTCTGGGTGCTAAAGGATCCCAACGCCGCTGATTTCTCAGTGCCGGAATTTACGCTCGGCACGGACGTCTCCATCGAACGGTTGACGAAGCGTGGCGAACTGCTGAGCCAGTTCAATGACGACTTGCGGAACTCTCCCTCGCGAGCCGCCTTCGATGCGATGGACAAGATGCAGCACCGAGCGCTGGATGTCCTTACTTCCGGCAAGGTCCGCAATGCTTTCGCCCTGGACCAAGAGACGGCGATGATACGGGACGCCTACGGCCGCAATATTTATGGGCAGAGCACGCTGCTTGCCCGCCGGCTGATTGAAGCGGGGACGCGGGTAGTGACACTGTCGTGGGCTCCCGACGCCAACGCCACCTGGGACACGCACGGCAGCAACTTCAAAACGCTCAAGGGAACGCTGCTGCCGCAGTTCGATGCC
>CAYUJE010000373.1:0-5818 GCA_964444865.1 uncultured Pirellulaceae bacterium | reverse complement strand
AGTCGCGAGTTCCGCTTCGCCGAGGACGCCGGTGTCGCTGTAGCTGCTGGTCCAGGAGATGACCGTCGAGGGCCCCGCGCCGAAGAGGTCCACCCACATGAAAGGGCTCTGGTCCTCGTGAAAGCTAATGTCGCCGCTCTTGATGAGGTCCCTGCGGACGTTGTCGCCGTCGAGATACATGTAGAGCGAAGTTTCAAGCTCGCAGGCATGGGCACAGCCGCCGGGGAATTTGCTCTCTCGCCAGCTTGGCAGAAAATCCTTGTCCACCGTCAGCAGGTTCCACCATGCGGTGCAGACGCACTCGGCGTCGGTTTCCAGATTCGTGCGGCGAGCCACCAAATCCAGATTCGGCATATTCGAGCCGTGGCCGTTGAGCAGGATGATCTTTTTGAAGCCGTGGTAGGCGAGCGACTTGGTGATGTCGAGCACATGATGCATGAAGTGCTCGAAGTCGTTGTTGATCGTCCCCGGAAAATCCATCACATGCCCGGTATAGCCGTAGGCCACGATGGGCAGGACGAGCATCTTCTCGGGAATCTCCAGCCCGGTCCCCTTGGCAATCCCGCCGGGGCAGACCAGATCGACATCGAGCGGCAGATGGTGCCCATGCTGCTCCACGGCTCCGCAAGGGAGGACGCAGACCTTGCCCATATCAACGGCGTCGTTGATTTCCGGCCAGGTGAGTTTTTCGTAACGATACTCGGTGGCGGCGCGGGAGGTCATGGCGGGCGTGTCTCCAAATCTGGCGGTGCTCGGAATGACTAAATCCTAATATCTAATGACTAATGGCGGACGACAGAACGGAATCGGTTTCATTAGACATTAGATATTAGGATTTAGAGCATTCTACTTCCCCAGTTCCTTGATGCGGATATTCCTGTACTCAATCGTGTTCCCTGCCGCGGCGTGCGCATCTTGCAAGCCGATGTGGGCTTTCAGAGGCTTGTTCTTGGTCTTCTCGTCGGTGGATTGATCGAACTTGTCAATGCAGACGACGTCGTCGCTCTTCACCGTGATCACCGATCCGCGACACTCGATTTCAAACGTGTGCCACTTATCCGCCGATTCGTCGGGGCGGTTCTTCACGGGTACAAAGCTATAGAGCGAACCGGTGCAGTGGGATTCGTCCTGCTTGGGGTTGCTGATCTGAATTTCATAGCCGGTGACCCATGGATTCCCTTCTTCCGTGCAGCGAATGAAAACGCCACTGTTGCCTCCTTCGGAGACCTTCCATTCCACCTTCAAAATGTAGTCGCCAAACTGTTTCTCGCTGAGGAGCCAGTGTCCTTCTTTCCCCGCATCGGAATGGATCACGCCGTCCTTCACGGTCCAGCCTGCTTCTTTTCCCTTCACCTTCCAGCCCGACAAGTCCTTACCGTTGAAGAGAGGGACGAAACCTTCTTCTTTTTTTGAGTCCGTTTTTTTGGCATCATCTGCGGCGAGGGCGAAATTGCCGACGAGGCAGAGCACGAGAGTGGAAATGCAAATTACACGCTGCATGGTCAGTTTCCAGTTGAGGTTGCAGGAAAAATTGGGGGAATGGTCACACGCCAAACGCACTCTCAAGTTCATTGAGCACCAACTGCTCCTTGGGAGAAACCTTGTTACCTAGTCCGAGAATTCCACCCGCTGCCTGAGCGACGCTGGTGGCTCGGCCGATGATCGCCTGGCGGACGTGCTTTGTCCGATCTCGGCCCCAGGACTTTGCGAGCGCCTTCACATATTCCTTCCAGGCCGCCATAAGGCCGGGAGAGGGCCGATTCTTCAGCCATTTTTCCAAGAGGTCGTAGGCATGGCTCCCTTCCGGAACTCCCATGCTGGCCGCAGCTTTGAGGGCGGCAGTGGATTCGCCAGGGGAAATGCGGCCGTCTGCCCAGGCGACTTCCGCCAGCGGAATGAGTCCAAGTGCCGCAATTGCCCCGATGTCCGCCTCGGCTTTGCCGAGGTCGGCGAGTATCATCTTGTCCGTGATGCCCGTAGCGGCAGCAAGCTCCACTTCCCGCTCCTGGGCCACCAGCTTCTGCCGCATCTTTTCAATGAGTTCCCGGTCCTGCTGGTCAAAGTAGGCTTCCAGGGCAAGCTTGCGATCATCGAGTGGGTTGCTGGTGTTCATAACGAAGTAGATATGGGGCTAGTGGATTGAAGGTTCGCTCCGTCAGCCTTCAAGTTATGCCCGGAGATTGCCCAACGCAAGGTATTCCTACCGTCGGTCGCCGAAGATGCCGGTGGCGTACCAGATTCCACTCGACCCTAGCTTCATGTCGTAGCCAAAACTGGCATGTTTGCTGCTCACACCTTCCCAGTGACCGGATGATTGCCGCCAGGAGTGAACGCACTCTTCAGCCGCCTCTACGAGGCGTTGATGGGGCCAGCTTTCGGCACAAACTTCACGAGATACCATCCCCTCGCCAAGTTTGGCGCTAATCTCCTGGAACCTCTGATCCCAGTTGTGATGTCCTTGCAGATTCAGGCTGGCTTGGTTTTGCGAGTGGCTCTCTGCTTGAGAGGCGAGATAGGAGCTGTAGTCACTTGCTGCGCTTTGGGGCCGTTCCGCATGGGTTCGAACGGCCCAGATCAGCGTTCGCTGAGTGAGCGAGCCTGTCGGCAAGTCCAGCATCGCAATCAAACCCTCATGCGAAATCGGCTGGCGGACGAAGGGGTAGACGGAAACGACGCGGTGAAAGTGCGGACTCGCTTCGTCCCGCATGTCGATCATCGCCAGCCCTGGCTTATGAACCATCTCGGCAAACGCGCCATGTTCCAAAAGCGCGACGCTCGGCTCATTCTCGGTCTTGCCGGCGATTGAGGCATCGAGCGGAAGTTTGACCAGCGAAACACCTGCGAGCCGCTCTTGAAGTTCCGGATGGTTCAGCACCGCGAGGGCAAACTTCTCGTTCTCATCAATCTCTCGCGGCTCATAAAACCAAAGCAGTGCCAGGGTTTTGTCGGCTTTTGCTTGCGCAAGGGCCGCGCGATAGTCCGTCTGCCACCGCAGGGAATTGGCCGTTTCCTCCGCCAAAACACAATCGTCGCAGATAGCGAACAACGCCAACAACACAGCCAATCCGTAGAATCGGACTCGATAAAGAAGGGCCAATCGCGACACGTGGAATTCCCCAAAAAATCTGTTGCCGGCCGGGGCGTCACAATAGGCTAGCTTTGCCAAGACCGTCAAGTAGCCCGATGACGGAGAATCTTCGGCTTGCATAATTGGGCGATTTGGCACAAGATGGGGCATATTGGGGGGTTGAGAAATCGAATCTCGTCCATCCTTATTCAGGATTATGGTTCCCCGCAATCGACCTAAGTTCTGGACTTACCAGAACTTGCAGGAGCGGAACACTCAAACGCTAGGAGCAGGTCTATGGAGCGGAAATATTTGCAGTGTCTCTTGGTTGGGACTGTCTTGGCGCTGAGCCTGCCGGCCTGCGTGGCTTTCGCCCAGACGGATGTCGTTCAGGCAGCCAAGGATGCCGGGAAGACCTTCGCCCCCATCGCCGCCCAAGATGTGGCCGCTGCCAAAACCGAATTGGCAGCCTCTGTTGCCGACCTGGACGCGCTGCTGCTTCGCAGTTTGCCCGAATATGACGCCGGCTGGAGGAAGTTTCTCCGCTGGGATGATTTGAAAACGCAACTCCGGGCCGAAGGCCCCGATACGAAGACCGCCGAAGCGGTTCTCGACAAACTCTCCGCCAATGCGGTCGGCTTGGAAACTCCTCGCTTCGCCCGCGTTCGCCATGCTCTGCGGAACTATCTGAACCTGGCCACTGCCGCGGCCGATGCGAAGTTGCCAGAAACCTACGGCACCCAAGTGACCGACCTCGCGGCCAAACTTGAATCTTATGACAAGACCGGTGCCGGCGATGACGCCCTGGCCATCAATCGCACGCTTGGATTTCTGCGTCGCGGGCAGCAAGCTCCTAAACTCGCAGACGCCATCCAGCAGAAATACGGCAAGCCAAACGTGATTGGCACCGTTTCCCAGCATTTTCTGGCAGCCGCCATTGAAGACGACATCGATCAGACGCAACCAGTTAACGACATTATTCTGGGGACCAGCCTGTACGGCACGGCTCACATGACGGGCCGCACGCGCGTCTCACTGCAGCCCAACGAGGAAGCCGCACAATTCGAAATCAATCTCACGGGGCAGGCGCTTTCGAGCAACGTTGGCTACAATGGCCCCGTCACCATTCACTCCACCGGCGCAACCAGCATCAGCGGCCGCAAGAGTTTGTACATGAATGATCGGGGCCTGACCGACTCCCCCGCGGCGGCCAGTTGCGCGACCAACAGCAATATCTATTCCATTGCCGCCAAGTGCGGACTGATCGAAAAAATCGCCTGGAAAAAAGCCGGCAAACAGCAAGGCCAGGCGGAAGTGATTGCCTCTCAGCACGCAGCCGTTCGGGTGCAAGGACAGATGGACGAGCAAGCTGCTACGCTGATCGCCAACGCCAATCGGGATTATGAGGCCAAACTTCGCGCACCGCTCGCCCGCCGTGACGGTCTCCCTCGTTCGCTCCGCTTCCGCAGCCAGCCGGATAAGATCCAGGTGATTTCGCTGCAGCAGAGTTCGACGCAGTTGGGGGCGCCGAATGACCCGCCCGCTCCCAAGGCGGCCTACGACCTGACGGTGCAGGCCCATGAATCGGGCGTCGTCAATTATGGCGAAGCAATCCTGGGAGGCGTCACGCTGACCGACGAACGGCTGGAGAAGATTATCCTTGAAGACCTGAAGGGTGAAGTTCCGGACGAGCTGAAAATCACCCCGGACAAAGATCCGTGGTCGATCACCTTCACCAATGAGGTTCCCGTCCGGGCCGTATTCGGAGAAGACACCGTCTCGTTGGCCATTCGCGGCCGCAAATTCACTCGCGGCGAACAAGCGATTAATGAGCCGATTGAAATCTCGGCCCTCTACAAGATCGAGAAGACCGAAACCGGCACCAGACTGACCCGGCAAGGAGACGTCGCCGTCAAGTTCCTGAACCGCGAACGCCTGGGCGCGCCGCAGATTGCCTTCAAGACCTTCTTGACTCGCAAATTTGAAGCGATGTTCAAGGCGGAAATCGCCAGCGAGGGGATCGTCCTCAGTGGTCAACTCGCCAAAGCCGGCACGCTCCGCATCCAGGAAATCACCACCGGCAAAGGCTGGGCAGTCCTTGGCTGGAACCTTATTCCGCTGGCCACGCCGGGGGTTCCCGCAGCGGCACCTGCGGTCGAAGTTGCTGGGAAATAAGTTCCTGGTTTGGAGTTTAAGGTTCCAAGTTGGCGAAGACAGCGGGTTAACAAGGGTTAATCCGCCGCGGAAAATGTGTTACCATGCACCGTACTAAGTACGGTGTAGCCAGCACTCAATGGGTGCCGCTCTTCCTCTTCCCCAGTCCCTAGCCCCCAATCCCCAGCCCCCTCTCCCCCATGAACCGCTGGGTCGAAATCAGCTTCGATTGTCTGCCGCTCCGGACGGTGGGGCGCCTCGACATTCCCATTGATGCTTCCCCCAAGTACCAGCAGCGGTGCGAGGCGGTGAAGGGGGCCATCGACAAGCACGGCTCCCACAACACGTACTACCTCTACAACGCGGAGTGCAAGTTCCACCTCACCAACGACAGCGAGCTGGGGATGATCCAGTTCCGTTTCGAAGGGACCGTCCTGACGGATACCACCGACCTCAAGTCCGAGCGGTGCGACCTGCAGGTGGAGCTGATCCGCGAAACGTGCGACTGGTTCACCGCCCCGATCGTGAAATGGTTCGAGCAAAGCGTCTCCCACGCTGTCGCCATCGAATTCGACCGCTACATCGCCGCCGGCGACC
>CAYUJE010000372.1:0-5829 GCA_964444865.1 uncultured Pirellulaceae bacterium | reverse complement strand
TGCGACAAGGTGATCGACACCGATGAGCGGGACCGCTGGGACCGGGTGGTGAAGAGCCAGGAGGCGGCAATCGCCAAGCTCACCGCGACGGTTGCCGAGCTGACGCAAAAGCTGGTAGAACTGGAGGCCAAACTGGAGGCGCGGGTGGCACTGGCAGACGAGCCGACAGCCAACTCAGCTCAACCGATCAATGGGCCATCGGCTCGTCAGCCAGTGGAGCACCCGAGCGATCTTCGCGGCGCAGAGGTACTACCCGAGTCGGCACTGGCTGTCAAAGGGCGAGCGACATCTTGCGGAAATACAGCTCCTACTCGCCCTTTGACTGCCAGTGGCACCCCCTCCGCGGATGAATCACAAACTCGCGAAAACACCCCCGCGGCGAATCAGAATTCGGCCGTTACGGAAGTCGTAAGTCCTGTTCAGAACGCAGCTTCCGGCGAGCGACCTGATTTATCGCCCGCTGCCGCAACGAGGCCTGAATCCGATGTATCACGGCCCCCCAGCCCAATCCGCAAACCGCCGACCTACGTCACCGTTCTCGGCCCCGGCGGCCACCTGATTTACCTGAAGAAGCCGGAGAACTAATGCCGTAGCCACACGCGGCCTCGCGTGTCGGCTGCTGCCCCTCACGCTCCATCGGAAGCCAGCACGCGAGGCCGCGTGCGGCTACTTTTTCCACGGGGAGTCCCGCGTGCATTTCGCAGAGCCTCATGCACCCTACAATTCGCCGGGAGATTACTATGTGCAAAAATTTGAACTTTGAAACCGCGTTAGACCGGCTCGGGCGGAATGTCGATCCAGGAGCGGCGGGCGTGGGATTCCAGGACCGAGTCGGCGACGACTTGGGCGCGGAGGCCGTCGTAGAAACTGGGGACGGCCTGGCGCTGCTCGCAGATGGCGGAGACGAATTCCCAGACGAGGTCGTAGCGGAAGACGGTGGCGGGTTCTCCCTGGGCGGGATCGCGGGGGCTGCCGGCGGGTTTGAGGAATTCAGCCGGGACGTCGATGGGGGCGAGGTCCTGGCCGGTTTTGCCGAGCATGAGTTGATTGGGCATGTGCAGACGGTAGACGCAGGAAGCTTCGCTGCCGTTGATTTCGGCCCATTCGTGGCCAAACCCTTTGAAGCCGTAGCCTTTGGCGAGGGTGGTTCCTTCCCAGACGCCGACCGCGCCGCTGTCGAATTCGCCGATGAGGCTGGACCAGTCATCGACTTCGCTGGGAGGGCAGGGGGCTCCCTCCTTGGTGACGTTGCGGGGAACGAAGCGGGCGACGGCTCCGCAGAGGGACTTGAGCGGACCCATCAGGTCGATGGCGAAGTCGATGCGGTGAATCGTCATGTCGAAGAGGTCGCCGGCTCCCGCCTTGTCTTTGTATTGTCGCCAGCCCCAGCTCGTTTCCGGCCAGTCGAGGAATCGTTGGCTGCGGAAGTGGCGGAGGTCGCCGAGGGCCCCGGTTTTGGCCAGGTGCTGCATGTAGCGCATCGACGGGGCAAAGCGGTAGGTGAAGGCGGTCATGTGAACGACGCCGGCATCGCGGCAGGCGTGGTACATCTGCCGGACTTCGCCGGCATTCAGGCCGAGGGGCTTCTCGCACATGACATGCTTGCCATGTTTGGCGGCGGCGAGCGTGATGGGGAGGTGCGTGAAGTTGGGTGTGGCGATGATGACGGCGTCGACATTCGGATCGGAGCAGATTTTTTCGACGTCGGTGGTGATGTTGGTGATGTCCCAATCCTTGCGACGCTTCTCAAGCAGTTCCTCGCTGGTGTCGCAGGCCCCCGCCAGCCGAGCCCGTGGATCGAGGCGAATGCCGGGGACGTGGTGGTAATCGCTGACGGCACCGGCTCCGATGATGGCGATGTTGACGGGGCGGGAAGAGGAGAAAGTTGGCATGTGGGGAGTAGGCGGTTGGCAGAAGGCAGTAGGCAGCGAGGCTGGCGTGCTAGCGTTCTTGCAAGGTTAAGAGGAGTCGGGAGTTATGCGAATCAGGCCAGGAAACTAAGGGTTTCTTGGCGTTTTCACAAGGTGGGAGGTGAATTGCGGGTGCGGAAAGGTTTGCGGGAAATAATTTCAGAGAACCCCCCGGTTGAGGGTGTCCCACGCGCGCAAAAGCCGGTACATTGGGACAGTCATGTTTATCCGAGGCGGGGGCTGCGACGACCGGGACGGACCGGTAAGAGCGGCATGAAATGGCTAATCTCGCCGGCCTACTTAGAAAGGAAATTTCCGCACATGTGCCTCTTGGCCGTTCAATACAAGTCGGTTCCCGAAGCGCCCATTCTGGTGGCGGCGAACCGTGAAGAAGCCTATGACCGTCCTTCCCTCCTCCCTTCCATCCAACCAGGCAAGCCGCGAGTGTTGTCGGGCGTGGATGCGAAAGCCGGCGGGACGTGGCTGGGCGTGAATCAAAATGGTCTGTTCGTGGGGCTGTGCAACCGCCAGCGGATGGTGGTGCCGGCTGCACCCCGTTCTCGCGGGGCGCTCTGCCGCGACTTGCTCAAGGCGAATTCCGCCCGGCATGCCGTGGACATGGCGATGGAAGAGTTGACCGCGAACAAATACGAAGGCTGCAATCTGATGATTGCGGATTATGAATCGGGCTGGTGCGTGCACGGCAACGACGACCCGGAAGTGACGGAGCTCGATGAAGGACTGAACATTGTTTGTGGCGGCGACCTGAATGATCCCCGCGACGAACGCCAGAAGCTGGCCCGCCGGCTGCTGACGCTGCAGACCTTGGATTCGTCCGTCAAGTTCCTGGCCGTGGCGAGCAAAGCGTTTGCCCGCCCCGCTGCGGCTCCCGAACGACCCGGGATGATTACCCGTGGGAAGGAACGAGGGACCGTCAGCTCCACCTTGATTGCCCTGGGCAAAAAGCCGCGGGACGCGATCTTCCAGTATGCCAACGGCTCGCCTGATGTGGCGAAGTACGAGGATTACTCGCCCCTGCTGCGAGACATCCTGAGCCGCGGATTGCGGGAAGCTCGGACGAAGCAGAAGGCGTAGAAGCCTTTTTCTTAGATCGAAAACTTACTTTGGGGCGGTCCTTGGGGCCGCCCCAATTTTTTCTTGCCACTCCCCCAGCAGTTGCAGCGCCGCATAGGGGGTGAGCGAGTTCACGTCCAGTTCCCGCAGCTTGCCGATGAGAGGATGTTCTTCCGGCGCGAAGAGCGTGAGTTGCAGGTCCCCTTTGCGTTTGGATTTTCCTTGGACGGCGATTTTGGATTTGCCGTCGGATCCTAAATGCTCTGCTTCGAGTTGGGCCAGGATTTGCTTGGCCCGTTCGTTCACACTGCGAGGAACGCCCGCCAGTCGGGCGACGTGGATACCGTAGCTCTTGTCGGCTGCACCGGGGACGATTTTGTGCAGGAAGACAACATGGTCTTCCCACTCTTTCACGGCGACGTTGAGATTGGCGACACCCCGCAGGGTCTGGGACAAATCGGTCAGCTCGTGGTAGTGCGTGGCAAAGAGCGTGCGGCTGCCGAGGTGGTCGTGCAGGTGTTCGACGATGGCCCAGGCGAGCGAGATGCCGTCGTAGGTGCTGGTGCCGCGGCCGATTTCATCGAGCACCACGAGGCTGCGGGGCGTGGCCGTGTTCAGGATGCGGGCGGTCTCGGTCATTTCGACCATGAAGGTGCTTTGCCCGCGGGTCAACTCGTCGCTGGCTCCGACGCGAGCAAAGATGCGGTCGCAAATGCCAATCGTCGCTGCCTTGGCCGGCACGAAGCTTCCCATCTGCGATAGCAAAGTCAGCAGCGCCACCTGCCGGATGTACGTACTTTTTCCGGCCATGTTGGGTCCGGTGATGAGCAGGATGGTCCCTTCGTCGCCGCCAGCCACGCAAGCATTGGGGACGAACGTTCCTTGCGGCTCCAAGATATCGAGGACGGGATGGCGGCCGTCGATGATCCGCAGGATGGGCTCTTCCACAATCGAAGGCCGGACGTAGCCACGCTCCTTGGCGAGTTCCGCCAGCGCGGCCAGGACATCCAGTTGGGCCAGTGCCGCGGCCGTTGCTTGCAGCCGTTTGGCTTCACGCTGCACGCTTTCGCGGAGCTTCAGGAATAACTCATGCTCAAGTTCTTTCGCCCGTTCGTCGGCAGTCAGGACCTGCTCTTCATATTGCTTCAGTTGCGGCGTGACGTAGCGCTCGGTGTTGACGGTGGTTTGCTTGCGGATGTAGTCGGCCGGCGTTTTGTCCTTGTGGGCGTTGGTGATCTCGATGTAGTAGCCGAAGACTTTGTTGAAGGCGACCTTGAGATTGGGAATGCCGGTGCGCTCGCTCTCCTGCGCCTGGTACTTGGCGATCCACTGCTTGCCGCCGGCTGCCAGGTCGCGGAGCCGATCGAGGTCGCCGTTGTAGCCGCCCTTGATAATGCCGCCTCCCGTCGCCAGCAGCGGGCAGTCTTCGACAAGTGCGGATTCGAGTGCGGCCCGGATTTCCGGACAGAGATCGAGCCGCTGTTCGAGGTCTTTGAGCAATGAGCTTCTACGCTCGGTCAGCTTCGCCTTGAGTTTCGGCAGGCTGGCGAGCGTGCGACTGATGCAGGCCAGATCGCGGGGGCTGGCACGGAGCGTCATCACGCGGGCGAGTAGCCGCTCGAGGTCGTAGATTTCCTTGAGGTAGTCTCGGAGATGGCTGCGGAGCGTGCTGTCCGCGGCGAGTTCTTCCACGCTGTCCTGGCGGGCAGCAATGGCGGAGATATTGGTCAGTGGCGCGGCGACCCATTCGGCCAAGAGGCGGGCTCCCAAAGGGGTGACGGTTCGGTCGATGACGGCGAGGAGCGAGCCCTCCCGCGAATTGCTCCGGATGGTCCGCGTAAGTTCCAAGCTGCGGCGGGTCGCCTCATCTATTTCCAGCAGTTCACCCGGGCGATACGGCGTGAGCCGATCGATATGGTCGAGCGAGGCCTTTTGCGTTTCCTGCAGGTAGTCCAGCACGGCACCCGCGGCTCGCAGAGCCGGGCCATCTGTTTCGACAAACCCGAAGCCGTCGAGGCTGGCGGTTCGAAAATGTTTGGCGAGGCTTTTGGTGGCGCTGTCGAGTGCAAAGGACCACGGCGGTCGGCGCGTGATCATTGGATGGCCGGAGAGCGGCGGCAGATCCGCTGCATCTTCGCTCAGCAGAACTTCCGCCGGACCAATGCGAGCCAGTTCATCCGCCAATCGGCTGGCGGGGAAGACGGCGGCATGAAAGCGGCCGGTGGAAAGTTCGGCCCAGGCTAGGCCCACTTCACCCTTTCCCTTTTCCTTGGTTGCGGTCGTGATCACGGCGGCCAGGAAGTTACTTTCTCGGGGATCCAGGAGTGCCTCGTCCGTCACCGTCCCCGGCGTCACCAGCCGCGTGACTTCTCGCTTGACGAGTCCGACCGCCTTCTTCGGGTCTTCCACCTGTTCACACACTGCGGCCCGAAATCCGGCGGCGATGAGCTTGCCCAAGTACCCTTCGAGCTGATGGTACGGAAAGCCGGCCATGGGGATGGGATTCTCCCCTTTGTCGCGGCTGGTGAGCGTGAGGCCAAGAGTGCGGGCAGCAGACTTGGCGTCCTCGTAGAACAGCTCGTAAAAGTCTCCCATGCGAAAGAGCAGGAGCGCATCGCCGCACGCCTGCTTCGCGTCCATGTACTGCTGCATCATCGGGGTGGCCATGAGCCGAAATGTAGCAACAGCGGGAGAGAGGAGACAGGGGTCAGGGGACAGGAGTCAGTTTTTCCACCACCAATTTGTGGGAGCTACTCCTTCACGATCTTCAGCACGCGGTTATTGCTGCTGTCCACGATGTAGAGTTCTCCCGAGGGATGCAGGTAGACTCCGTGCGGCTGATGGA
>CAYUJE010000371.1:0-5842 GCA_964444865.1 uncultured Pirellulaceae bacterium | reverse complement strand
CCGCTTGCAACGCGACTGGCCGCATTGTCTATTTTCGACATTGTGGAAAAGAACCTGCGAATTCACAAGCGAAACAAGCCTATCATGGCTTTCGCCGAAGACCATCCGGCCCGACAGGCTCTCATCGCGCATGCTGTTTGTCGGCGAGACTGTGTCGGTCGCGAAATCATCTGGCCTGGGAGTGAACACCTTGCAATAGAATTCGAATGGTCGTCGTTACTCGAAGGAAAACGAAAGACATTCTCCGCTATTATGTATGCCTACGTCAGCTTCGACTTGGTATTGCAAGAATGGATCGATCGGCCGCCACATTTGACGGAGTATGAACGCTCTTCCTTCCGCCATATTGCGAAATTGAATCTTCTACTGACGGAGTGCGAGAACGCTGCCCGAACGACCGCAAATGAGCGCATTCTCGAACTGATCCCCATCGCGAAACGGTTTCTGAACCTTTGGGAGCAGTCGATACGCTACAGAATTCAGCAGGACAATCTCGTTAGCGACGAGGATTGCCTTGGTGCCGACGGATTCTGACCAGTTTCAAGCAGGGAACGGGGTCGGGAAGAGTTTTCGCAGGGGCGTCTTCAGGAAAACTATCCACCACCTTTGCGAAAACCCTTCCCGACCCCTACTGCCGTCAGCGCGCCTCCCAGATTCGCACGACGCCGTTGGTGTCGGCGGAAAACAGGCGAGCGTCGTCGGGGCTGAAGGCGAGGCCGGTGACGTGTGCTTCGTGGCCGCGGAGGGTGTGGACTTCTTCTCCCGTGGCGACCGACCAGAGCTTTACCGTGCCATCCGAATAGCCGCTGGTGGCCAGGCGGCTGCCGTCGGAGGTGAAGGCGGCGTCCCAGACGGTGGTTCCGTGCCCCTGCATGGTTCGCAAGAGCTTGCCGCTGCGTAAATCATAGAGGTGTGCGCCGCCGATGTTGCCGACGGCAGCGACATAACGCCCATCGGGGGAAAATGTGGCTCGCAAATAGCCCCAGCCGGTGCGAAAGAATTCCATTTTCTGCTCCGTCCGAAAGTGATGCCGCACTTTGCCACTGGCGGTGTCCACGATCTTCAGCTCGCCGTGCAAGTCGAACTGATAAGGAATCGCCAGCAGTTTGCCGTCGGGGCTGTAGGAAAGGAATTGTGCATTCCCGTCAACTTCCTTTTCGCTCGTTCGCAGCAACTTTCCCGTTTCGCAATTCCAAAGGAATACCTTCGAACCCGCCGCGGCCAGGATCTGGTGCGGATCATCTCCGAAGGAGAGGCTTTTCGCGGGTTGATCGAGACCTGTGATTTCTCGCAGCAGCGCCCCGCTGGCCGCATCCCACACGCGAATGATCTTGTCTTCCCCGGCAGTAACCAGCCGTTTTCCATCTGGGCTAACCGCCAAATCGTGTATGGGCTGGGAATTTGCCGATAACATCCGCGCGGTGGCCCGCTCTTCGACATGCCACATCACGACTTCCCCTGCAGGCTCCACGGGAGTTGGATGCTGTTCTTTGTAATTCCCCCCCAGCGCCATCAACGTCTTGCCGTCCGGCGAAAAGCGAAGCTGTCCCGCGCGCCCCCCATAACCGCGAAAAGTCGCCAGTTCCTTGCCAGTTGTCACATCCACGACATGGGCTTGCAACAGATAAGGCTGGCTCTTGCCGGCCAAAGCCATCATCGGCCCAAACGTCGGAAGCGTCTCATGCAGTTTGAGGTCGTCCAGGTCGAGATTCATCTCGGAAGTAAAATACGCCAGCCGTTTGGAGTCATGCGAGAAGGTGAACCCGGAGGCCTGGCCGGTCGTTGTGCCAATGGTTGTACTGGTGCCATCGTCGATGCGGCGGATTTCCAGGCGGGAATTGCCGTGCGGGTGGCTGAACACAGTCAAGCGGCCATCCGGGCTAAGGGCATGCGGACCTTCGCCGACCTGCTTTTCGGGCGGATTCGTGACGGAAATTTCGGCCAGTCGCTCGCCGCGGTCGGCGTCAAACGCCAGAAAGGTTGGAATTCGCACCCTTTCGGGCGAAAGCTTCTGGCCGGCGGAATCAAATACCAGGAGCTTCCCCTCCGCGACGAAAGACATCCAACCAACGAACCTGTATTTGGATTCGGCCAAGGGCTCACGCAGGCGGACCTTGCCATTTTCGCCCTCCAGCAGAACCAATTCTGCCTTTTGGAGCGTGTCCTCGCGATAGATGGGGGCGGGACAAGTCAGCAGCGCCATCGTCTTGCCGCTGGGGCTGAACGCAAGCTGGTGAATGAGGTTTTCCCCTTTCCATTTCCAGCGCTCGACATTTCCTTCCACCTGAAAGACTCGCAGAGTGTTGTCCATCGCAACGGCGAGTTGCTTGCCATCCGGTGATAAGGCGACATGAGGGTGCAGTTTTCCAGGAACTTTGAACTGCGATACCTCCTTGCGAGTCGCCGCCTCCCAAACCCACACGTTTCCCTGGGCATCCATCGCACACATGCGGCTGCCGTCCGCGCTGTAACCGCCATCCGCCAGCGGTTGCGGGAAATTCCCCAGTCGATGCCCAGGGGTGACGTAACACAACCGGCGGACGTAAGCCCATTCCCAGCCGCGGCGTTTTTCCGGGCACTTGCTCAGTGCTTCGCGGGCGTTGAAGATCGCGCCGGCCGACCATTCGCGCTCCGCCAGGGCGAGCAACGTGCGATAGAGAAATCCCTCGGCCCGCTGATTGGCTTGCCGCTCGCGCCAGAAGCCGTTGCCGACCAGGACCAGCGTAAGGGCTGCCATGGTGAGAAGGGCGGTCCAAGCGGGATGGCGGCGAATCCACTTCAGGCTCCGCCGTATTGGTCCCGGCGGCCGGGCCGCAATCGGCTCGTGCTTGAGCCAGCGGGAAAGATCATCGGCCAGGGCGGCTGCCGATTCGTATCGCTGGGCTGGGTCGCGGTCCATCGCCTTCTGGCAAATCGTTTCCAGGTCGCGGTCGATTTTGGGATTGGCCGCGCGCAGGGATGGTGCGTCGCTATGGAGGGCTTTCTGCATCGCTTCCCAGGCATTCACTCCGTGAAATGCCGGCTGGCCGGTGAGACAGACATAAAGGATGGCTCCCAGGCTATAGACGTCGGCGGCCGTCGTCAGCAGTTTTTCGCCGCGGATCTGCTCGGGAGCCATGTAGCCGGGCGTTCCCAGTGCCGCCCCCGTTTGGGTCATCTGATGCTTGGAGTCAGTCAGCCGGGCCAATCCGAAGTCGGCGACGTGGGGCTCGCCGGCTTGATCGAGGAGAATATTGGCCGGTTTGAGATCGCGATGCAGAATTCCATGTTGATGGGCGAAATGGACGGCGCGGGCCACGCTCTCCACCAGGCGAGCCGCCTCTTTCGGGCTCTGCCGCAGCCGGCCCAGTTGACCATTCAGGTCCCCGCCATCAATCAACTTCATGGTGTAAAAGTGCCGCCCTTCGTGCTCGCCGACTTCGTAGACCGGCACAATGTGCGGATGATCGAGCCGCGCAGCGGCCTCCGCCTCCTGACGAAACCGGGCTAGTTCGGCCTGCGAGGCATGGTCCCCCGCGAGAACCATCTTGAGCGCCACCGTCCGCTGCAAGGTCTTTTGCTTGGCGCGATAGACAACCCCCATGCCACCGCGAGCAATCTCCGATTCCAGTTCGTAATCGCCAAACGTGCCAAGCCTTTGACCGGACTGCCCGACGCCCATTTCGTCGCTGCCGATGGTCGGCAACTGATGCGGCTGAAGTTGCTCTGCGATTTGCTGCATCGCGCTGCGGTTGCGGAAGAACGACGCCAGTTCCTCGGCCAGATCGGGGTGCGCGGCCATGAGTTGCTGCTGATCGAGGGGCTTTCCTGCTTCCTCGGTCCGCAGATATTCCGCCAGCACCTGCTCCAGGCGTGTGTCCGCGGAATCTGGTTGCGATTGCGTTTTCATGTCAATTACCTTTCGCGGGATTCGCAGAGCAATTCTCGCAGCTTTCGCAGGCCCCGATGAAGCAGGCCAGCCACGGCGGCATCCGTCTTCTCCAGCCGCTTCGCCGTCTCGCTCAAGGTCCATCCCTGCAAATGATGCAGCATCATCACATCGCGCTGCCCGGCGGGAAGTTTCCAAAGGGCGTCCGCCAGCCGCAGCAGGTCCTCCTGCCGCATCGCCTGCCGACTGGGTGAAGAGTGAAGTGCCGCCAGATTTCCATCCAGTTGCTGGGACGACGCCTGCAGTTGGTCCTCCAGCGAACGCTCGCGAGCCACATCGCGTTTTTGTCGCCGCAAATTCTTGCGGGCGTCTCGGATGTTGTTGGCCAGCGCCGTTCGCAGCCAGGCCGTTCGTTCGCCGGGGGATGCGGGCAGCTTCGCGGCCTGGAGATGAGCCTCCAGCAATGTCTGCTGGACGATATCCGACGGCTCCACTCTTTCCCGCGTCCCTCCCGCCAGATGCATCCGGGCCAAAAGCAGCAAGTACGAGCGGTATTGCTCCAACTCGGACGTTTCCGCATTGCCGGATTCGGACATCGCATCCTCCTATCTCAAGAAGCGACAACACGGCGGAGGTTGAGCGCGCAAAATTCCAGGAATTTTGGGAGCGAAGTTTGCCGCGTCGGCCAAGGCGGTAATTTTACCGCGTGGGGGACCACTTGGGCTTGGCGGGCTTCTCGCCAGGTTGGCGTTCGCTGAGACCCGGGGGAGGGGTGATGCGAGGGGGGGATTCGTCGCTCTCGGCTGCGGAAGATTCGGCGGGGGATTCCATGTCGGTCAAAGGGGGCGCGGAGGCGACCCTTGGTTCGTTGGTCCGCGCGACTTCAGCCGGTGCGCGGTTCTGCCGCTGCCGGTCGGCGGGCCGCGGAGTCCAGCGCTGGGAGAATTGGCCGGGGAGGGCGACGACGACTTCCTTTTCGGCTTGCAGCTTTTTGCCGTCGGGCGTTTCGTATCGCACGAAGACGTCCAGCCGGGCGTTTTCCGGCGGTTTGGCGGGCCAGGGGAGTTTTAGTTCGATTCCGCGAGTGGCTCCCTGACGGATTTTTTCGGCCGTTTCGGCAGCGGAAAAATCCCAGCGGGCTAGACGGGCATCTTCTCCGTTTTTCTTGGGGTCGAGCACCACGACCGAGATCGTGCCGGCCAGCGGCACAAACTGATTCGCCTCGTTCCGGGGCTCAATCACCACGGTGATGCCGTCATCCCCGGGCGCATGATCGAAATCGGTTCCGCAGGTATGCAACGGATTGAGTTGGATATGCGTGACAACCTTGTCGGTGACTTCCGGCTCCAGCTTTTTGGGCTCGGCAAGTGACGTTTGCTCGTGCCTGGTCGGTTTGACTTTGCCTGATTCGGTCGCTGGTTTTTTGGCGGGGGCCTCCAACACGGGGCCCACGTCCAATTCCTCGGGCAAGGCAGGCTTATTGAGCGGCCTGGGGGCGGCTGGACGGGACCGCGGGGGTTCCGGCTCTGGCATTTCTATTTCGGGAACTTCGATCACCGGCGGGGTTAATTCGGAGTTTCCTCCGCCACTGCGGGGCAAGCTGCGTCCCCGGCCACTTCCAAAAGTTGATCCGCCGCTGCTCGGGGCACCGCCTCGCTCGACTTGCCGCCGGAGCTTGGCGTTTTCCTGCTCCAGCACCTGAATGTCCTGCTCCAGCAGATAGATGAGGTCCTCCATCTGGCGGGCTTCGGCGTTGTACGAATCCACCACCCGGCGCACCTGCGGATTCCCCTGGCAGCCGGCGGCAGCCAGAGCAAAGAGCAGCAGTAGTACAACAGGGCGATTCTTCATGAACATCCGCGGCTTTCGCATCGTGCGCGCGACATGGCTCGGGCTGAGCCTTTCGCGGTGCAACTCTTAGCAATTCCCAGGAAAATGGGAAAGAGCAAGCGGGCGGGCTAGCACGCATTTCTC
>CAYUJE010000370.1:0-5856 GCA_964444865.1 uncultured Pirellulaceae bacterium | reverse complement strand
ATTGCCAGGACCTGCTCAAAGACAGCGTCAACAACCTGGGGCTCTCCGCCCGGGCTCACGACAAAGTCCTCCGCGTCGCCCGCACCATCGCCGACCTCGACAACAGCGAAAGCATTACCGCGAACCACATCAACGAAGCGATCAATTACCGGATGCTCGACCGGCAGATGTGGACGTGATGTAGGACGCACCTCCTGGGGCGTCTGGGTTGGGTCGCGGCTCAGAGGGGATGGTGTTTCGCGAACAGAGTTGGCGAGGAAAGAAATGGTGGATTCCTATGCGGCCTGATTCGAGAGAAAGGACATCCTGAAGCGTCATTCGTCATCGCTTTGCCGGAGAATGACATAGTGTGCGAAGAAGGTGTTGTCCATCTGCGTGTAGACCGTCAGCAGATGCATCTCGTCACCAACCCACCGAGGGTCCACAGCACAGTTGGCCCCCACGAATGACCCCGTCAGGGCCATCGGCTTACTGAGGCCGCCGCCACCCGCCCGTAGCCGGTACAGCAACCGCAGTGGTTTCTTCCCGGGGTCACCTTCCAGCCCAATCTCTTGGAGATCGACCACCTGGCAAGTAACCAACCCGGACACGCGCTGGCGGTCTAAAATGATCCAACCATTCCCTTCCCCGCCCTTCGGCGGCACCTTAGGGAAAAACGGGAAGGAAGGGCTCTCCCTCGGTTGCAACTTGCTCTCGGTTGTCCGCACGCACAGTCCGACTTTTTTCTTGGTCGCGACCGGATCGACGCGCCAGACCCACGACTTGGAAACCGGCCACAGATCTAGCGTGTCCTCGCCCTGAATTATCCGCTTGGCAGGTGCCTGATGCGACCAACTGTAAAGCGGAATGCCAATCAGAAACCCGGCGGCCGCAACGACGGCGATCACCAAGAAGCTCCTCTTCATAAGCCGTCTCCGCACCGCTCTCCAATCCGGAAGCGGGCCGCGAAGTAAAAATAATCAGTATAATGCTGCCAATATAACCGACGGTACCATTCGCAAGGGTCAGTCACCGGAAGACGACTTCATACGAACCTTACTGATATTCAGTCCGCGAGGAGAGACGGCATCTTCGTGCCCTTCTGAGTACGACTCTCCGCAGCATCTGTTCCGCCTCCGCCAGCGGTCCTACCCTGGATTTACAACCCTCCCTGGCATCGGATAAAATGCGAGGTTCCCGTGCGGCGATAATGTGGCTGGGCGGGTCTTAACTGGTTGTCGGGATTGGCTTTAGTGCTCATTCCACAAATCTGGACGGCACGGTGCTTGTCCGGAGACGCTGGTTGTTTGTACGTGCATCCGCCCAATGTTTGAGTCCCTCCAAAACCGCCTTCAATCCGCCTTCAAGACCTTGGCCGGCAAAGCCAAGCTCACCGAAGGGAATATGCGCGATGCGCTGAAGTTGGTGGAGACTGCGCTTCTCGAGGCGGATGTCAGCTATTCGGTGGCCAAGGAATTCATTGACAGGGTCAGCGAAAAGGCCCTTGGCGAAAAAGTGCTCCTCGCCCTTCAGCCGACGCAGCAAGTGGTGGCGATCGTTCAGGACGAGCTGACCAACTTGCTCGGGCCGGTCGATCCTTCGCTGCATCTCAAAAAAGACCTCAACATCTTCATGCTCTGCGGCTTGCAGGGGTCGGGCAAAACAACGACCTGCGGCAAGCTCGCCAAGATGCTCTCGGACAACAAGATTAAGCCGTACCTCGCCGCCGCGGACTTGCAGCGGCCGGCGGCTATCGAGCAGTTGCATGTCATCGGCCGGCAGCTCGGCGTGCCGGTGTATTCCGAACTCGGTGCGACCGATCCCGTGAAGGTCTGCCAGGACGCTGTCAAGAAAGCCCGCGAAGCTGGGGCCCAGGTCCTCATTCTGGATACTGCTGGCCGGCTCGCAATTGATGCAGAGCTGATGGCCCAGCTCCAGCAGATTGAAAAACGAGTACAGCCCGATCAGGTCCTGTTCGTTGTTGACGGGATGACAGGCCAGGACGCGGTGAACAGCGCCAAAGCCTTCAACGAGGCGTTGGAACTCAACGGCGTCATCATGACCAAGCTGGATGGCGACACCCGCGGCGGTGCGCTTCTCAGTGTCAAGCATGTGACGGGCGTCCCCATCAAGTTTATCGGCATGGGAGAGCATCTGGACTCCCTGCAGCCGTTCCGGCCTGAGGGGATGGTCAGCCGTATACTTGGCATGGGCGACATGTTGGGGCTGATCGACGAAGTCCGGAAAGTAGTTGACGTCGAAAAGCAACAGGAACTCGAGAAAAAGCTTGCTGCGGGCGACTTCACGCTCGACGACTTCAAGGTGCAGCTCAAGCAGATTCTGCAGCCGGGATTGATGACCCGGATGATGGGGATGTTGCCCGGCATGGGCGAGCTGAGCAAGATGCTCTCTAACACGGATGCCGAAGGGGAAATGGGGCGGAAGGTAGCGATCATCGACTCCATGACCGCCAAAGAGCGAAAGATCCCAAAAATCATTGACCAAAGCCGCCGCAATCGGATTGCCAAAGGAGCGGGGGTGCAGGTGCAGGACGTCAATCAGCTCGTCAAGGAATACGACCTGATGGCCCCGATTATGAAGAGCATGGCTGGCAAAGGGATGGGGGGACGGATGCAGGCGATCCAAGACCTCCAAAAAAACCTGATGTCGGACCCTTCGGGTAAAATGGCCAAACCTAAAGGGGACACCGGCAAACGGCTTTCCCCCAAGGAGCGTCTGGAGTTGAAGAAGAAGCGCGAGAAAGAGCTGCGGAAGAAGAAGCGTCTGCAGCGCGAGGGGGGAAGTAATTCGCCTAACGACAAAGATTAAACACCACGCTTTCCACGCCGGGCGTGGGAACGAGAACATACACACTACAATTCAATTTATTTTTCGAGGAGTTATTACGTGACTGTTCGCATTCGAATGAAAAAAATGGGCCGGCATAAACGGCCGTTCTTCCGCCTCTGCGCGATTGATTCGCGCTGCCCGCGCGATGGCAAAGTGATCGAGGAACTCGGTTTTTACGATCCAATGGTTCGGGATACAGACGCCCGCGCCATCCTGAAGGGGGAGCGGATTGCTTACTGGATTTCGGTTGGGGCCCAGCCCTCGGAAAAGGCGACCGCGCTGATCAAGAAGTACGGCGTTAACGGGACCCGTTTGGAAGCTCAGAAGGCGGCTTTGGAAAAGATCAAGACTCACCGGCCCTCCGCGCCGGCTGTGTACATTCCGCCGCCGAAGCCGGAAGCTCCGCCCCCGGAGGCTGCTCCCGCAGAAGCGGCTGCGGCCGAAGGTGCCGTGGCAGAAACCCCCGCCGCCGAAGCATCTGCGGAAGCCGCGGCCACGTAGAATTTGTTGCTTGCCTTGTTCCCAAGCGGAGTTTGGGAACGAGAAGGCGATTTGACCATGCGTTTTGACGTTCTGACTCTGTTCCCCGAGATTTTCTCGGGTTATGTGGGTCAAAGTTTGCTCAAGAAAGGAATTGATGCCGGGCTGATAGCCGTGCACCTGCACGACATCCGCCGCTGGACCACCGACAAGCACCAGAAAGTGGACGACCGCCCCTTCGGCGGCGGTCCCGGAATGGTGATGAAGGTCGAACCGGTGGTGGACTGCGTGGAAGCGGTGCAACAGATGGCCCAGCCGACGGGACGATTGATTCTGCTCTCCCCCCAGGGAAAGCGGCTTGATCAAAGTCTGGTGAAAGAATTGGCGGCGGAGCCGAGACTGGTGCTGGTTTGCGGCAGATACGAAGGATTCGACCAGCGAATCATCGACCTGCTGCAGCCGGAAGAGATTTCGATTGGTGATTACATATTGAACGGCGGGGAGGCGGCAGCGATGGTGGTCATCGATGCTTGCCTCCGCCTAATCCCGGGAGTGCTCGGCGACGAGCAAAGCAGCCAGGAAGATTCCTTTTCCACGGAGAGCGGCCATTTGGAGTTTCCGCAGTACACCCGACCCCGCGAATACCGGGGACGGACCGTACCGGAGATCCTGCTCTCGGGGGACCATCAGGAGATCGCCCGCTGGCGGCAGGAACAGAGTTACTTGAAGACAAGAGAGCGACGTCAGGATTTGCTGGAATAACACTAATCCGAAGCACACGCGAGTCGAGTCCTCGCTTGCGCTTCTGGTTAGTAAGAAAACACTTGATGCAGAAAGGTTGATGCCATGAAGAACAAATTTCTGGAGCTTGTCGAGACGGCGAGCCTGAAGGCGGAGCCCCCCAAGTTTGAAGTGGGAGACACGGTGGACGTGCACACACGGATTCTGGAAGGGGAAGACGAGCGTATTCAGATTTTCACGGGCACCGTGATTGCCCGCAACGGTTCCGGAACTCGGGAGATGTTCACGGTCCGCCGCATTGTCTCCGGCGAAGGCGTGGAACGAAAGTTTCCCCTCCACTCTCCCAAGATCGCCAAGATCGAAGTGAAGCGAAGCGGCACTACCCGCCGCGCCAAGCTCTACTACCTCCGCGACAGGGTCGGCAAGTCGATCAAGCTGCGGGAACGGAAAGAGAAAGTTGTGGGAACGAAGGCGTAGGGAACAAATTCCAAAGCTCGAATTCCGAATAGGGCATCGCGATGTCCTTGCTCGCTGAGTTACGCACAAAAGTTGCCACTTGGTTCGCGCCGAGGTCACTTGGCCAACGGGGCGAGGATGCGGCAGCAAAGTTCCTGCGGAAGCTGGGCTACATCATTGTGGCCCGGGGACATCGGGACCGGATTGGTGAAATTGACTTGGTAGCGGTGGATGGCAGGACCGTGGTCTTTGTTGAAGTGAAGACCCGGACGTCGCAGGATGCCGGCCATCCCGCTGACGCGGTGGACGACGACAAGCAGCGGCGGCTGACAAGGTTGGCCCTGGCTTACCTGAAACGGTACGATCTGCTGGAATGTAGTGCCCGGTTTGATATTGTGGCGATTACCTGGCCAGACTTGAAGTCCAAGCCGAAGATTGAACATTTCAAGAATGCCTTTGAGCCGATTGGGGTTCAGGGGATGTTTAGTTAAGAGCAAAGCAGGATGGGACTCCAGTCCCGTCCTCAGTTAGACACGGACGGGACTGGAGTCCCATCCTACGAGGAATTCATGCAGCCATTCACCACGCATACCGGCCTTGTCTGTGCAATGGACCGGTCGGCCGTCGATACCGACCAGATCATTCCCAAGCAGTTCCTCAAGCGGATCGAACGGACCGGCTATGGGCCGTTTCTGTTTTTTGACTGGCGGTATGAGGACGACGGAAGGACGCCGCGAGCGGACTTTGAACTGAACCGGCCGCAATTCGCCGGAGCGAGCATCCTGCTTGCCCGCCGCAACTTCGGTTGCGGCAGCAGCCGCGAGCACGCGGTCTGGGCGATTGAGAATTACGGCTTTCGAGCAGTGATCGCGCCGAGCTTCGCGGACATTTTCTACAACAACTGCTTCAAGAATGGCGTGCTGCCGATTCGGTTGAGCGAAGAGCAGGTTGAGGATTTGTTCGCGCGTGCCAGTAAGCCGGGCTACAAACTGACCATCGATCTGAACACGTGCAAGCTCACCGACGACCAAGGGCTTTCACTTCCGTTTGAGATTGACCCTTCCCGCCGGCATTGCCTGCTCAATGGCCTGGACGACATCGCCCTCACGCTGCAAGTGGCGGACAAGATCACGGCCTATGAAAAGGCCAAAGGGATGCAGCCGGTTTAGCCTTCGTTTTGATCAGGTTCCCGTTTTCGCCGCATGCGTCGGCCTTGAGGAGGAGGCGCGAGCACCTTCGAAATCAAGGGCATTTCCTGGACCTTGGTTTTCGCCGAGGCAAACAGCCGCGGACCGAAAAACCAGAGTCCGGCTACGACGGGAACGATGAGGAGCAACAACTGCCAGGGCA
>CAYUJE010000369.1:0-5950 GCA_964444865.1 uncultured Pirellulaceae bacterium | reverse complement strand
GTGAATGCCTTCCGAACCGTCGCAGCGCCAGGTGAGAGCAAAAACAGGCATGGGGCGTATTCCGCGCATGAAAATGCCGCAGCGGTTCTGCCCAAAGAGATCGGCGCTCCCGCAAGCGGGATCATTCGTCTAGCGAAACTCACGCCCCAGATCAAGGATCTCGACACTGGTATTTGAGACGAGCTAGAACCGCAACGGCGAATTTTATTGTAGGACAAGCCAGACTGAATTCAAGTCGTGTCTCCCTTGATTGGCGGCGGTGTTCGTTTCGGTTTCTGGGCAGGCTGGAAGCCTACCCCACTTGGGGAAACGGATCGGCGAACGCACCAAAGGCTCCGAGCCCGCCGTCGACTTGCAAATCAGTCGCCGTAATGAAGGAGGCGGCATTGCTCGCCAGCCACAGCACCGCGCTGGCGACTTCGTCCGGACGTCCCAATCGCCCCAGCGGATGCCGATTGGCAAGCTCCGCTTCCCCCCCTTGAGCAGCGAGGCTCGCGCGGACGAGCGGGGTGTCAATCGCGCCGGGAGAGACGGAAACCACGCGAATGCCGTCGCGGGCGTATTCCACTCCCCACTGCATGGCCTGTAGCAGATTGGCCGCCTTGATCGGCCCATAAGCCGGTACTTTTCGGGCGGTCCGATGGGCCTGCCCGCTGGCGAGGTTGACCACCACGCCGCTCCCTTGTTCCCGCATCTGCTTGAGGGCGTGCTTGGCCAAAAAGGTGTACCCCGTCAGGTTCACATCCAGCATCCGCTGCCACAATTCGGCTGGCAGCTCGTCCACGCGGACATAGGAAGCCGGGGGCTGAATCGCCGCGTTGTTGACGAGCACATCGAGCGCGCCGAACTTTTGGACGGCAACGGCTACCGCACTTTCGCAATCGGCTTCGCTGGACGTATCGCCGCGGACGAAGACTGTTTCCTTTGGCAAGGCTGCAGCCGCATCGGCGTCAACATCCAGGCAAACAACCGACGCGCCGGAACTGGCAAACGCTTCGCAAATTGCTCGGCCAATCCCCTGCGACCCGCCGCTGACCAGCACCACGCGGCCCGTGTTGTCGAAGGAGACGTGCCCAGGGGGACGAGGAGGGGGCATGAGTTGGCCTTTATGGGCGCGGAAAGGAGCTACCGCAACCCATTCTACATTGGCCGGGCAGGCGGGAAGCCTACCCCACTTGCTACCGGCTCCGTCGCAGCAGCGGTTTCACCTGGCGGGCGAGCTCTTCGCTCCGCTGGCCCGGTTTGCCGCCGAAGACCCGCTCGTCGTAGATGGCCAGGGCATGCAGCCCGTGACCGAGCGGGCCAATGGACCACTTTTCGCTGCGGCCGTCGAGGAGCAGATTGGCGAGGTAGTCCACCGCCTTGATCATCTTGGGGTCGCGCACTTCTTCGTCACTCAGCGAGTAAGCGAGCCACTCCGTGATATGGCCGGTCGTTTCCAACCGGCGTGATGGCGGGCCTTCGTCGCCGCGACTTTCGAACCAGTTAGTGCTGAAGCTGCCATCGGGGTTCTGCAAGCGGAAGGTGTAAGCATGGTAGTCGTCAATGAACTTCTGCGCCCGCAGCCACTGCCCATCCATCGGTTCTTTCCGCTGCTGCCGCTTGTGAACGGCGTAGCTAAAGCCGGTCAGCCGATGCGTGCCGCCGCAGGCCGAGCCGATCACCGGCTGGGCCAGTTCTTCCTTGATGAGTCGAGAAATATCCCAATCCTGGCCATCGAAACTTTTCCACTTGTCGTCGGACTTAAGGTAGTGAACCAGGGCGATCAGCTTGAAGGTCAGTTCGGTGCGAGGCTGGCAGGAGTGCTTTTCGTGTTCGATCAAGTCGGCCACCGTAAAGTCATGGCCATCAGCCTTCATCGGATAGTCCGCGCGGACCCGCGACTGGGCGAGCATCGCCAGGAATTGGCCGGCATGTCCTTGAACCCCGGGGCCAATTCGCGTCTGCAGCTTGTTGTTCTGCACCCAGAAGAGGGTCTGGCCATTGCAATTGCCGTTGTAGCAGAGATAGCCGATGGCGTTGACCTTCTTGTTCTGGGCAATCAGTTCCGTATCCACGCCGTAAGCGATCATCGCGTGCATCGCTCCCCACGGGCTGCGGCTCGCCACGTTCTCCGGCTGCTGGTAATAGTGAGCCAAAACGTCCCGGACCTTTTCCCGCAGCACTTTCAGTTCGGGAGAAAGCTCCGCCTTCTCTTCCGCCGGCTTCTCCAGAAGTTTCGGCTCGCCTATTTTTAGCTCGGACTTGGATTCTTCCTGCGACTCGGCGGGTTCGGCCTTTGTTTCTTCGGATGGTGCTTCGTCCCCTTGGATTTCCTCTCCAAAGGAGACCAGCATCACGCTCCTATCTTCCGCGGAATCGTCCGTCGAAAGGAAAGAAACTTTGTCGACAGCGCGGGCAGCCATGCGGGGCTGCGATTCTTCCTCGGGAAGGGCCGGCGACTGCACCGCTTTGGGCGTCTGCACCGGCTTCGGCTGCTGGAGCACGGCCAGGCCGGCAATGAGGAATCCAAAGAGGATGCAGAACGAGAGCGTCGTCCGGACCATGAGGTTACCTTGGTTCGTCAATTCTTCACAAAGTGCGCGGTACCGCCAACCACGCTGAGAGTAGAGATAAGTGTCATCATCGGTACGCACGGAGAAGTTCGTAAAGAGTCGAATTTCTGCCGGAAGAGTTTCACCGACACAGCTAGCGTCGCCAGAAGACACAAGCCCGACAACCGGAAGACTTTAGTGCCGCCCCCCTATTTCAGACAGTTCGATCGGCTAGTACCACGACTGCCGCAGGCGCTCGGCCAAGCTTGGCGGATCGGGGGGCGTGGGATTGCCGCCGTCGAGATACTCGCGCCAGGACTTCGCGCTCATTCCATAATCCTTGCCGGTGGAAGTCTTGAGCGATTCCATCGCCACGCGTTGAATGGCGGGATCATTTTCTTCCAAAGCCAGTCCCAGGGCCTTGGCCGCTTCCGGACTTCTGTGTTTGCCCAGCGCTCGGGCCGCTTCAATGCGAACATCGAGGTCGGCATCCCCATTGAGCTGCGCCAGCATTTTGACCGCTTCCGGCCCCTGTTGGCCGGCGAGAGCCTGGCAAGCCGCTGCGCGGACGTCGGCTTCGTTATCGGTGCTAGCCCCTTCCAAGGCGACCAGAGCCGTGGGGCCGGGGAGTGCGGCGAGCGTTCTCACCAATTCCGCCCGCATCGTGGGGCTCTTTTCCATCGCCAGCACCTCGGAAACTTCCTGCGCCAGCCGCTGTTTTTCAGCCTCCGGCAGACGAGGAGCTTGCGCCCGCACCTGCCGTAATTCGTCCATTCGCTTGTAATAGGTCGGTCCTCGCTTTTCATCCTCTTCCCACTGCTGGCGAACATAAGGATTGAGGGACCGGGCCTCCGGCACAAACCCATCCGCGCAGCCCCCCGAAAACCACATTCCCACGGCCCCAAGGAGCAGCCAAATGCAGCGAGACGGCAAAACAGCGTTGGCAAAGGCAGCGAACTTGGATGCAACCATGTGCATAGAGATATATGTAGACCAACAGGTTCGGTGCGGGACGGATAGGGCGAACGTCCATAGGTTCGCCCCACCAAAGGCCGCGGACTATAGCAAGCAGCGTTTTTCGCCGCCAGACGAAGTCGCGCCCGTTTTGCATGTTATGGACCCTTTTTTCACCAGCCTCGCCGCCTCGACTTTCCGTCCCAAATCAAGGACTAGCTTGCGCTTACCTCGCTTATCCCGTGTTGCGACGAAGGGCGGGAAGGGCTAGATTGCCAGAACCGTTTGGGACTTTGGTGCTCGCATCGGCTGCTATCGCCCTAGGAAATTTTTATGGCCCGATACACGTTGCTCTTTGCCGTTTCGCTCCTCCTCGGAATCTCCGGATGCGGAAGTTCGACCCCTGAGAAAAAGGGGGAGAAAGGTCCAACCGAGACCGTGAAGCCTGAGGGAGGCGAGGCCAAAACAACCACCCCGGGAGAAGAAAAAAAGGAAGAGCCCGCCAAAGCCTTCGTGTTGGGGGACATGATCAAGCCCTTTACTCCCCCAACCCTCGAGGAACTGAACGCCAAGGTGCAGTGGGTGGACCGGCCTGTTCTCGATGGCGCGCCGCTGCTTCGCGAACGCCTGGCTCAAGAAAAGCCTTTGGCAACCGTAAAAGAGGCGCTGGCACTGCACAACGACACTCCCCAGGACAATGACAAGATTCTAAGCGCGCTGGGCCGCTTGCCCTCCGAGGAAGGGAAGGAAGTGAATTGGGATGCCAACATCAATCGCCATTCCTTTGGCGACGTGAACAGCACCAATCCCATCCTCGGCAGTTCCACTGCCGAATTCGATATCAGCGGCCTGACCGGCTTCGGGCTCTTCTCGTTTGACTGGAATTTCACCCCGTTTGCCTCCAAAGACACGGTGGTTTCCTGGCAGTCCAGCAAGGACGGACTCTACGACAAAGTTGTGATGCGCGATGATCTGACCTGGTCGGATGGCCACCCCGTGACCGCCCATGATGTGGAATACAGCTTCCAGGTGATTTTGACCGAAGCAGTCCCCGTGAAGGCACAACGCAGTGGCACGGACAAGCTAAAGTGGGTCAAGGCTTACGACGATCACACGCTCGTGTACTTTCATCAGGAATCGCTGGTCACTAACGAGTGGAATCTCAACTTCAGCGTGATTCCCAAGCATGTCTATGAGAAAACCATCGCCAAGGATCCGCTCCTTTCCCGGATTCCCGAACATGTGGAACTCGAAAACAACCCTGTCACCGGTGGACCTTATATCATCAAATCTCGTACTCGCGGGCAGGAAATCGTGCTGGAGCGACGAGAGAGCTACTACATGCACAACGGCAAGCAGGTGCGCGACAAGCCCTACTTCAAAACGGTCCGGTTTCGCATTCGCGACAACCCCTCGGTAGCGCTTCTGGCTCTGAAGGCGGGGGACATCGACGAAATGATCATCATTCCGGAGCAATGGCGCACGCAAACGAACGACGATGAGTTTTATAAGACAAACACTAAAGCTTATGCGCTCGAATGGACCGAGTTTCATTTTCTTTGGAACTGCAAGTCAGATTTGTTCTCGGATAAACGAGTTCGCCAGGCGATGTCATACGCCTTCGATCACAAAGAAATGATCGAGAAGCTGCGTTACGGACTCGACGAACCTTGCAATGGAATCTTCAACAAGACTTCGAAGTGGGCCCCTCAACCCGCTCCCAAACCTTATCAACAGGATCAAGATAAGGCCGAAGAACTATTGGAGGAGGCCGGCTGGGTCGATACCGACGGCGATGGAATCCGCGACAAGACGATCAACGGCAAAAAGGTGCCATTCGAGTTTACGGTGCTGGTCAGCAGCAAGCAGGATCGCATCGATATCTGCACGCTTCTCAAACAGTCCCTCGATCAGATCGGAATCAAATGCGACGTTAAGCCGCTCGAATTCACGGTACTGATCGAGAAGATGACCAAACACGATTTTCAAGCCGCCTTCGGCGGCTGGGGCACTGGGACCGACCCCGACACTTCCGACAACATCTGGGGAACCGGCCAGGATCGGAATTACGGCCAATACTCCAATCCTGAGGTCGACAAGCTATTCGTTGAGGGTCGGCATGAATTCGACCCTGAAAAGCGGGCCGAAATCTATCGCAAGATTCATCTCCTGCTCTACGAAGACCAGCCCTATACCTGGCTCTTCTTCCAGAACGCTTACTATGGATTCAATAAGTCGCTGCGAGGATATGTCTTCTCGCCGCGCGGGCCTTACCACTACAGCCCCGGCTTCAGCAGCATTTGGAAGCCGATGGAGCAATAGGGTTAAATTATTGGACTCGTCGAATCGTTCCGTTTGCCTCTGACCTGTGATTTGCGTCGCCAATGGTCAATTATTTCATCCGTCGATTGATCCTGGGAGTTTTGACGCTGTTCCTGGTGACGTTTATCGTTTTCGCGCTG
>CAYUJE010000368.1:0-5951 GCA_964444865.1 uncultured Pirellulaceae bacterium | reverse complement strand
CCCCCGACAAGACGCAGGAGGATGGGAAGTGAGCGAGGAAAAACTGTTGCGCCTAACTAAGGCGCTGTTGGACGATGCCAACGCGGAAGCGGCGGCCCTCTACGCGGCGCTGGACGCAATCATCGACGACGCCTGCTCCTACATTTGCCCGAGCACCGGACGCGAAGGCGTGCCTATTCCGCATAGCCCGCGCTGCATCGCAGCCCGAGCAGTATTAGCGGAGTACGCGCCCCCGCCAGCCGACAAGAAAGCGGAGACGATATGAGCACCTGCACTCGTTGTCGTTTTTGGGATCGCCACTCGGCCACCAGTAGAATTGGCGACTGTCGTCATCCCGCGCGCACCGAAGCGCGCTGCAAGCGCGTGCTGTTCAACGGAACAGTGGCCCATTTACTGGTTGGCGGGCCGGAAATGCGCGTGCACGACACCTGCGAGCACTACACTCACCCGCGCTCCGAATGGGTCGACATTTGGTCCGACAAGAAAGCGGAGGGGTGAACATGGCGGACGGCCAATTTAAGGTCGAATGGATCGATAAAGGGCGCGAGCCGCAGTGCGCGCCGAACCCTGACTTTCCAGATGGCATCGACGCAGACTGCACGCTTGGCCTCTCGCGCGGCTGCAAGATTGATCTGCCTTACCCCGCCCCGCGCTGCGGCTGGTACTACGTTGAATGTCACAAGTGCAAAACGAGTGCGCTCATCACTACGGCGGGACGCCCAGATGACCCGCGTTCTGTGAAGCTTCCCTGCAAGGAGATATCGAATTGAACAAGCCCATTCTCTGCGTCGACTTCGACGGCGTGATTCATTCTTACACGAGCGGGTGGCAGGGCGCAGACGTTGTGGCCGATGGCCCCGTTCCTGGCGCTATCGACTTCCTGAGCAGAGCCACCGACTATTTCGATGTGTGCATTTACTCGTCGCGTTCGTCGCAGCCTGAAGGGCGCGAGGCTATGGGCGCGGCGCTAGCGGAATGGATACGCGAATGGGCGCAAGACGCAGACGCTGACGCAACGCCCCCTGTTGTTCGCATGGTGGCGGAAAAACCGGCAGCGTTCCTCACGCTGGACGACCGCGCAATCTGTTTTGAGGGCGATTTCGCAGCCCTTGATCCGGCAACAATGGCGGCATTCAAGCCTTGGAATAAACGCGCGCCTCCCCCGGCTGAAGGAGAAGAGAAGTGAGTGCTCCTGCCCCCGATGACTGCGACAATATTCACATCACCGACATGAAACTGGTGCAAGCTCGCGTGATTGCGTTGGAGCTGGAGATCAAAGCGCTCTCGCGATGCGCGAGACAGACATTCCGTATCACTATTCTCGCCCTGGCTTTGACGCTTGCCGTTAGCGCAGTCCTTGCTTACTTGGGCGGCTCCCCATGACCCCCTCCAAGCAAGCCCAGCGCATGGGGAAGGCGTCTGCTGACGATATGGCCGCGCGACTGGGCTTGCTGAACGAGCGGGATCTCATCGCGTATTTTCGCGTGGCAGAGCACAAGGGCGTTAAGGACGCCCACGCCGTCATCCGTCGCCTCGTTCTCAGCAAGAAAGCGTCCCACTTCAAGCACGGGCAGCAGGTGTTTCTATCTCGCCGCCAGCTTGACGACCTAGACAAGCGCTGCACCTATATGGGCAGCGAGCCAGCTTACGATTGGCCCCCGTATCCAGCCCTCTCTCTCGAGCAAGAATTCGAGTCCCGAGTCGCGGCTAAGCGCACACTGCAGCGCAATTGGACGCGTCGGCGTCGTTTGGAATGTCCCGCGTATGCACTCAACGCCAGCATGCGAAAGGCTGTGCACGGAAGCCTGAGCGGCCTGAAGCGTGGCCGCTCATGGGCGACGCTTACGGGCTACTCTCTCGCTGACCTGCGTTCACATATTGAAGCGCTATTTGTCCCCGGCATGATGTGGACCAACTACGGGACGTGGCACGTCGATCATATCCGACCGCTATCGTCATTCCGTATTAGCGGGCCCGATTGTCCGCAGTTTCGCGAGGCGTGGGCGCTGGACAACCTGCAGCCGCTATGGGCGATCGACAACATCCGCAAGGGCGCGAAGTGGTGACCACCGCGCCAAACCTCGAAGCCCGCTTTGCAGAGGCTTTCTCTCGGTCAGTTATGATCAAGCCTGCCGTTGCGGCCGAGATTCTTGGCGTTGACGAGCGCACCTTGCGCGCGCTTGGTAATGAGGGCCTGTTGGGCTTTGTGAGTCTGCGCGGCAATCAGCGACGCTACACAGAAGCCGACCTGCGCGCCTTCTTAGAGGACCACGGATGTCAGTCTATCGCCCAAAGGGCAAAAAGGTCTGGAAGTACGACTTCTGGGTCGCGGGCAAAAGGTACGTCGGTTCGACGGGCCAAATCGACAGAGCCGCCGCAAAGACCGTGGAAAGTGAAGAGCGCCTAACTGCTCGCTTTGGCGCCCCTATTCCGAAAAAAGAGATTGGCCTTGAAGACGCCTGTACGCGGTGGTGGCACGAAAAAGGCGCGGGGCTAAAGTCGTGCGCGACACTCGCAGTCAGGCTCGAGATCCTGTTGCGCTGCATTCCCCCAACCACACTGCTTTCTGAAATCGATGATGAGGTTGTCTCGTCGGCAATCACGACGCGCCGCGCGCTCGGTGTTCACAAACGCAAGAAGAAAGACAAGACCATCACGCCTGGCCGCGCGCCCAAGAACGCCACGCTCAACCGCGACATTCTCGATACCCTGCGCCCGGTCATGCGCCGCGCGCAAAAGGTCTGGAAGTGCGCTGTTTGCGAAGTCGATTGGAAAGAGCATCGCCAGAAAGAGCCGCGCGAGCGGGTGCGCGAGTTCGTGGCCGACGAAATGCAACGCATCAACGATGCTCTAGCCCCGCGGTGGCAGATTTTCTGGCGCATCAAGTCGCGCTACGGCATGCGCTTGGCTGAGATGTTTTTCGATCCCGCCGATCTTGATGTTGGCGCGCGACGCTTGAAGCTGCGCGATCGCAAGGGCGGCGATGATCACACCATTCCCCTCCTCCCCGAGGATGCCGCCATGCTCGCAGCGCTCAAGGGCCGCGCGCAGTCGGCCAACATCAAGACGCTGTGGTATCGCGAAATGAAGAGCGGCGAGCTCTATCCGCTTTCCCCGCGCGCAGCTCAGTCAGCCATCCTCGCTGGCTTCAAGCGCGCCGGCATTCAAGACGCCCGTGTCCACGACGCACGCCACCACGCAGCGACCCAGATCCTTCGCGCCAGCAAGAACCTGCGCGCCGCTCAACGCCTGCTCGGACACGAGAGCATCCAATCAACGGTAAAATATGCACACGTGACGCTTGATGACGTGGAAGCGGGCTTGGCCGCTGCCTACACCCCATCTCCCATCCCCGTTCCAATCGCGCCGGAAAACATCAAGCAATTCAGTGCCAAAAAAGCGACTGAGTAGGAACCTAAATCCAGTGCGTCTGCCAGTTCCGCCACGTCCGCATCTTACGTTTCAAGGCCTGTAGCATGGGCCTGCCAGTTAGGGAGGTGGCATTTTCCGCGTTAAAGACGCATTCGGTGTTTTAGCGACTCCCGCCCATCTCCCACACCCCTCGTTCGGGGCTTGTTCCAGAAAATCGACGCGCCCCCGCAACGAAACCGGGCCACCCTTTTGAGCGGCCCGGCGTTCGGTTTCGCAAAAGTTGAGTCCGGGTTTCTGAGCGCCGCCCGGTCGGCGTCGTACCTAGAGCGCGTCCGTGCGCTCACTCTCAGGCTGGCGCGGGGCCGCGAGGCTTTCACCTCGCGTCACTGGAGCGGCCCCGGAGGACTCCAGCATAAGCCCGCATATAAAACCGTGGGGCCCGCGCGTCCGGCAGTGCTAACGGGATTGATTCCAGGCATGAGCGCGCTCAGAGGCCGCGTTTCCACCGATAGTCTGTTGGTCCGGTCGCTTGGCTTTTAACCAGCGGGCCCGAGGGTGAGTCTCGGGCTGTGAGGTTAACGCGGCGTTTACGGCGCGCGCGCGAAATAGGCTCGGGATGCACGCGGACAATCACCCTGAGCGCTATTGGCTCACGTACACGTTCGCCGTCTTATTGACGGTGATCGTGGCCGCCTATGGCGCGTGGGGATGGCTCCAAGCCCATGAGCCGTTCAAAGCCATTTTGTGCTTGGTGGCCCAAGGGCTCGCGAACGGCAACGCGGTCCTGGCCCGGCGAGCCTTCGCCAAGGAGCGCCCCGCAATGGGCCTGGCAGCGCTGGCCTTGGGCGTGGGCTGTGGCGCGTGGTCCGCGATATCCCTGCATCACGCGTGGACCCTGGACGGCTCAGAAATCCACTGGACCATGACTGCGTTTTTGGCCCTGCTTGAGCCGGTGATGTTCTGGTTCGTTGAGGAAGTTAAGCTCGCGAAAAAGCCGAAAACTCCCGAGGAGTTGGCCGACGAGGCGTTGGCGGGGCTCAGGGCCGCGCCGGCTCATGAGCCCAAGAGCGCGCGGGCTCATCTGCGGTCCATCGCGGGCGGGCTCACGGGCTCATTGGCGGTCGCGGTGAGCCCGTCGGCTCAGGCTCACGAGCCAAGCCGCTTCCCAACCAGTGAGCCAATCGACCCCAAGCCCATGAGCCAGAGAATGAGCCGAGCCGAGCTTCGCAATTTGACTGAGCCGAACCGGGCCGAGGCTCGGTTGATGTTACGTCAAGGCCAAGGGCCAACAGCAGTTCACAGGGCCACGGGCGTTCCGATATCGACATTGAAACGATGGGCCAAGGAGGCGGCATGACCGTGGATTTCTCGTTTGTGTTCTATGTCGAAAACGTCATCCTGACTGCTGGCGTGATCTTAGCGATGATCCACCGCGACGGGGGCACGCTTTGGGCTTGGCCCGGTGAAGAAGAAGCCGGTGCGCCACCGCCGCTTTTGATTGTGACGCTTGGTGCTGCGTTTTGGCCTATTGCTTGGGCTGTCGCTGCGATTGGCGGCGTTGCTAGCCTGATCAAGAAACTTGCGGCCAAGCAGGCCGCTTAGAATAACGCCAGCTTTTTGAGCGTAATTCGGCTTTATCTTGTTTCCCGCACGATTTGATTAAACCGAGCGCCGAGGGCTATGACGCTGTTGGCGCGCGCGCGTTCGCAAAGCGCGTTGGCCCGGTGTTGCAGGTCGCGCCTCGACCAAAAGTTCCGCTCCCGATCTTGCGCATCGGGATATTGCGCAAATAGCGCAGCGATTTCGGCGTCGGAAAGAACGGGCGGAGAATTCGGGCAGGGTTGTTGGAAGGCTTCAAGCCCCTGGATTTCCACAGGGGCCGGCGTTGTTGCACAGCCTGCGATCAGCGCTAGCCCAGCCAGTGAGAAACAAAAGCGTTTCAGCATCGCGCAAATTCTCCAACTCGTCGGTCCCCGCGGCAAGGTCTCTTGCAATGCTTGACGCGGTGTTATCGAAGCTGCGGGTGATCTCGACGCGCGCGTCGCCAAACTTGGACGCGATCTCAGCCCCTCGGATAGCCAGGTCTCTTTCCAAGATAATTTCGCCACGGCTCTTGCCGATGTCGCCGACGAAAGGGAAGTGACACCCGCGCAAGACCCCCATAATCAGCAATGCAAGCGCAACGAGAGCGATGGGCTTCCAATAGCGAGCGACGAAGCCTGCGATGTTGCCGGCCGCCGTGAGCAAGCCCAGCGCCAACGAGCCAACGCCGTTAAGGTACAGCTTATGGACATGAGCGCCGGACGTGTCCCGATTTGCCGGTTTTTTGCCCGCTTCGCGCGTGCTGGTTTCTCTAAGCGAAACATCGGAGTCCAAGTCCGACATCGAAAAAAATGTCCGGTTGTTTGTCCGGTTGCGAATAGGAATGTTATTCCCAACTGGGCGAACTCCAATAACGCCGTCTCGAGTGCGCGCGCGAACCCAAGTCAACGCGTTCATCAAATAAGCCCGCGTCCAGGGCGCAGACCAAACCCCTAGAACAAAGCCAAGGATAAGCCCCAAGATCACGTCAGCGCGAC
>CAYUJE010000367.1:0-6049 GCA_964444865.1 uncultured Pirellulaceae bacterium | reverse complement strand
TATGGGGAGCGCTGGGGGCGGCACTGGCTGGATGTGGCCCGATTTGGGGAATCGACCGGTAAGGAGCGGAACATCGCCTATCCCTATGCCTGGCGGTATCGCGACTACGTCTACGATTCTTTCAACGCCGACAAGCCCTACGACGTGTTCATTCGCGAGCAGATCGCTGGCGATCTGATGCCCGCCAGGAACGACGCCGAGAAAAACGAACACCTCACTGCCACCGGCTTTCTGGCCCTTGGGCCGAAGGGGCTCAACGAAAGGAACCGCGAGCAGTACCTGATGGATGTAGCGGATGAGCAAATCGATGTCAGCACCAGGGCCGTCATGGGACTCAGCGTGGCCTGTGCCCGTTGCCACGATCACAAGTTCGATCCGATTCCCACGACCGACTATTACGCACTGGCGGGCATCTTCCGCAGCACCGAGGTTCTGGCGGGAGTCAAACCGGGAAACAACAAGACTGGCTACGACGGCGATTTTGTGTCGTTGGTTGACGTTTCAAAAAAGCCCACGGCGGATAATGGCGACCGCCGCGAATTGACCAAACTGAAAGAGGAACTCAAGGTTGCGGAGGCCGAGGTCGCGAAAACAAGGGAGGCTCTCGCCAAAGCCCAGAAGGCTGACGGAAAGGCCGCTAAGGGCGGCAAAGCCAAGGGCGCGGCCCTAAAGGGAATTCGCGCCGCCAATGCCAAGGAGCAAGCACTGGTCGCCGAACTAAAAGGGAAAATCGAGACCTTAGAGAAGAAAGTCGCTCCTCCTGGCGACCAAGTCATGGGGGTGAAAGATTCCAGCCGCCTGATGAATTGCCGCGTGAATATCCGGGGTGAGGTCAAGGATTTGGGGCCGGAAGTGACTCGCGGGTATGTTTCAGTGCTGACCGTGGGGCAGTCCCCAAACATCAACATGAGCCAAAGCGGTCGACTTCAACTGGCTGTCTGGATGACGAACAAAACCAATCCGCTGACGGCACGGGTCATGGTCAATCGCGTTTGGTATCACCTGTTCGGCGCTGGAATCGTCGGAACCGTCGATAACTTCGGCGCTCTCAGCGAGCCGCCAACCCATCCGGAATTACTTGACTACCTGGCAAATCGCTTTAGCGAGCAGGGCTGGAGCGTGAAAAAGCTCATTCGCGAAATCGTCCTTAGTCGCACGTACCAGCTTTCCAGCCAGCACAACGATGTGGCTTATGCCGCAGATCCAGACAATCACTATCTCTGGCGAATGAGCCGTCGCCGTCTTGACGCCGAAGTCATTCGCGACAGCATGCTCGCGGTTAGCGGCAAACTCGATTTGCAACGCCCCGTTGGTTCGGAAGCCCAGCAACTCGCTGGCGAAGTCGGCCGCCGCGCCAAGACCGATGGCCTGAAGAAGGACGTCACTTATCGAAGCGCTTATTTGCCCTTGGTGCGGGGGCTCGTGCCGGAATTCCTCAGCATCTTTGATGTGGCGGATCCGGAGCTTGTGGTTGGTCAGCGGGATGTAACCACCGTCGCCACGCAGGCCCTCTACATGATGAACAGTCCCTTTGTCCACGATCAAGCAGCCGAGATGTCGAACAAGGTCTTGGCCAGCGGCTCCACCGACCAGGCCCGCATCGACTACGCCTTTCGCCTCGCCTTCAGCCGTTCCGCCGATGTCAAGGAACAGGAAGTTTCGCTGGCGTTCCTGAACGAATATGAGAAATCGCTGGACACCGCCAAGCCCGCGACTAATCGTCGCCAAGAAGCCTGGACCCAGCTCTGCCATTCCCTCCTCGCCTCCGGCGAGTTCCGATATACGTACTAACTATCACCGCTATCTGCCTCCCATTCGTCATTCGCCATTCGAAATTCGTCATTTGCCTTGGAGCCTCCCATGTTCTCCCTCTCCCGCCGCCAACTCCTCCAATCCACCTCCTGCGGCTTCGGAATGCTCGCGCTCGCCGGCATGCTCGATTCGCTCGGTTTGCGGACGAACGCCGCCCAGGCTGCCAGCGAAGGTGCCAACCCGCTCCTCCCCCGCCAGCCCCATTTTCCGGCCAAGGCCAAGCGGGTGATTTTCATGTTCATGCAAGGTGCTCCCTCGCATGTCGACACCTTCGACTACAAGCCGCAGCTCGAAAAGGACGACGGCAAAGCCGCCGGGACTGGCAAGGGAAATCGCAAGCTCCTCAAGTCCCCCTTCGCGTTCAAGAAGTCAGGCAGCAGCGGCATTGAAATCTCCGAGTTGTTCCCGAACCTGGCCCAGCATGCCGACGACCTCTGCCTCCTCAACAGCTTGCACTGCGACCTGCCGAATCATCCGCAGGCGTCGGTCCAGATGCACACCGGCAGCTTTCAATTCGTGCGCCCGTCGATGGGGGCCTGGGTGCTCTATGGCTTGGGAACTGAGAATCAGGAACTCCCCGGCTTCATCACGCTCAATCCGGTCGGCCGCGTCGGCGGGGCCCAGAACTATGGCAGCTCCTTCCTGCCGGCTGCTTTTCAAGGGACCAAAATCGGCGGCGATGGGGAATCCCTGGCCAATGCCAGCGTTCCCAACATCGCCAGCCGCGGCGTTTCCAAGCTCGACCAGCGAACGCAGCTCGATCTGTTGCAGGAGCTCAATCGCGAACGGTTGGGGCAAGACAAAGTGAATCGGGAGCTCGAAGGGATCATCGAGTCCTATGAGCTGGCGTTCAAAATGCAAAGCGCCGTCCCCAAGCTGATGAACATCTCCGACGAATCCCCCACCACGCTGGAAGCCTACGGCATCGGCACCGGTGGTGGCGGGCCGATGGGCAAGAAGGGTGGCGGCGGCGGCACCGACAACTTTGGCCGCCAGTGCCTGCTCGCCCGCCGCTTCGCCGAGGCGGGGGTCCGGTTCATCGAACTCTCCCACCCCGGCTGGGACCAGCATCAGCAGCTTCGGGCTCGGCTCACCGCCAACACAACCGCCATCGACAAACCGATTGCCGCCCTCATCAACGATCTGAAACAGCGGGGGATGCTTAAGGACACGCTCCTCATCTGGGGCGGCGAGTTCGGCCGCACGCCCCACGCCCAGAACGAGGACGGCCGCGACCACAACGCCACCGGCTTCTCCATGTGGATGGCCGGCGGCGGCGTGAAAGGGGGGATGCGGTACGGTGCCACCGACGAGCACGGCATCAAAGCCGAGGAGAAAAAAATGCACGTCCACGACCTGCACGCCACCGTCCTCCACCTCCTCGGCCTCGACCATACCCGCCTCACCTACAACTACAGCGGCCGCGACTTCCGGCTGACGGAAGTGCACGGTAACGTGGCAAAAGAAATCGTGGCCTAAGTGGGGCAGGCTTCCAGCCTGCCCAGTCACTAGCCCGACGCGCCAGCAAGGGAATTGGACGTTGCAGGCGTGGATTGCAACCAGACCCAGCCCGCGAGAATTAGGCCGAAACCTCGTGATACTGAAACCCTCTCTTGCTCGGCTCATAGGTGATGAATGGATGCTGCCCATCGCTCTCGTAACTCATGATGACCATTCTTCCGAGAGTGTCACCTACCAAACGCAAAAAGCCAAGCAACTCGTTTAGTGCCGCCTGCGACGCGACCTCACGAGGAGAGATGTCGAACTCTATTTCGGTGGTGGTGAAGAAGTGACATGCTACGAGGATGCCGCCGACTCGAAAATGCAAAGATGGACTAGCGGTGTCGCGAGTCGTGAATGTCTCATCCACGATGGTGGGAAGCGGCCGTGCGGTGCCGTCAACCGAATACTCCAATACGTAGGTCGCACGCAACGCATCGAATAGAGTGCGCCAGTGATCGATAGTCGTGCCGTAAACGTAGATGTCGCGAAGTGCGCCATCCGGTTCGAACTCTCGACGGCATGCGTCCCAGCGAATCATAGATGCGTAGCGGTTGCTTCTTTCCCCGCGCAAATCTCCCCTCATTTCTTCAGCGGCAGCGTGATGATCAGCGTTGCATGATGGCGGATCAGAGAATATTCCTTGTCGCCGTCCTTCCCCGCGATATTCTCTTCGACGTTTGTCCGGAAGACGTATTTCCCTGGATCCTTGATCGCCAACAGAACCCTTCCCTCCTTGTCCGTTTTGGGGTTTTCCAGGAATTTTTCCGGACCACGCACATTCACGACGCGATCCACCGCCGGCTTCCCTTTCCACAGGATGGTGAGTTCCATTTTGCCCCCGACTTCGTGCGGCACAATGTCCAAGTCAAGGTTTTCGGCCCGGCTCAGTTCATGCAAATCGTCGTGTGAATCGACCTGGACATTGCGAGCGTAATAGTGCAACAGCACGTCCGTCGTTCCGTAGCGATAGACGCCGAATTTGCCATAACTGTCGATGCTGCGCGGCGCGGCGGCCGGCGCGGGGGCGGTCAGCCAACGGAATTTAGCCTGCGAGGTTTCCTTCATCGCGATTAACTCGGGCTTGGGGTTAGCAATTGTGCGAATCCAGGTTTTCCCACTTTTGACAAAAGGATCGAGATACGTCCCGTCCCCGGGCGCCGCACCTTCCTCGAAATAAACATTTACCGTTCCCTTGTCGCCCGACTTGTCGTCCACGCTCACCCAGAGGTAATGTCCCGAGGCCGTCGAGACAAGGACTGTTAGCAAGGCCAGAATCATTCCCAGGCGGACACTCCGTGAAAAACACATCGTGATACTCCTCGTTCGTTGTGGACGAAACCGGATGTTCTAGGGACAAATCCATCAGACAACAAGTAGGCCAAAGGTCGCACGACTTCTCCCCATGCCATTTCAACCGCAAGACCTGTATCGCCTAACGACTTCGGTAACCCGTCGGCGGCCAAGAAAGTTTGATTTCAGTTACCGCCCGATCCGCCGCTCGGGTTCACTGCACGGTTCCGCCCGTCATTGAACCATGCCTGTTCCGCAGAGGATAAGCCCCACCTGCCCGTCTACTTGTCGGTGTCCACGTCCCAGAGGTTAACGGTCTTGTCTCCGCTAACCGAGGCCAAGGTCTTGCCATCCGGGCTGAACGCCACGGAATAAACCATGGCCTCATGTCCCTGGAGGGTGGCAATCTCCTTGCCGGTGGCCAGATCCCAGAGCTTGACGGTCTTGTCGCGGCTTGCTGAGGCTAGGGTCTTGCCATCCGAGCAGAACGCTACGGACATTACTGACTCGGTATGACCGCGTAGGGTGGCCCGCTCTTTGCCGGTGGCCAGATCCCAGAGCCTAACGGTCTTGTCGCCGCTCGCCGATGCCAGAGTCTTGCTATCCGAGCTAAATGCCACGCAATAGACCGCATGGGTATGCCCCGCAAGGGTGGACCGCTTGGCGGTGGCAACGTCCCAGACCTTGACGGTCATGTCGCGGCCCGTCGCCGCCGCCAGCGTCTTGCCATCCGGGCTGAACGCCACGGACTCGACACCGTATGCAGGTTCGCTCGTCTCTTTATCCTCTTTGGTATGCCCCTGGAGGGTGGCTCGCTCTTTGTTGGTGGCCAGGTCCCAGAGCTTGACGTCGCCGTCGTTCAACGAGGCCAGCGTCTTGCCATCCGGGCTGAACGCCACGGATTCGACAAATAGATTTTCCACCTCGAGGGTGGCCCGTACCTTGCCGGAGGCCACGTCCCACAACTTGACTTGATAGAGGTCCCCCCCGCCAGGCGAACCGATTACCCCCGATGCCAGAGTCTTCCCGTCGGGAGAAAACGCAACACAGCCGAGACAGCCCCTGTACTCGCCCAGGGTTGCTCGCTCCTTGCCTGTGGTCATGTCCCACAATTTCAGCGTTCCGTCGTGGCTGGCTGAGGCCAGGGTCTTGCTATCCGGGCTGAATGCCGCGGCCACGACCGCATTCGTATGCCCCAAGAGGGTTGCCCGCAGTTTGGGTTCTTGTGCCGACAGGAACGACACCGGCAGCAGTCCCAGACAGGCGACGCCCAGCCACGCCGTCACCCGTCGCCCTTGTTTTACATTCCGCGTCATCGCTTGTCTCCGGTGATTTGTGTGAACCTCAATGCTCGCCTTGCCGAACGACGGAGGTAACGGGGCCGCCGCCAAAAACTATGATTTCAAAACCCGCGTCATCGGCGGCTCCCGTTCACCGCATGGTT
>CAYUJE010000366.1:0-6051 GCA_964444865.1 uncultured Pirellulaceae bacterium | reverse complement strand
CCATTCTTCCGATCGAAGAATGATAGCAAGCGGCTGATAGGAAGAATCGCCCCACCCTTTTTCCCAGCCACCAAGAACGAGCAAAGTTGTGTTTGGGTTCCTGTCGATATACGAGGGCGCGGACTACTTTTCGCAAGGCTTGGCCACCCGCATCAGCGACTTGAGAAGACGGAGCTTCAAATGCCAGAAGACTCGCCCGAACTGATTCAGCAGCTCACCGAATGGGCCAAAGTCATTCTGGAATGGGTCGGCTTTGGAACGCTCACAGGGTTGCTAGCAAAGGCCATCATGCCGGGGAAAGATCCCGGCGGAGCGATTGCCACGCTGGCGATGGGAATTGGTGGGACCGTGATCGGCTGCGGCGTGCTGTCGTTCTTTTCGCAGGGGAAGACCCTCATCACGCCCATTAGCGCCGCCGGGTTTTGCGTGGCGACCGGCGGAGCCTTCATCATCCTCTTCTTCTACAAGCTCCTCGGCGGCTACTACTTTCAAGAAGGGGAAGGCCCCATTCGTCGCCGTCGCCGGAGTGGGATTCGCTCCAGCAGTCGCACGCCGACCGTGGTGATCAACGAGGATTAGTGTCCGAGAGCAGGAAGCGGTGCTGACGCCAGTCGATTTCCGCTGTGCTCGCACCCGCTCCCTGCGTTCTTTTTGGTCGATCTCTTTCGCGGCCTAGAACCCAAACGAAAATCCGCCGCGCGGGCCATAAAGCTGAATCACGCCGCCGCTGCGATAGCCATAGCCGCCGTATCCGGGGTTGCCATAGCCATAGTTGGGCCGGCAGATACCGCCATGGCCGAAGCCCGGACGATAGGCGTTATAGCCGGGCCGGTAAGCGCCATATCCATAGCCGCCGTAACCGGCGCTATATCTCGGCACAACCACCACTCCGTGGTGATGTCCGTAACCATGTCGATGTCCGAAACCCGGTCCTTGGGCCATCGCCGAGTTCGTGAACGAGGAGCCAATCGTAATCGCCGCGACCGCTGCCAGAGCTAGTAAGAAACGTTTCATGACAATCTCCTTTTCCGGGGGTGAGAAAATCCAGTCTCTCTTGGACTGGCATGGAAGGAGAGTAACGCAGTGGGTGTGCCATAATTCCTGCAATTGCCCGCAAGTTGTTTATTCGCATGCACTTGCGACTTTGGTGCGGCTTCTCCAGTCTATTGACTTCAGAATGAACCGTTGTCATTGTGATGGCGCAGCACTTGTTAACCGCGACGTTGGCGAACTAGCGGCGAGTGTACCTCGTACCATGAAACGTCCTGGAGGTCATTCATGCGACGCTTTCTGCAGTTCAATTTGAGAACCACCTTTGCCGCCATAACCTTGTTCTCCGTGATCTGCGGCTGCGTGAGTGCTCATTTCCGGGACTGGCAGGCGGAACAAGTTGCTTTGGCGGCGCTCCAGCCGAATCAGGTGAATTTCGACGACTCCAGAATGGCTTGCCGGCCCGCGTTTCATGCCCTTGTATTCACCTGACCGAGTAGCGTATCGGGCCGCGTGACGGTCCAATCGCAAGGCTTCTATTGGTGGCAGAAGCTGATGGACCGTTACCAGGTGCAGATGTATCGCCGCGTCACGAAGGTTTATCTCTACGGTCCTCAACACAAGAGAGATCTACTTCCGCACCTTTCCCGATTCCGAGAGCTTCGAGAATTGGAACTCCACCAAACCTCGATTCCTAGGCGCGACCTGGAATTATGGAAGCAACAGCACCCGCAGGTCGCCGTGACGGCAACGCACAGCGTAAATACTAAATAGTTGGCGGCGTTATGTAATCAGCTCTTTGATTGGCCCATACGCCGGATCCGCCATCGGAACTTGCCGGCCGGCGATATCAAAGGGTTGCGACGAATCGACGTCGAGCGCCCGCAAGTAGGTATGAAACATGTGCCCGTGGTCCACTTCGCGATCCGCGACGGCCGTGCCGTTGTCGTTCGTCTTGCCGATGACCGCTCCGCGGGCGATTTTGGCTCCGCCGAGACAAACGCTCCAGGCATTTCCCCAGTGGTCGCGGCCATAGAGGTGATTGATGTTCGGCGTCCGGCCGAATTCCGAAAGAACGATAATCAAAGTGCTGTCGAGCATGCCGCGGGCAGCAATGTCTTCCACAAACGTGGCAAAGGGGCGATCCCACTCGCCCAACTGCTCCAGATGGAAATCAAAGTTCTCGTTGTGCGTGTCGTAATTGCTGTGCGTTACCTGCACGAACGTGACGCCGCTTTCCAAAAGCCTTCGGGCCAGCAGGCAGTGGCGGCCGAAGTCGTGCTTGCCGTACCGCTCGTGGTCCTTCTCCGGTTCCTTGGTGGTGTCGAAAACCTCGCCGCGGCGCATCAGTTCCAGTGCCTGTTCGTAGCTCTGGACGTAAGCATCGGTTTGGGCGGTTCGCCGGCGCTGGGCGAAATGGTCGTTGGTGCTGCGGCGGAACGCCTGGCGGGCATTGTCAGCCGCCTCGGGAATGTCGGCGGGGCGGGCGGAATTCTGCGGCGGCTTGCCGCTGTCGAGCGTGATGCTGGAATAGCGAGGGCCGAGGTAGGCGGCGTCGTTGCCGCGTCCACCGCCGCCGCCAGGGGAGACAACAATGTGGCCGGGAAGAGAGTTCCCCGCCGACTCTAGGTTCTTCGCCATCACCGCGCCGATGACGGGGTAGTCCGCACCGGGAGTTTGTTTGCGGCCGGTGAACATGGCATGATGGCCGCGCCCGTGGTCCCCTTCCTTGGTGTTGATGCTCCGCACAATCGCCAGATGATGCATTTGCTTGGCGGTGTACGGCAGCAGTTCGCTGATATGGACGCCGGGAACGCTGGTCGGAATCGTCAGGAACGGACCGCCGGTGTTGGTCCCCGGCTTGGGGTCCCAGCTTTCGAGTTGCGAGAGCCCGCCGGCCATATTGAAGACGACCACTCGCTTCTGCGTTTTGGCAAGCTCCGCCGCCGCACTGGGGCGAGCCAATGCGCCGAGTCCGCCGACGATCGCTCCCATGCCGGCCGTCATGCCGCCGAGAAAGGTCCGCCGGGCAATCGTGTGCTCACTCGATTTGCAGGAGTATTCGCAACGCATGGTTGTTTCCTTTGTAGTCAGCACACTCCGTGTGCTGACATGTCCGCTCACGGAGTGAGCGGACTACTAATGATTAAACCTAAACTCCGTCGAACTTATCAGTCCCCAAGCCATTTCCTGTACGGCGACCGGCTTGTCGGTGGGCCGGGCCGCCAGGTACTGATTCACTTCCGCAATCTCCACATCGGTCGGCTTGCGGGAGAGAACGCTTAAATAGAGCTCATCCGCGAGCGCTTTGTTATCGGGCAAGGCGATCAGCCGGGCGGTCAAGTTTTCGCCGCTCGGCGCCAGCCAGGACTTCACCGTTCCCGCGTTGGCGATGAACAACGCCTGGTCGACCGTCGCAAAGAAATCGTTCTGCGGCGCACCCGCGTTGTTTCCCATCAGTTGCACGAAGACGACGACGCTCGGGGCCAGCTTGGCGTGGACGGCTTTTTCCAACTCCCTGCTCCGCTCGGCGACTTTCGCGGGGTCCGCCTTGTCGGCGTTGGTCATCGGCTTGGCTTTGTCAAGTTCGGCCGTCGTGGCAATCACGTAATTGCGATAGACCCCCGTCACTTGCAGCACGCTCCAGCCGAATTGTTCGGGGGAAAGCTGCCGCAGCGGGCGGATGGCGTAATCGACCGTCAGATCATCGGGAATTTTCTTGGCAATGGCTTCCAGCGCCACTGCATCGGCTTTCGCCTTCTCGGCGGCAGGAGCTTGCTGGGCCTCGAAGACAGGAATCTGCTGAGCGACGGCTGCGGCCTGCGTCGTGTTGGCCGTTACTGCTGCCGCAGCAGCTGCGAGTTGTGCGACAGCCACTTTCAAGGCTTCGTCCTTGGACGTCATGACCTTCTGAGCCTCGCCAACTTCAGCCGTAAGTTGATCGCCACGCGTTTTCAGCTTGAGCGTCGTCGCGGCCAGTTCCGCATCCTGCGGTAGCTTGGCGCTGGCGGCCTGGGCCTTCGCGAGAACTTCGACGAATTCCTTCATCGCGGCCTGCTTGGCATCGACGACTTGCTTGGAGGCGACCTGTGCCGCGGTTGCTTCGTCATTGGCTTTCTGCGCCGCGACTTGAGCCGCTTGCAAAGCGGGCAAGTCAGCCGTCAGCCTGGCAGCCGTCGCTTTGGCCGTCGCCAGATCAGCAGCCAGTTTGGTGACACTGGCTTGCGAGGCTTGTGTCGCTGTTATCAAAGCAGCGTATTGTGCCAGGTCTTTAGCTTCTGCCACCTTCCGATCCGCCAGCTTCTTGGCGGCCAGGTCGAATCGATACTTGGTTCCCGCTGCGTCGTGCTGCTCTTCCAAAGCGATGACTTGCTTGCGAGCCGCATCGAGCCGGCCAGTAATTTCCGCCGTAGCCGCCTGAGCCGCGGCCAATTTGTCGGTGGCAACTTTCGCTTCCGCAGTCTTCTGCTCCACAATCTTGACCAGCGCGGCTACTTCACCCGTGACCTGATCGGCGCGGGCTTGGAACTTCGCGGCAGCCTCGGCGAGGTCCTTTTCCTCGGGCAGTTTGGCGGCTGCTTCCTTGGCTTTGGCGGCTGCTTCGGCCAGGGCTTTCAGAATGTCTTGTTTGGGGGAAATCGGGGCGGTGGCATCCACGACGGCTTTGGCGGCGATATCCGCTGCCTTCTTGGCCTCGGGAATTGGCGCGGACGCTTTCGTGAATTCCTCGGTAATCGCCGGAATCGTCTTTCTCGCCGCTGCCAAATCGGTGTCGAGCTTGCCGGCAGATGCGTTGGAAGCATCCGCTGCGTCCGCAAGAGTCTTCTGCTCTGCTTCCAGGGCCGCCAGCCGGGCCTGTGCCGCTGCCGCTTGGGACGCGATGTCCGCCGGCATGTCCATCGCCCGCTGATAGGCTTGTGACAGGGCAATCTCCCGCAGGAAGCCCTTGATGTCGTACTTCATCGCCGCGAAGTCGTCGGCCAGCATTTCCAGAAGCTGCGGATTGCTCGGGGGATTCCCCGCATACTGAAACTCCACGGGCTCCACGAGCGCCCGCCCCAGCATCTGCCCCCAGAGCCGATTGGCGATGTTGCGGTTGAACGGTTTGTTCGTGGGAACAATCTGCGCCGCCAGTTGCAGCCGCCGGCTGTATTTGGGAACGTGCCGGACTTCCTTGGCGGGTGCGACGACATACTCCTCGCCCGGATTGAATTTCGGCTCTTCGACCTGCTTGCCGCCGGGGACGCGGGGCCAAGTGATTCCGACCGCTGCCTTGTCAAAGACCGACTGGTAGGAAACCTCGCCGTCCGCCTTATCCATCAGCACCACTTTTTTGTCCTTGCCGGTGAACAAGCCAGTCCGGTTCACGAAGGCGTAAATGCCGTAGTAGTCCGGCTGCAAATAGTCATCAATCAGCGGGTGATTGTGGCACTGGTTGCACTGATAGTCGCGGCCGAAAAAGATTCGCCCGATGTCCCGCGTCAGCAGGTTTGGCTCTGCATCCCGATCAAGAAAAAACTTGGCTGCCGGACGGGTCGCGGCATCGGTGCCGTCCGACGAAAGAACCTCGCGGACGAGTTGGTCATACGGCTTGTTGGCCGCGAACGAGTCGAACAAATACTGCTGCCACTCCGCGGCCGGCACATTCTTATCCGGCCGCCGCTCCATCCACATCACATCGAACACATTGGCCATGTGGCGGACATACCGCGGGCTCGCCAAGAGCTGATCGATCAATTTCACCCGCTTGTCGGCGGAAACATCGGCGACAAAAGCCGCCAGCTCCGCGGAAGAGGGAACCATGCCGGTCAGATCCAGATACAAGCGGCGGGCAAACTCGGCGTCGTTGGCTGGCGGAGCGAGCGGCCCCACATGAGCCTGCGTCACCAGGGCATCAATCCGCACGTTTAGTGGCGGAGCCTGGGCGAAGAGATTTTGCGAAAGACCTGCCAGCAGCGCCGCCAGGATCAAGTAAGACGAAGCACTGCTCCGTCCTACAAACTGCATCGTACTAGCTCGCAGCAAGACCACGGGGCCGCCTTGGTCTGGAGGGTAGGAATA
>CAYUJE010000365.1:0-6091 GCA_964444865.1 uncultured Pirellulaceae bacterium | reverse complement strand
GCCACGTTCGACAACCTGATCGAAGTCTTCCCCTCCTACACGCGGCCGGAGACGGCAGTGATCAAGGCGGTGGTGGAGGTGGGGGAGTAGATCAGCGTGGGTTTTCCGACCCCACGAGACAGAGGGTGGTTTTTCATGTCAAAAAAATCTCGCTTACCGCGGTACAAGAAGGAAATCGAGGACGCAAAGCGAGAGGCGGAGCATCTGATAAAAGAGCAGTCGCGAGCGGTTAAGGCCCGAAGCCGAATTCAGTCTGACTTGACCCGCCAAGCGCCGAACAATTCATTAGCCGGAGGTCGGCTTCATTACGAGGACCTGGAGTTCAAATGTCGGGATTGTGGCCGCAAAGAGATTTGGACGGCAAAACAGCAACAGTGGTGGTATGAGGTTGCTAAGGGACATGTTTTTTCAACAGCAATTCGCTGTCGCACTTGCCGTCGCGCTCGCAAGCGGCCTGTTGCGGAGAACGACGATTGAGCACTATCGCGTTGGCGCGGCCACGGCGAAATGCTCCGGGCGGGTTTTGCTGGCCCCGTTCAGATCCGCCGGCATCCGCGGCAGCACCTCTTTCCTTCTTAACCGCGGTAGCGGTGTTAGAACCCAGCCCAAGGGCGCAAGCCGTGGGTAGACTGGCAAAGAAACCACAAAAGCTCCGGCAGGAGCGGATCGGGGCCCTAGAGTCTTTCGCGCTGCCGATTCCGCCATTTCCATTCACCCTAGAAGCGAAAGACTCCCGACCCCCTGACGTCGCGCCTGCGTTCGGCAAGCTATCTCATTCATCCCGAGCACCCGTGCCTGCGAAGTGTGTTCTCGTCGACGACAAATTGCCATCCGTTTGGATGTTTCGACCTTCGGCTGTTCATGTGAGCGACGTACCCGGCCCTTCCGCAACAGAGTCATCTGGGAGTGGATGATCAACCTGATGGCCACCTCAGGGGGTCGGGAGTCTTTGGCGAATGAGATTGTACCGAATGGTAAACGGGTTACGCCAAAGACTCCCGACCCCGGAAGCAATGCCTGGCAAAGCAACCACAAAAGCTCCGGCAGGAGCGAAAGAAGGGTGGGACTGGCGTGCGGCGGCAATGCCAAGGCGCCCCCGTCGTCGGCGCGGAATAATCGTGGCTAGGCAAAATTCCCAATCGCTACGGTTCTGCCGCCCCTGCCGGGGCTTTCGGCGAGAATTCCGATCCTTCCCCACGGCTTGCGCCGTGGGCTTGGCTCCGGTCGCCGCTGCCGCGGTTGCATTGTGGGTGCAGCCAAAGCAAGCACCGTGCGGCTACGGCGAAATGCTCCTCGCGGATTTGCTTAGCCAGTCCTGAGCCGCCGGAATTCGCGGCAGCACGTCTTTCCTGCTCAACCCCGGAAGCGGTGTTAGAACCCCAGCCCGCGGCGCAATTTTGGAACTCTTCGCACCTCTCTCGCACCCGCCGGACTTTCTTTGGAATAATTGGGTTCCTCCCCAAATTCCTATTGGGGCATGCTATAATTTCCGATATAAGCCCAAGTCTTCCACGAGACACTTCTCGCGGAGGGCGGAAACAAACGATTCCGGCGGACTGCCGCCTGTCACAATAAACCTTTGGTGAAAATTCCGACTGAGGGACCAACATTTCCGGGATGGCCTAGATCGCCTCACGGCACGTGCAGAAGCACGCCAGATCTCGCCAATCTCCCAGCGACTCCATCTTGTCGCAAATCTAGCCAAAGGCCATTCAAACGCGGCTCCGGGTGAAAACCCGGGGCCGCGGTTGTTTCTTGGCGGGCCGGCCCCGACTGCCTCGCATCGCTCCTTCGTTTAGAATGGTTATGAACCATCAGCACCGCACAGCCGTCCCTTTCTCATGATCCTCCTCATCGATAACTACGACTCCTTCACCTACAACCTCGTCCAGCGGCTGGGGGAGATCGACAATCGGCTGGAAATTGAAGTCCACCGGAACGACCAGATCACCACGGACGAGATTGCCGCCAAAAAGCCAAGCCATTTGATTGTCTCCCCCGGCCCCTGCACACCGACCGAAGCCGGCATCTCGGTGGAGTGCATCCAGAAGTTCATGGGGAAGATACCGCTGCTCGGCGTCTGCCTCGGCCATCAATCCATCGGTCAGGCGACCGGCGGCATCATCGTGCGGGCCAGGCAGCTTATGCACGGCAAGACCGACCAGATCCACCACGACGGCCTGGGAATCTTCGCCGGCCTTCCCAATCCACTCACCGCCACGCGCTATCACAGCCTCGTCATCCGCCCCGATACGCTGAACCCCGACTTCATCGTTTCTGCCTGGGCCGAAGCACCTGGCGGCGAGAAGGAAATCATGGCCATCCGTCACAAGAAGCTGCCGGTGGTCGGCGTGCAGTTCCATCCCGAGAGCTTTCTGACCGAACATGGGCATGAAATGCTGCGGGCGTTTTTGGCAATGTGATGTAAGTAGGATGGGAACCCAGCCGTGCTGAGCGTGAAAGAAGCCCAAGAACTGATTGCCGCGGAGGTCCGCGCTGCCAGTTGGCACTCGGTTCAGTCCGTTCCCCTGGGCGAAGCCCTCGGCCGCATTCTCGCGCGGGATGTCATCAGCGATATCGATTCCCCTCCCCACGACAAATCGATTGTGGACGGTTACGCAATCGTTGCCGAAGGACTTTCAGCGGGCACGGAGCTAACGGTCCTCGAAGAAGTGACCGCCGGTGCCGTGCCAACCCGCAAGGTAACCCCAGGCACCACCACCCGCATCATGACCGGCGCTCCGATCCCAGCGGGCGCGACGGGAGTTGTCATGGTGGAAAAGACGGAATTGCTTTCGGGCGATGCAGAAAAGGTTCGCATTCTGGAAACACCCCGCGGCGGTCAGAACATTGTTTGCCAAGGAACATCCCTCAGGCGAGGCGAATCGGTTCTTAAGGAAGGATTGCGGCTTACCCCGGCAAGGATCGGGCTTTTGGCAGAAGTTGGTTGCTCAATAGTTAAGGTTTCTAGCCGGCCAATCGTGGCGGTACTGACAACGGGGAATGAAATCGTCCCAGTCGACGTCGTTCCTGGGCCCGGCCAAATTCGCAACAGCAATGGGCCGATGCTGGCGGGGCTGGTCGGTCAACTGGGTGTGCGGGCCATATCCATGGGCGTGGCGCGTGACGAACACGACGATTTGGCGGCACTGGTCCGCCGCGGCTTGGAAGCGGATTTTCTGATCCTCTCCGGAGGCGTCTCGGCTGGAGTGCTCGACCTGGTCCCCGGCGTGCTGGCGGAACTCGGCGTTCGTCAGGTCCTTCACAAGGTCAACCTCAAGCCGGGCAAGCCGATTTGGTTCGGTGTCTTTGAACGGCCTGAGGGAAACAAAACTCTGGTCTTCGGCCTCCCCGGCAACCCCGTCAGCAGCTTTGTTTGTTTTGAACTCTTCGTTCGGTTTGCCCTGAGCTGTATCCACCAGGATTTCCTGCCGGAAACGCTGACCGCGCGCTTAGCCACGGATCATTTCCACCGCGGCGACCGACCTACCTACTGGCCCGCGACACTCAAGAAACAGCAATCCGCCGCTGTGGTGACGCTCCTTTCTTGGAAAGGCTCCGGTGACCTCAAGACGCTGGCCGACGCCAATTGCCTGGCACATTTCCCTGGGAAAGAGCAGGCTTACCTGGCGGGCGAAGAAGTGGCGGTCCATCTGCTCTGAATGCAGAGTCATGCCAGTCCCAGCACTCGCCGGGCATTGTCCCGGAAGATCTTGGCCTGCACTTCCTCCGGCAGCTTGAGCTTCTGCTCGAACAGTTCGAATTGCGGAACGCCCTGCTTGGGGGCGAGGAAGTCGGTGCCGAACATGACCCGATCCTGGCGGCGGATCAGAAATTCGCGGCCGAAATCGAGGTCGCGGCTGATGGCCCCCGCCCCGCTGCCGGCGGAGAGGTCGGCGTAGATATTGGGGTATTTTTCCATCAAGGCGTCGATCGCTCCGCCGGGCGCGACCTTTCCCTTGGGATAGCCGCCGAGTTCCGCTTCGGTGATGCCGCCGCTGATGCTGGCCCACCAGCCGGGGCCGTGGCCGATGAAATTGCAGCCGGGACTGGCTTCAATCGCCTTGGCGAGTCCCGGCAGACCCGGCTTGTCCATGTTCCGCAGGTTGTCGATGTGGAAGAGGAGCGGCAGCTTGAGTTCCGAGCAAGCGGCATAAATCTCCATGCTTCGCGGATCGTCGACAGCGATGCCCGGCTTATGCTCGCCAAAACCCTTCGCCCCGGCGTCCACGTACTTCTTCAGCATTTCCACAAGTCCCTTCCGCCCGCCGCTGTAGCTTGTCCGCGGATCGACGCTGCAAAACGGAATCAGCCGATCGCGAAAGGGTGCGGTCTGAGCCAGCACAAAATCGGTCGTAATCAGGTAGCTCGACGACTCCGGCGACGACAGCGGCAGCACCACTGCTTGGGCCACGCTTTGGGCGTCCATCCAGCGGAGCAGCTCTTCCGCCGTGAGCGGCACCGTGGTGTTCCAAGTCTGGCCGAGATGCGTGTGCATATCGACATAGGTTCCCTTGGGGAAGGTTTTCTTTTCACCAGCCATGAGCGAACCGAATTTCGCCGCGGCGAAACCGGCCAGTGCGGTAGCATGAAATGCGCGACGGGTAAAATGCTTGGTGCGAGCCACAGGTGTTCTCCTCGTATTGGATGGATCGTCAAGGCTGCTTTGTAGGATGGGACTCCAGTCCCGTCCGAGCAGAAAAACCGGACGGGACTGGAGTCCCATCCTACGTAAGAACTACGGCCCCTCCACTGTCACCGCCATCACCACCGGTGCTGAGTCGTCGGGCCCTTTGACGAGTTCGATTTCCTTAATCGGCTCCTTCCGCTGCGGGTGGACCGCCAGGTAGCGAATCTGCTGGCCGCGGAGCTGGTAGGCGAACTTGCTCTCCGGAACGTCCACGCGGCGGATGTAGTCGGCGAAGTGTTCGCCGTTCTTCAGCTCGTGGTCCTCCGTTTTGCCGTCGTCATACTTCAGCCGCACGATCATCGACACGGAGCCCTTCTGCCCAATCGGAAATCCCCAGCCGCTGACGCCGGAGAGCATGTGAATGGCTTTTGCCGGCCCGTTCACCGTCAGCGTGACCGACTTCGGCATCGTGGGAGCTTTGATGCCCTGCGGCCCATAAAGCAGGATCGCGTTTTTGACCTTGTCTTCCTGGGGATCAATCAGCACAAACGGTACTCCTTCAAACACTTTCGGTTTCCAGTCGTCGAACACCAGCCGTTCCACTTGGCCGTTGTCGTCAAAGAACATGCCGCGGGTGCTGATGATGGTAGCCGCCTTGGCGAGCGGAATTGGCAGGTATTTGCCCCGCTGCGTGAGAAATTCCAAGAGGTCGGTGATATCCTGCTGCGATACCTGTTTCTCAAACCCTTCGGGCATCAACGACTTCGTGGACTGAATCAGTTTCTCGATGTCCTCGCGAAGAATCGTCTGCTTCTTCCCCTCGCTATCGATGATGTCGATGGCCGTCTTGCTTTCGGAAGCGAGCAGGCCGTTCATCACCAGGCCGTCGGAAGTGGCGATGGTGTAGACGCGGAAATTACCTTCCACGCTGCGGCTGGGGTCGATGATGTGGGTGAGGAGTTCCACTTTGGGATGAACGGCCATGCCGGTGAGATCGGGGCCGACCTTGGTCCCTTCGCCGGAATGCTGGTGGCACTTGGCGCAGGTCTTGGTGTAGACAATCTTTCCGGCCTTGGCATCCCCCGTCTTCTTCGTCAGTGGCAGCAGCTCTTCGAGTACTTTCTGCCGGTCGGCATTGGGAAGTCCGCCGGATTTGGCCAAAAGCGTCTTGGCCCGCGCCGAGATTTGCCGACTGGGGTGCGTCGCCAGGGCCTGTTTCTGATCGAGCGATAATTCGCCGGGCAGAATCGTCCCCCCTTCGATGGCATCCAGCAAATTGCCGGTCCATTCCCCACGGCTGAGTAGCGCCTTGATGGCCGACTGCTTCACCGCGGGCAAAAAAGCTCCGAGCCTTTCCACAATCGCCGCCCCGACGGCTGGCGACTCACTCTGCCGCACCGCATCGACCAAAGCGGCAGCCAGTTCGGGCGAAGTCCGGGGCGTAATCTGCTCCAGCAGCGA
>CAYUJE010000364.1:0-6180 GCA_964444865.1 uncultured Pirellulaceae bacterium | reverse complement strand
AAATTTTTAGGCCCCCCGGCGGAACCAAGCCACCCTTCAAACCATTCATCCATTCGTTAGGTGGCAGTTTTGCGGGTGGGAATCGCTGAAGCTATCCCTTATAATCTCCTGGATGGTGATTTTGGACCTGCCTTTTTCCGCCCTGGCGTGCCCTAATGCGTGAATTCCTAAGCGTTTGTGAACAGGCGGCACGGGCCGGCGGAGCGGTCTTGCTGGACTGGCAGCACCGTTTCACACCCCGGGAAAAAGGGCTCCGGGACCTGGTCACCGAAGCCGACGTTGCCTCCCAGAAGGCCATTCGAGACATCCTGCTGGGCCACTTTCCGAGCCACGATTTTCTGGGGGAAGAGGATGCCTCTTTTCCTGCGGAAGCAAAAACGAGCGGCAATTCGGAGTTTCGGTGGATTGTTGATCCTCTCGATGGCACCGCAAACTATGTCCATCACATGCCGGCCTTCGCCGTGACGATTGCCTTGCAAAGAGCGGGCGAGACAATTTTGGGAATCGTCTTTGATCCTATCGCCAACGAATTCTTCCACGCAGTCAAAGGAGAAGGGGCCTGGCTGGCCGGGCGAAAGATTGAATCCAGCGGCTGCAATTCTCCGGAGCAGGCAATGGTCGCGGTCAGCTTCGCTCCGAATGTCCCCCGCGGTTCGGTTGAAATTGCTCGCTTTGTCGAAGCACTCCATTCCTGCCAGTCAGTTCGTCGGCTCGGTTCGGCAGCACTCAACCTGGCGTATCTCGCCGCCGGCCGGCTTGATGCCTACTGGGCCACCAGCGTGAAGATCTGGGATGTCGCCGCCGGTCTGCTGATGGTGGAAGAAGCGGGCGGGAGCGTAAGCCACATCAGCGGCGGCCCCCTTGATTTGAACAACCCTGAGTTCCTGGCCTCCGCCAGTCAACCGCTGCACGCGGAGATGTTGCAGATTATTTCCCGCGCCCGTTGAAAGCTGTACGCCATGCGATTCGCAACACAACATTTTTCATTGCTCGTCGCGCTGCTGACGCTCTTCGCCGCCAACGATTCCTGGGCTCAAACGCCCGCCAAGTCAACCAAGGCTGTATCCAAACGTGCCGCCGACGATGTCTATCGCGAAGACATCGTGCCACTCGTTAAGAAGTTCTGTCTGGACTGCCATGGTCCGGCAAAACAAGAGTCGGATGTTTCCTTTCACAAATACAAGTCGGTTGAACTCATCGCCCAGGATGAAAAGACCTGGAAGACCGTCATCGACATGCTCCGTACCGGCGCAATGCCGCCGGAAGATCAACCTCAGCCAAGCCAGGAGGAGCGAGAGAAGTTGATCCGCTGGATCGAGGGGACCATCTATCACGTCGATTGCGATGCGCCGCCCGACCCTGGGCGTGTAACCATCCGCCGGCTCAATCGGGCCGAGTACAACAACACGGTGCGGGACCTGTTGGGAGTCGATTTTAAGCCGGCCGACGACTTTCCCTCCGACGACGTGGGAAGTGGATTCGATAATATCGGTGACGTTCTCTCCCTTCCCCCGCTGCTCATGGAAAAGTACCTGGCAGCGGCGGAAACGATTGCGGAGAAGACGATTCTCGCTACTCCCCCGGTGAAAGTTGCGGCAGAAAAGAGAGAGGGAAAGACCCTGCAAGGCGAGGGAGCCGCCCAGCTTCGCGACAACCGTTGGGCGATCGTCTCGGCCGGCGCGGTCAAAGGGGAATTCACCGTTCCCCGGGCCGGTGAATATGCTCTCCGCGCCGTGGCCAGCGGCGACAAAGCCGGCGGACAGTCGGCTGAACTGGAAATGCAACTCGATGGGAAAAAGGTCAAGGTGTTTTCCGTCAACACGCCGCGCGATAAAGAGCGGCCATACGAAATCCGCCAGCGGCTTACGCCCGGCAAGCACCAGTTGACGGCCCGTTTCATCAACGATTTTTACGACAAAGACAACAAGGACCCCAAAGAGCGGGATCGCAATCTCTATGTCTTCAGCCTGGAAATCACCGGTCCGCTCGATATCAAGTTGGAAGAATATCCCGCGTCACACCGCAACCTCATCCAGCAGATACCAGGAGACAATACCTCCGTCCCCGAAGCTGCGGAGAAAAACCTCCGCCTACTACTAAGCCGAGCATTCCGCCGCAAAGCGACGGACGAGGAAATCGGCCGCTTTGTCAGTCTCGTGGAACAGTCTGTTGCGAAAGGTGACTCGTTTGAACAGGCGATGCAGGTCGCCCTCACGGGTGCTTTGGTTTCTCCCCATTTTCTTTTCCGCGTGGAACGCGACCCTAAGCCCGATGATTCCAAGGCCCAGCATGAACTGGCCGACTATGAACTCGCCTCACGGCTGTCGTATTTTCTATGGAGCAGCCTCCCAGACAACGAGTTATTCGCGGATGCCACCAACGGGAACATGACCGACGAGCGGATTCTCACACTTCATGCCCGCCGAATGCTCAAGGACCCGCGATCCGATGCTTTGGTGCAAAACTTTGCCATGCAGTGGCTGAACCTTCGTCTGCTCGACGCGGTAACGCCCGACCCAAAGGTATTTCCCGACTTCTCGCCGCAACTCAAAGCCGACATGCGGCGGGAAACCGAGATGTTCGTGCAGGCGGTCATTCAAGAGGACCGCAGCATTCTCGACTTTATTGACGGCGACTTTACATTCGTCAACGAGCGGCTGGCCAAACACTATGGCATCCTCAGCATATTTGGCGACGAATTCCGACGAGTCTCCATTCAGGACGGCAAACGAGCCGGCGTGCTTACCCAAGCCAGCGTGCTGACTCTCACTTCCAATCCGGGTCGAACCTCGCCGGTCAAGCGCGGGAAGTGGGTCCTGGAAAACATCCTAGGCTCTCCACCTCCGGATCCGCCGCCGGATGTGCCGAGCCTGGAGGTTGCTCAAAAGGCCTCGCCGGATGCTTCGCTCCGCCAGCAACTCGAAATCCACCGGCAGAATCCGGTCTGTGCGTCTTGCCACAAAACGATGGACGCGATTGGGTTCGGACTCGAAAATTATGACGGCGTGGGGCGTTGGCGGGACAAAGACGGCAAATTCCCTATCGATTCCACCGCCAAACTCCCCAGTGGCGAGCAATTTCAAACCCCTGCGGAACTTGTGCAGGTGCTTAAGAAGCGAAAACGGGATTTCGCCAGGTGTTTGTCGGAAAAACTGCTGACTTACGCTTTGGGGCGCGGTCTAATGTACTATGACCGCTGTGCTGTCGATAAAATGGTAGATGCCGTGGAGAAAGACGATTATCGCTTTTCCACCCTGGTTACTGAGATTGTTAAAAGCGAACCGTTTCGCAAACGCCGCGGCGACGGCGGAAAGCCATAGTAGCCGCATTATTCAAAGAGAAGCATTAACCATGACCAACCGCCTCAGCCGCCGCACACTTCTCCGAGGGCTTTCCTGCGCGATGAGCCTGCCGCTCCTCGATGCCATGCTGCCGCGGTCGCTCCGCGCTACACAAGCCGTGGCGAACAAGTCCAAGCCGCCGGTCCGCATGGCGTTTATCTCATTCCCGAATGGGGCCATCATGCCCGCCTGGCGGCCGGAAGGAGACGGTAATTCGTTTGAACTCAAGGAAACGCTCGCTCCGCTCAATGACGTCAAGTCGCACATTACCATCATCAGCGGCCTGGCCCAGGATAACGGCCGAGCCAAAGGGGATGGCCCCGGCGACCATGCCCGATCCGCCTCTTCGCTTCTCACCGGCGCACATCCGGTGAAAACATCAGGGGCCAACATCAAGGTTGGGGCTTCCGTGGACCAGGTCGCTGCCGCCAAGGTCGGCATTTCCACCCGACTGCCGAGCCTCGAAATCGGCACCGAGCGCGGACGCGATGCCGGGGGCTGCGACAGCGGCTATGCCTGCGCCTACTCCAACAATATCTCCTGGAAGACCGAATCGACGCCGATGGCCAAGGAGATCAACCCCCGCCTCGTTTTCGAACGCCTCTTTGGGGCGGCGAAAAAAGACGGCGAGGAGCAAGCCCGCCGAAGTCGCACGCGGCAGAGCGTGCTGGACCTCGTGGCGGAAGATGCCGCCGCACTGAAACAGCAACTGGGCCAGACCGACCGCCGAAAGCTCGACGAGTACCTCACCAGTGTGCGGGAAATCGAGCAGCGGATCGTCAACGCCGAATCACTTGCTCAAAAGGAGCGTCCCGATTTCAAAACCCCAGAGGGGATTCCCAGCGACATTCAGGAGCATATCCGCCTGATGTACGACTTGCTGGCGCTGGCCTTCCGCACCGACACCACCCGGGTCGCCACGTTCATGCTTGCCAATGAGGGGAGCAACCGCAGCTACAAAAATGTCGGCGTCTCCAGCGGCCATCACGAGATTTCCCATCACCGAAACGAACAGGACAAGATCGACCAACTCAAGAAAATCGACTTGTTCCTCGCAACGGAATTGGGCCGCTTCCTCAAGAATCTGAAGGAAACGAAGGATGGCGAAGGCTCGTTGCTTGACAACTGCATGATCATGTACGGCAGCGGGCTTTCCGATGGCAACCGCCACAATCATGACGACCTCCCCATCGTCCTGGCCGGACACGCCGGCGGCAGCATCAAAGCCGATCGCCACATCAAGCTGGGCAAAGAGACGCCCCTCAACAATCTTTTCCTCTCGATGCTCGACCGCATGGACGCCGGCGTTCCCTCCCTTGGCGACAGCACGGGCCGGCTGAGCGTGCTGGACACGTAGCACTCATCAAACATCGTGCTCTTTGACCGCAAGAATTTCGTGCCTCTACATCTGGCTTGGATGCTGGGATCGCTGGCGGCAGCGATGGCAGCAGCACTGTGGTACGGATCCTATGTCCGCGAGGGTAACCCCTGGCCTGGCGGCGGAAGTGTGCCGGGGCTGGCGCTGGGAGTTCTGGCGGGGCTGATCATCCTGTTCGAGTTTGCCCTCTGGCCGCGAAAGACTTCGCTGTTTCGCACGTCCCGTTGGCTGGGAAAGACGCAGACTTGGATGAAGGCTCACATCTGGCTGGGCCTTTTGACGCTGCCACTGGTTGTGCTCCACAGCGGAATTTCCTTGGGTGGAATCTACACCTCCCTGCTGATGGGGTTGTTTCTGATGGTCATCGGCAGCGGCGTCCTTGGCCTGGCGATGCAAAATATCCTGCCACGGCTGTTGCTTTCGCGTATTCCAGAAGAAACGGTCGCCAGCCAGATTGACGAAGTTTCTCGTCAACTAGGAGAGGACGCCTTGCGGCTGGTGATGGATTATTGTGAGGGTGCTGAATCGGAACTGGCAGCCGCAGGAAAGGACGCGATAGCTTCGGGAAAGCAGCGCGTGGGCGTCGCCCGGCGTGTTGGCACGGTGGTGCCGCGGACCCTTGATCCGGAACTACAGCGCCCAACCCGCACAGCCGCGCCGCAACTTGCCCTAGCCGTCCACCAGGAAATCGAGCCGTATCTACGAACCGGCCGATGTGCGGGCGGACTTCTCGGCACAGCGAACAAAACGAGAGAATATTTTGACGGCCTGCGACTAAAATCTCCCGCAGCGGTCGGACCAGTAATTGACCGGATCGAGGCGATGTGCCGGCGGCGAATCGAGCTGTCCCTGCAAGCACGACTCCAATTCTGGCTGCACTCCTGGCTGCTGGTGCATCTCCCTTTGTCAATTCTGCTCGTCGTGCTGTTAGCGGGGCATGTATATTTGGCGCTCCGATTTGGCTAAAACGGACTTTCATGGACGAGCCACTGATATCTGAGCGAGATTCGGCCCGGCAACGGGCGCTGCGGATTCCGCTTGCCTATCACCGCACCTGCGGCCCGTTATGGGCCTGGCGGCTGGTGTTCACACTGGCCTGTTTCCTGGCGGGAGGAGCGTACCTTGCCTGGGTACTGGCAGGAGGCACGCCGGCAGCAATGCAGCTTTCGCCCGGCACCTTGGCCAAGGATCACGCCCGCTGGGACAGCGATTGCCGGGCCTGTCATGTGCCCTTTGTGCCGCAGCGGCCAGATGCGAGCGGCACAAGGGCACTCTCACTTTCATGGATGAACGGGACGACAAAGGGGTCTCCTCATCCGGCCGACGCCAAATGCAGCGACTGTCATCAATCGGCAGGAGTGCACCAGGCCAATCAAATCGCCACGGAAGTGGAATCTTGCGCGAGTTGTCACCGGGATCATCAGGGACTTCATCGCCCCCCTCTCCCCGACCGAGCAGGAT
>CAYUJE010000363.1:0-6191 GCA_964444865.1 uncultured Pirellulaceae bacterium | reverse complement strand
CTCTGTACCAAGCTCGAGAAACAGGGGAAGAGCTTTAAGGACACCGGCATCACCGGCATCTTCAGCGGCGGGACGGAGTTCACTCCGCAGTTCACCCGGTTCTGCGTCGAGGAATATTTCGGCGGCTCGCCGGAGGAGAGCGGCATCTATATGACGCCGACCTACGGCAACACGCTGATGGGCCTCGCCTGCAGCAAACCGGTCGGTGCGTCCGACGGCTATAAGATTACCTACTACGCCCCCCAGCCGCGGGCGGTGATTGAAGTCGTGGACTTCGACGATCCGCTGAAGGTCGTCCCTTACGGCGACTCCGGCCGCGTCAAGCTGACGACGCTGACCAAGGAACTCTTCGTCCCCGGCTTCCTGGAGCGGGACGAAGGGGAGCGCGAGCAGCCCTACGCCAAATATCCCTGGGACGGCATCAGCGGCGTGAAGCCGTGGCGAGGAATCGCGGCCACGACGACGGTGGGGGTGTATTAGAAAGTCAGATTTGGCTCGCGAAGAGCTGCCGGGTAAAATGGGGTGTTGTTGAGACGAGAGTCCAGGCTTCAAGAGATATGAAATGACAAGTCCCTTTCCCGGCATGGACCCATATTTAGAGGAACCAAACCTGTGGTCCGATGTCCATTTGTCGCTCATTATCGCGATGCGCGGGGCTTTGAACGCAGCCCTGCCAATGGGTTATATCGCTGCGGCTGATAAGTACGTCTGGATTCATGAACCGGACGCGGACGCTAGAACTCGCGTTATCAAGCCTGATGCATTCGTCGTCCAGAACCGCGAGCAAGCCGGCGTGATCTCTCCCGCGGCAGTCAGCACTCCGACAAAGGTCGTCTTGCCAGCGATTCGCCGTGAAGGAAGCAAGTATTTGAAGATCATGGATGCCAAGTCGCGGCGGCTGATTACGGTGGTCGAACTCTTGAGCCCCTCGAACAAAGTGCCGGGGCCCGATCGTGAGGATTACCTGACGAAGCGAATGGATTACATCACTGCGGGCGTGAACCTTGTGGAAATCGATCTTCACCGCGCGGGACAGCGGCTGCCGCTCGCCGAGCCGCAGCCGGCCGGCTTCGACTACTACGCGCTCGTTTGCCGACCGTCCCAAATGCCGAGTGCTGAAATCTGGCCGTTCACAGTACGCGACCCTTTTCCCGTGATTCCGATTCCGCTCGGTCCACTCGAGCCTGACGTGCCGCTCGACTTGCGGCCTTGTTTGGAACTGGCGTATCAGCAAGGCAGGTACGGCGAGGAAGTGGATTACACAAAGCCGCCGGTCCCTCCTTTCTCTGGAACAGACGCGGCTTGGGCCAGAGAATTGCTCGCGAACAAGGCAGTTTGATTTCCATGCGACGAAGTCTTGTTCGGCTCAATTCAGATTAGCGTCTTGTCTCCCCATACCTGTTTGAACAATAATCATAGAGTTACCCCCCACCTCGCCACTCGCTCACCTATTCGAGAGATCGGTTTTCCCATGCTCAACTTACCCGTCCTCCGTTGGGGCAAGCCCTACGATTCCCTGGATAAGGATACCGTCAACCATTTCGCCACCGGCGAGCCGATTGCCAAGGTCAGTCAGGCCAATCGCGGCCTGATTGAGCGGGACATGCGCTCGGCCCAGAAGGCGCGGGATATTCTGCGGGCCATTCCGGTCGCGGATCTGATCGGCCTGATCAAGAAGGCTGCGGACTTGTATGAATCGGCCACGCTGCCGATGGGGGACGGCCAGCAGTCGCCGGAGGATTTCGCCCGCCAACAGTCGTCCAGCACGGGATTGCCGGAGCACATGTGCCGGATGAACATGCCGAAGAATTCCTTCGTGCTCAAGAACATCGATAAGATTCTGGACTGCCTGACGCGCGGCCTCGATTTGAACATTTTGACCAAGGGATATGGCGTGGAAAGCCGCGGCGTGACGGTGAGCTATCAGGCGCAGGCGCCGGTGCTCTGCGCGGTGCTGCCGTCGAACTCCCCCGGCGTGCATACCCTCTGGCTGCCGGCGATTCCCTTGCAGCTTGGTCTGGTTCTCAAGCCTGGCCCGCAGGAGCCGTGGACCCCGTACCGGATGCATGCGGCTTTCACCGCGGCGGGAATTCCGGGCGAAGTCTGGTCGATTTTCCCCGGCGGACCGGAAGCGGGGGCGGCCGTGCTCGCCACAGCGGAACGGGCCATGATTTTCGGCGGCACGGCAACGGTGGAGCAGTACAAGGGGAACCCCCGTGTGCAGGCACACGGCCCGGGCTTCTCGAAGATTTTGATTGGCGACGACGAGGTCGATAACTGGGAAAAGCACCTCGATTTGATGTGCGAGAGCATTTACATCAATTCCGGCCGCGGCTGCATCAATTGCTCCGGCATTTGGGCTTCGCGGCATACCAAGGAAATCGCCCAGGCGATTGCCGATAAGCTCGGCCCCATCGAAGTGAAGCCGCCGACCGATCCGCAATCGGGGCTGGCCGCGTTCACCATTCCTGGCCAGGCGAAAGCGGTCTGGGGCATGATCGAAACGGATCTCAAGGAGAGCGGCGTCGCCGATCTCACTTCCAAGTACGGTCCGCGGCTCGTGGAGGCGGAACGGTGTGCGTACATCCGGCCGACCATCGTCCACTGCGATTCGCCCGAAGCGGCGATCGCGAAGAAGGAATACATGTTCCCCTTCAGCACCGTGGTGAAATGCCCGCAGAACGAAATGCTCGCCAAGATTGGTCCTACCCTCGTCGGCACCATCATCTCCAGCGACGAGAAATTCAAAGCCCAGTGCGCCGATGCCACCCACATCGACCGCTTGAATCTGGGTGCCCTCCCCACCACCCGCCTCAACTGGCTGCAGCCGCACGAAGGGAACATCATTGACTTCTTGTTCCGCAACCGGGCGCTGCAGACCGCGTAAAGAGAATGACTAAGCACTAATGTCTAATGACTAATGTTTGAGTCGTTGGCTATCTGTGTTTTCGTCATTAGACATTAGTCATTAGGGCTTTGGTAATTTCCCCCATGTCTCCCTTCGACTTCCAGCCGCGAACTCGGATCGTCTTTGGTCCGGGGAAGATTGATGCGCTGGGGGAATTGGCGTCGGAGATTGGGGCTCGGCGGGCGCTGGTGGTGAGCGACCCGGGGGTGGTTTCGGCCGGGCACACGGCCAAGGGGATTGCTGCACTCGCTCGCGCGGGAATCGAGACGCATCTGTTCGGCGGACTCCACGAAAACCCCACGACCGACGATGTCGCCGCGGGGCTCAAGGTGGCTCAGCGGCATGAGCCGGAGATTCTGGTCGCCATTGGCGGCGGCAGTTCGATGGATTGTGCGAAGGGGATCAACTTCGTTTATACGGGTGGCGGCGAGATCAAGGATTATTGGGGTACCGGCAAGGCCGTCCGCCCGATGCTCCCCATGATTGCGGTGCCGACGACGGCCGGGACGGGAAGCGAAACGCAGTCGTTCGCCCTAATTTCCGATTCGCAAACGCACGTGAAAATGGCCTGCGGAGATAAAAAGGCCTCCTTCCGCGTCGCCATCCTCGATCCGCAACTTACCGTCACCCAGCCGCCGCGTGTTACGGCGCTGACGGGAATCGATGCGGTGTCGCATGCCCTCGAATCCTGGGTCACCACACGCCGCAATCCAGCTTCGCTGGCTTTTGCGAGGGAAGCGTGGCGGCTGTTGGCGGGAAATTTTCTTAGTGTTCTGGAGGATCCCGCCAATCTCGATGCTCGGGGTGCGATGCAACTCGGGGCGTCATTCGCGGGGATGGCGATTGAAAACTCGATGCTCGGCGCGGCCCATGCACTCGCTAATCCACTGACAGCGGCCTATGGCATTGCACATGGCCAGGCCATCGCCGTCATGCTGCCGCATGTGGTCCGCTTCAATGGGGAAGAATTTCGTAGTTGGTATCTCGATCTCCTCTCGGGCGGGAATGGCGATACGCTGCTGCCGGGCCCCAAGGAAGATGTGGCGGGGCTGGCGAACTTTGTGACTGAACTCGTCACGAAAGCGGGGCTGGAGACCTCTCTCGCGGCGCTCGATGTGGAAAAGCTTCGCTTGCCCGATCTTGCCACCGAAGCCGCGAAACAGTGGACCGGCCGCTTCAATCCCCGAAAGGCCGAACAAGCGGAGTTTTTGTCGCTTTACCAGGCCGCATTTTGATACAATAGGTCCAGGCGATGTGCGGTTTGCATGTCGGCTTGCCAATTGTGGAGATTCCCATGTCCATGCTTCATCGCTTGATGCTGCTGTCTCTTTGCTTGCCGGTCTTTTCCGTGCTAGGCCACGCCGAAGATGCCAGTGTGCCCGCCAAAGCTGCGGTGACGGTGACGAAGGACTGGCCCTTGTTTCGAGGAGATACGCTTTCGAGCGGCGTGGCCCACACCACGCTGCCCGATAAGCCGGAACTTCTGTGGAAGTACACCGTGAAGGACGGTGCCTTCGAAAGCACCGCCGCGATTGCCGATGGTGTTGTGTATATCGGCGACTTAGACGGCAAGCTCTATGCGATTGCATTAACGACCGGGAAGGAAATTTGGAGCCAGAAATTCGAGGCCGGCTTCATCGCCGCGCCGGCAGTGAAGAACGGGTTGCTCTATGTGGGAGACATGGACGGCAAGTGCTACTGCATCGATGCCAAGTCGGGCAAAACCAAATGGAGCTTTGCAGCCGAGGCGGAAGTTGATTCCAGCGCGAATTTTTGGAAGGAAAATGTGCTGTTTGCCTCGCAGGATCGCAATTTGTACTGCATGAACGCCGCGGACGGCAAACAGGTTTGGAAGTTTGCCATCGAGGATCAGATTCGTTGCACTCCGACCGTGGTCGGCGACCGGGCGTTTGTCGCCGGTTGCGACAGCAAACTGCACATCATCGATTTGAACAAGGGAGAAGCCGCTTCCAGCGTGGAGATTGGCGCGCCGACGGGCATCACGCCGGCAGTGCTTGGGGACCATGTTTACTTCGGCACCGAGTCTGGCACGTTCTTCAGCGTCAATTGGAAGGAAGCCAAAGTTGCCTGGAAGATAGAAGATGAAAACTCTTCCCAGCCTTATCGCAGTAGCCCCGCCGTGACAGACGGGCTCGTTGTCGTCGGCAGCCGCAACCGCATGGTGCAAGCTTTCAATCCCGTGAACGGCAAGGAACTTTGGACATTTGCGACCAAGCAGCGAGTGGACAGTTCCCCCGTCATCGTCGGCAACCGCATCTTCATCGGCTCCGTGGACGGGCGACTGTTCGCTCTCAGTACCAAGGATGGCTCGGAAGTCTGGCAGGCCCAGGGGACCGGCGGTTTCACCGGCTCCCCCGCCGTGGCCGACGGCAAACTGGTAATCGCCAGTGACCGGGGTGTCGTGTATTGCTTTGGATCCAAGAAATAGGAGAGTTCGTTGTCCACCGAAGCCACCAAAACCGAAGTCGGCAGTTATTTCATCTCCAATTACCCCCCCTTTTCCCAGTGGCAGCCGGAGGGGATGGCGGAGATTGAAGCGGCGATGCATGCGCCGCCGCAAGATGTGCCGCTTGGCTTGTATCTGCATATTCCGTTCTGTCGCAAGCGGTGCAAGTTCTGCTATTTCCGCGTTTATACGGATAAGAACGCCCACGATGTCGAGACTTATGTCTCCGCCCTGTCCCGCGAGATCGAACTCGTTAGCCAATTGCCGGTGATGGGGGGGCGGCCGTTTCGCTTCGTCTACTTCGGTGGCGGAACGCCGTCCTTCCTTTCCGCCAAGCAGTTGACTTCGCTGGTGGACCGGTTGCGGGCAAACATTAATTGGGACAAGGCGGAAGAAGTTACGTTCGAATGCGAGCCTGGCACACTTTCGGAGCCCAAAGTCCACACGCTCAAGGAACTCGGCGTCACGCGGCTCAGCCTCGGCATCGAGAACTTCAGTGATGCAATTCTGGAAGACAACGGCCGGGCGCATCTCTCCGGCGAAGTCTACAAAGCCTGGGAATGGATTCAGGCGGCTGGTTTTCACAATGTGAATATCGACCTCATTTCCGGGATGGTCGGCGAAAACTGGGACAACTGGAAAGACTGTATTCGCAAGGCAATTGACCTGTCCCCCGACAGCGTCACCATTTATCAGATGGAATTGCCCTTCAACACGGTTTATTCCAAGGATATTCTCGGCAATCAGATTGAAACCCCCGTCGCCGATTGGCCCACCAAGCGGGCCTGGCTCAGCTACGCCTATGACGAACTGATG
>CAYUJE010000362.1:0-6207 GCA_964444865.1 uncultured Pirellulaceae bacterium | reverse complement strand
AGCGATGTCCCACGCCAAGGTGATCGGCCAGCATCCGCAGAGCTTCCCCGATACGCACGGCTCGCCGGCGATGGGAATGGCTTACACGGCGCTTGCCGCGAACATTGAACCAGACAGCTTTCGCAAGCTGATGGACGCCAATCGGTGGTGGTTCACGATGGCCCAGTGCACCGACGGCAGCTTCTACTACCAGCCCAACCGCGACAACGCGGGCTACGGTTCCGACTCCCGCATGACCGCATCGTCCGTGGTAGCGTTCATCTTGACGATCCCCAAGCACAGCCTGGTGATTACTGGCAAGGAAGCAAATGTCGCACACAAACTAGACGACAAGCCCGGTGTGGCCAACAAGCCGATTCAGGTGTTCATCCTCGCCGGGCAGTCGAACATGGAGGGACAAGGGTTCATCAAGGCCGACCCGCAGCGGAAAAAGGGGAAAGGGAGCCTGGAATACCTGACCAAAGACCCCGCCACGGCCGACAAGTTCAAGCACCTCTTGGGGAAGGATGGCAAGTGGGCCATCCGCGACGACGTTTGGATTCACTATCTGGATCGAAAGAGTAACCTCACCGTCGGTTACGGGGCCAAGGAGGACCGCATCGGCCCGGAACTCGGCTTCGGTCATGTGATCGGCGAAGCATACGAGGAGCCGGTTTTACTCATTAAGCTCGCGTGGGGCGGGAAGAGCCTCGCCAAGGACTTCCGTCCGCCGAGTTCGGGTGGCGAAGTCGGACCTTATTACAAGGAGATCGTCCAGCGGACCAAGGAAGTCCTCGGCAACCTGAAACAGGAGTTTCCGGAATTCGGCGACCGCAAGTATGAACTGGCCGGGTTTGGCTGGCACCAGGGGTGGAACGACCGCGTCAATCAGGCCTTCAACGACGAGTACGAAAAGAACATGGCTAATTTCATCCGCGACATCCGCAAGGATCTCGGAGTGCCGAAGCTGCCGTTCGTGATCGCCGAGACCGGGATGAGCGGCAAGGAGGAGAAACACCCGCGGGCGCTTTCGCTGATGAAGGCCCAGGCGGCCGTGGCGGAGTACGAGGAGTTTAAGGGGAACGTGGCGTTTGTCGGCACCAAGGAGTTCTGGCGGGACAAAGAGGTTTCGCCGAGCGGACAGGCGTATCACTGGAACACCAACGCCGAGACCTATTACCTCATCGGCGAGGCGATGGGCTACGCGATGAAGAAACTGTGTTCGGCCTCTCGGCCCGCAAAATGACGGCAGAATTACGGTTTTCGCAGATTCCCATCATCTGGCGGAAAAGTAAAAGGGCGAGAACAAGAGATCTGCGGGCCACTTGGAGTTCCGTATGCTCAGCCCGTTCCTGTTTCTCGCGGTAATCGTCCCGAGAATCCCCCGACAAACGGACCCCATGGTCGGCTTCCCGCGGCGATCTGGCGATCTGGCGAGGAGCATAAAAACTCAGAAAATCCTCCGAGAACCCCTTGGAATTGAACGGGTACTAGTGTATACTGAACAAAAGAGTCTACTTCAGCCCTTTTGTCCCAGCGTTCTTCCCGGAGGTTCCCATGTCCATCGATCTGCAAAATCTGAATGAGCAATTGCGCGCGCTGCAGCCCCCTTCGGCGAGGGACAGGCTGATTTTTGAGGCGGTGGTTGTGCAGCGGCGGGGGCAGTGCGAGGTGGCGGCCGAGCAGGGGATTAGCCAGCCGCGGGTATCGCAGATTGTGGCGGAGGTGGGGGCCTGGCTGGACCGGGCGCTGCCGCGGGCGAGGCAAAACGAGAGCCCGGCCGGGGAAATAGCCGTGGGGATGTTTGTGGCCGGTGCCCAGATCGATTTTCTTCTCCAGATGACGCTGCACGACTTGCAGGAGAGCAGGAAGGACAAGGTGACCGAGAAAGCTGGGACGCGGGGGGGCGTGAACTGGACGGAGAAGAAGACCGAGGGACGACAGGTCGCCAAGGTCGGATTGATCAATGCGGCGCTGCGCCTGTCCCAGGCCAAGGCCAAACTGGCGGGCGTGGACATCACCGGCAAGACGCAGCGGGAAGCGGCCCTGGCGGAGGAACGGCAGAGGCGGGAGGCGAGGGAGGAGTCAGGGGACAGGGGTCAGGAGACAGAGGTCGGGCGGGAGGAGGAAGCGAACGTCAAAGAGCCGCTTATAAAGAAAAACGAAAAAGGTGCGGTCGCGGCGGAAGTTGCTCAGCCGCAAGTTCAGGTGGGGAAAGAGGATAAGGTCTTCTGCGGGACCGAGGAATACATCAAAAACGAGGTGTGCAAACAGCTTATAAAAGAGCTGCAAAGCGACCCGGGATGCGTTGGCTGGACGGACGAGCAGTTCCGAGAGTACGCCCGGCGAGTCAGGGACTCAGGAGGTCGGGAGGAGCTTTCGCGGCGAAAACCCCTCCCGATCCCGTCCTTTCCCCCGCGAGAAGAGACCCGCCAGGGGCGGGAAATGCGCAGCCCGCTTACAAGAACGCAGCGCCGCCGCGAGTTTTTGGCCCCGCTGGCGGCGGGATAATGTGATGGCAGCCAGGAAAGCGAAGAAGCGGTCGTGCCGGAACCCGTCATGCCCCGCCGCCGATTACGCTTACTCCTGGAGAGGAGCATTTTGTGCCCGACCAATTCCCTGCCGAGCAATACCGCGACTATCTGCATCTGCTGGCGCGGATGCAACTTGCGCCGGCGCTCGCGGGCAAAGTGGATTTGTCCGGCATTGTGCAGCAGACCCTATGGGAAGCGGCCAAGGATGGCTCTGCGGGCAAGAGTGAGGCCGAATTGTTGCCGTGGCTGCGGCAGATCCTGGCGAACAACTTGCGGGACGAGTTCCGCCGCTGGAATGCGATGCGGCGGGACGTGAAGCGGGAGCAGTCGCTGGAGTTGGCTCTGGAGCAATCGTCTGCGGGACTCGAGAAACTAGTCGCAAGTCGACAAAGTTCTCCCAGTCAAAAGGCGGCTCGGAACGAAGAGTTGGCACAACTCGCCGCGGCACTCGCGTCATTGCCTGAGGATCAGCGTACCGCGGTCGAATTGCATCATTTGCAGGGGCTGCCGCTCAGCCAGGTCGCCGCACAACTTGCCCGCAACAGCGAGGCGGTGGCGTCGCTCCTGTACCGGGCGATGCAGCGATTGAAGAAGCACCTTCGACCCGACCAGGGAGAGGAGAATTAAGAATGCCTGCCGAAAGCTATCTCGAAACGGTTGACCCCCGTCTGGGGCGGATTGTGAAAGAATACCTGGAAGCGGTGGAGCGCGGCGAAAACCCGTCCGCCGAAGACTGGATCAATCGCCACGGCGAATTCGCCCAGCCCTTGCGGGACTTCTTCGCCAGCCGCCAGCAACTGGGGGACTTGCTGCAGCAGGCGAAGAATTCCGCAGGCAGCGAGCAAACGATGGACAGCGCGCCCGGTGGAGCAGCGACCAAGTCATCCGCAAATGCCGCGCGCCTCCGCTACTTCGGCGACTACGAACTGGAAAGCGAAATTGCCCGCGGCGGCATGGGAGTCGTCTTTCGCGCCCGGCAAGTCAGCCTCAATCGGCCCGTCGCGGTGAAGATGATTCTCTCCGGCGAATTGGCCTCTTCCGATGACGTCGCCCGCTTCCGGACCGAAGCGGAGGCTGCAGCCAATCTGGATCATCCGGCCATCGTCCCCATCTATGAAATCGGCGAGCGGGAGGGACAGCACTACTTCAGCATGAAGTTCATTGATGGCGAAAGCTTGTCTCAGCTATTGCAAAAGGCAAGCGGCAAGTCGCTCACGCGGGATGAGCTTCAAGAGCGCGTCGGGCTGGTCATCGCCGTCGCCCGTGGCATTCACTATGCCCACCAGCGGGGCATCATCCATCGGGACCTCAAGCCGGCGAATATACTCATCGACTCCGCCGGCCAGCCGCACATCACGGACTTTGGCCTGGCCCGGCGAACAACCGAGGGGAGTGACCTCACTCGAACCGGGGCGATTGTTGGCACCCCCAGCTACATGGCCCCCGAGCAAGCCCTCGGCAGCGGCAAGAATGCGACAACCGCGGTCGATATCTATGGCCTCGGAGCGATTCTCTATGCCTCACTCACCGGCCGGCCGCCGTTTGAAGGGCAAAATCCGCTGGAAACCATTCTGCAAGTTCAGAAAGAGCCGCCGGTCCCCCCGAGTCGCCTCAACTCGAGTGTGGATCACGAACTCGAAGTCATCTGCCTCAAGTGCCTGGAGAAAGACCCCGAGGCCCGTTACCGCAGTGCCGGCGAATTGGCCGACGATCTGGCTCGCTGGGTTCGTGGCGAACCAATTCAGGCGATGCCCCCGAACGCCGCCCGTTTGTTCTGGCGATGGTTTTCCACCAACTTCAAAGCAGCGGCCTGCGTGCTGGTCATCGGCGTCATCACCGGCCTGCTCATCTGCATGCCGGCCATCCATTCGCAGGCCGACAACCTGGGTGGTTATGCCCTCATCTATCGCGGCTCATTTCCAGCGGAGGAAGCACCGTGGATCCTGAAAGCGCTCGAAGGTTTCCCACGCTGGCTCGGGATCGCCCTGCTGCCGCTGATGCTAGTCAGCTACTTCAGCATGGGCTGGTTCACCGACCGCCTCGTGAAGCCGCAGGACCTAGCGGGGGCAATGCTGTGCGGACTCGGGGTTGGCACGGCAGCGGCGATTTCGGCATTCCTGTTTTGCATCGGCTGGGTGACGATCATTCAAGTGGCGGTCTGGCCGTCGCAGCCCGACCTGGAATTGCTCGTCGCCGAGATTTCCAAGGACACTACCTTTTCAGACGGACAAACCATTGCGACCAAATATCCCGCCGACATTAAGGGCGAGCCGGTCTACACCCGCTACGTCATGAAAAAGGCCCTGGCCGATATGCAGGCCCGCATCCCGCTGGCCTTGTGGTACGGCTTCGGGTTCTCGGCCTGCGTGCTGCTGCTGCCGGCCACGCTGCAAACGGTGGCGGCTCAGTATCTTCGCAGCCGCGGCGACCGCTGGTGGTGGCAGCTGTTACATATGGCGGAGCTGTCGATTCCAACGTCATTCATGCTGATGGCCCTGGGAATGCTTTTTTGGAATGCACCCCTGCTAGCCACTCAACTTCTTCTGCTGCCGCTGATTGGGCTGGCGACTTTGCATCCCTTGCGACAAACGCACATCCTGGCCCGCCGGGCAATCATCGCGACCATTGCCATTCTTGTTGTCCTGCTGCTCTATTCCGGCCGGGCCGCCTTCTTCAGTACCAACGGTGGCGGAATCAACTTCGCACACACGGCTGCCGGCACCATCGCCGCGGTGCTTGCCGTCACCTGCCGCTTCCGCTGGTGGCAGCGGCTGCTGCTATTTGGCATCTGGTTCGCGATCTTGATTTTTGCCGACAGTGTCCCGTTCGGCGCTCGCAGTGCGCTCGACCCCGGCGTCCCCCTGGACCGACAAGTCCTCGTCTCCGCCCTCGGCAGTGGAATCCTGCTGGGGATGACCGCACTCTTTGTGTCGCAGAAGTGGCGTGAGCGGGGTTCAGGAGTGGCCGATTAGCCTGGAAAACAGTGACAGAGGGCCGGTTTGTGGGATAAATCTAACCCCAAGATGCTATCACTGCCTGCGGCTTGGTGTTGCCTTGCCAGCACGTTTGCCGGTAAGCTACCGAACGTAATTTGTAGGATGGCCTTCGCAGGTCGTCCAATTACGAGGACGGGCTGGGAAGCCCATTCTGCGGGTTCGCGGTCAGGAGGAATGCAAGTGTTTGTTTCGGCTTCAACGGAATGTTTTCGAGAGCTGTCGCTCATCAAAGCCATGGAGCGGCTGGCGGATTTGGAATATACGGCGGTCGAATTCGCCATCTTCGAGGATGGGGACCAGCTCAAACCGAGTCAGGTCGCCGCCGACGTGGAAGCGGCCGTCGCTCTTTGCCGCAACAGCCGGCGGCTGGACGTGGTGGCGTTTGACGTCCGGATCACGGCGGAGAAGCAGGAGCACTACGACCAGTTCACCGCCATTTGCCAGATGGCCAAAGCTGCCAAAGTGGTGACGATCACCGTCCCCTCGGCCGAAAAAGGGACCCCCTTCAATGAAGAAGTGGAGCATCTCCGCCGCCTCGTCGATATTGCCACGCTGCACGGCGTGCGTGTCGGCATGAAAAGCCAACTCGGGCGGATGTCGGAAGACCCCGACACGGTCACCGTCCTGTGCGACAACTGCAAAGGGCTCGGCCTGACGATGGACCCCAGCCCCTACATCTGCGGCACCTATCAGGGTCG
>CAYUJE010000361.1:0-6221 GCA_964444865.1 uncultured Pirellulaceae bacterium | reverse complement strand
CATCAGCCACAACAACCGCGGGATGATGGGGTACAAGACGCCGAATATCGACCGCATCGCCAAAGAAGGCGTCGCCTTCACCGATTACTATGCCCAGCAATCCTGCACCGCAGGCCGCGCCGCCTTCATCAGCGGCAGCGTCCCTGTCCGCTCCGGCATGACCAAGGTCGGCATGCCCGGCGCGAAGGAAGGCTGGCAGAAGACCGACTGCACGATGGCCACGGTCCTGAAAAGCCAGGGCTACGCCACGGGCCAGTTCGGCAAAAATCACCAGGGGGATCGGGACGAGCACCTCCCCACGTTACACGGGTTCGACGAGTTCTACGGCAGTCTCTACCACCTCAACGCCGAGGAGGAGCCGGAGAACGAGGACTACCCGGGCGAAATGAAGCTCCCCAATGGCAAGACCTTCCGTGAAGTCTTCGGGCCGCGGGGCATCATCAAGTCCAAGGCCGATGGGAAGGGGGGCCAGACCATCGAGAATCTCGGCCCCATGACCAAGAAGCACATGGAGACAATTGACTCGGAAACCCTGGCCGCGGCCAAGGAATTCATCACCCGCCAGAACAAGGCCGGCAAGCCATTCTTCTGCTGGTGGAACGCCACCCGTATGCACTTTCGCACCCATGTGAAGAAGGAGAATCGCCACAAGGGGAACGACGAGTACACCGACGGCATGATCGAGCACGACGCCATGGTCGGCGAGCTCTTGAAGCTCATTGATGAGCTCGGCCTGGGCAACGACACCATCGTGCAGTATTCGACCGACAACGGCCCGCACTACAACACCTGGCCCGATGCCGGCACCACCCCCTTCCACGGCGAGAAGAACTCCAACTGGGAAGGCGCGTTCCGCGTACCGTGCTTCGTTCGCTGGCCCGGGCATTTCCAAAAAGATGTGACGCTCAACGGCATCGTCTCGCACGAGGACTGGTTCCCCACGTTCGCCGCTGCCGCCGGCGTGCCGGACATCAAGGAGAAGCTGCTTAAGGGAGTGGAACTCAACGGCCGCAAATATAAGAACTATATCGATGGCTACAACCAACTCGACTACCTCAGCGGCAAGACCGACAAGTCCCCCCGCAACGAATTCATCTATGTGGGGGACGACGGCGACGTGATGTCGATCCGCGTGGGAGACTGGAAGGCGACCTACCTGGAAAACCGCGCGAAGCAACTTCAAGTGTGGCGCGAGCCCTTCGTGAAACTGCGCATGCCCCTGCTCTTCAATCTGCGGCGCGATCCGTTCGAGAAAGCCTACGAGAACTCGAACACCTACCACGACTGGGTGATCGACCGGGCCTATGCGTTCGGACCCATGCAAACAGTCGCCAGCAAGTTCCTGCTGACCATGAAGGAATTCCCGCCCAGCCAGACGCCAGGGGACTGGAGTCTTGAATCACTGGAGAAACAGATCAAGGGCATGACTCCGGCCGGGAAATAATCACTGATTCGGCTACGTGTTGTCGGCGATGACGACATCGTCGCAGCGAGTTGGTGTAAATTGACGGTCTCTGCTATTGTCGGGACGCACCCGTGCTATTCGGGTGCGGCCCTTTCTATCACTGGAATGAAGATGAACAGAAAATTAAACATCGGGCTCCTTGCGTGTGCAGTGATTTGTCTGGCAACCGTCACCCGCGCAGCCGATCCGCTTCCTTCCTGGAACGACGGCAAGACCAAGCAGGCCATCCTCGGATTTGTTGAGAAAGTGACCAAGGAGGGCTCGCCGGACTTCGTGCCGGTTGCCGAGCGCATTGCCACGTACGACAACGACGGGACGCTCTGGTGCGAGCAGCCGCTGCCGGTTCAGCTTTATTTCGCGATCGACCGCGTGAAGACGCTCGCCCCGCAGCATCCGGAATGGAAAACCAAGGAACCGTTCGCCTCTCTGCTCAAGGGGGATTTGAAGACTGCGTCGGCGGGCGGCGAACGAGCGATCCTCGAACTCTTCATGGCTACACACGCGGGCATGACCACGACGGAATTTGAACAGATCGTCAAGGACTGGGTCGCTACCGCGAAGCATCCCAAGACCGGCAAACTCTTCACCGAAATGACCTATCAGCCGATGCTCGAATTGCTGGCTTACTTGAGGGCCAACGGCTTTAAGACGTTCATCGTCTCCGGGGGAGGAATCGAGTTCATGCGTCCGTGGGCGGAAAAAGTTTACGGCATTCCACCCGAGCAGGTCGTCGGGAGCAGCATCAAGACAAAGCTTGAACTTCGCGACGGCAAACCGGTGCTCACGCGGCTGCCGGAGCTGAATTTTATCGACGACAAGGGGGGCAAGCCTGTCGGCATCCATCAGCACATTGGCCGTCGTCCCATTGCCGCATTCGGAAATTCCGATGGCGACCGACAAATGCTGGAATATACAGGGGGCGGAAGTGGCGTGCGGTTTATGCTGCTGGTGCTGCATGACGATGCGGCGCGGGAATACTCTTATGGACCCACGCGAGGCTTGCCCGACGTCAAGCTGGGTGCCTTTACGCCGGCACTCGATGAAGAAGCGAAGAAAGAGGGCTGGACAGTCGTCAGCATGAAGGACGATTGGAAGCAGATATTTGCGGAGAAGTCCTCGATCACCGCGATTGATATCTTGCTCGAGCCGGATGCCACGATGCTCAAGCATTGCCAGGCTAACAACGCCCGACTGCTTAAGGCCTTCCCGAAGGGTTTCGCGCTAGATGCAAGCCACCGCCCGCACATCACCATGCTTCAGTGTTTCGTTCGTACCGCCGATTTGGACAAAGTTTTTGCTGCCGCGCACAAAGTGCTTGCAGCCGCTGACTTGAACGCCATGAAACTGGAAGCATTCAAGTATTACTATGCCCCAGCTGGAAAAGAGGGCGTCGCCGGTATTTGCGCCAGGCCCACGCCGGAACTCCTTAAGCTGCAAGCGGACATCATTGCCGCGACGAAGCCATTTATCGTGGAAACTGGTCCTATCGGAGCATTCACTGCTTCCCACGAAGATGCCGCCACGGATGCGGCGATCATTGAATATGTCTCGACATTCGTGCCCAAAATGTCCGGCGAGAACTTCAATCCGCACGTCAGCACCGGGGTCGCGCCCAGGGACTATCTCGACAAGATGCTCCTAGAGCCGTTTGAAAACTTCACCTTTTCCCCGGCGGGGGCGGCGGTTTATCAGCTCGGCCCCTTTGGCACCGCGGCGAAGAAACTCAAGGAATGGGAACTAACACCTTGAGGTACTCAGCGACGCGAACGTCCATTCCGTGACCGGAAGGAGAGATGGCTATTCCGGCAAAGGGCCTCGCTTCGGCCTCATCGTCCACCACACCGACGCCGAGCGCGATTACTCCTACGAACGCAAGTCCCTCTTCGGCCGACTGGACAAAGGTCTGGAAGAATCGCCCAAGCGGCGCTGGGTCGTCGTGGATATGAAGCAGGACTGGAAGGTCATCTTCCCCAGCGCACGATGAATCGCCAATCTATCGACCGCGGGAATCCAATCGTGGATGACGGCCACCCGGAGGGCGACTAAAATGCTTGGTGCGCCTCGCCATCATGCATCATTCCACTTTCCTTCGCTCCGTCCATGATCGTCACCGTCCAGCAACACATACTTCACGACCAGAAGCAATTCCCCGGTGCATCGGGGGAATTCTCCTGGCTCCTTTCGGGCATTACCCTGGCGACCAAAATGGTTCAGGCCCGGGTCCGACGAGCTGGGCTTTCGGACATTTTGGGGGATGTCGGTGAAACGAACGTCCAAGGCGAAGTCCAGCAAAAACTGGATGTCTACGCGAACGAAGCCATGATGCATTGCCTTTCCGCGCGGGGAAGCATCGGCGTGTTGGCCTCGGAGGAAAATGAACATCCGAAAGTGAACGAGCGGTGCTCGCCGACCGCTCAGTATGCCGTCATTTTCGATCCCCTGGATGGTTCTTCCAACATCGACGTTGCTGTCAGCGTTGGCACGACCTTTTCCATTCTCCGCCGGCCGGAAGGCGCGAGCTGCGACGATCCAAAGAAGTGGTTGTTTCAACCGGGAAAAAAGCAAGTAGCGGCAGGTTACGTGGTTTATGGCTCCTCCACGATCATGGTGTATAGCGCCGGCTTGGGGGTGCATGGCTTCACGCTTGATCCTTCGGTTGGGGCCTTTCTTCTCAGCCACCCCAACATCAAGATGCCGGCGCAAGGGAAGTATTACAGCGCTAACGAAGCCTATCGGGATGATTTTCCGCCGGGCTACAACCAGTACATCGACCGACTGCGAAGCGGAAAGCTTGGCAAGAAGTATGCCTCGCGCTACATCGGCTCGATGGTGGCGGATTTTCATCGCACACTGCTCAAAGGGGGAATCTTCCTTTATCCGCCGACGTCCGACCATGCCGAAGGAAAGCTCCGTCTGCTTTACGAAGCCAACCCGATCGCCTATCTCGCCGAACACGCCGGCGGCATCGCCACCACAGGCACCCGCCGAGTGCTCGACGTCGAACCAACCAGCATTCACCAGCGCACCCCTCTCATCGTCGGCGGCACCACCGAAATGGCGGAGTTCAAACGAATGGTGCCGCACCAGGATTAGCCGAGCTAAATGGACGGGGTCGGGAGGGGTTTCGCGTGTGCAACTTTTCCCTATTGTTAACTCTGGACGCGAAACTCCTCCCGACCCCTTTGAGGCCGGTCGCTTGACTATCTCCCGCCGGGTCATCATTCTAAAGTCCGTCGCTTTATCTACTTGCCGAAAGGATCGCCCTCCGATGCTTGTTCGCTTTGCCAATTTGAAAGTCTGGTCTCTCTTGACGACCGGTTTGTTCTTTTCCGCCGGGGCGCTCGCTCAAGAGACCACCGATGGCAAGTTCTTTACGCAGAAGCCCGAGATTGCCCCCACCGCCGGCAAGGTCGTAGAAGAGGCTACGGAAAAACCGACGAAGCCCAATGCCTTTGCGGAAGGGCCGGCTGCCAGCTGGATTTGGGGTGCGGATGCCAACCGGAAGTATATTGCTCGCAAGAAATTCACGGGCACGGCCCAGTTCGCGATACTCAAGGCTGCGTGCGACAACGTCATGACCATCTGGGTCAACGGCGAGAAAGTCGCCAGCAGCGACAACTGGAACGAGGCGTCCGAAGTGAATATCAAATCTCGGCTCAAGCCGGGAGAGAACCTGATTGAAGCGGAGATCTCCAATGAGGGAGGCCCATCGGGATTCGTGGCGAAGGTGGCACTTCTGGGCCGTGATGGCAAGGATCGGTTCGTGGTGACCGACGACTCTTGGGAAATCGCGGAATCCCGCGATGCCAAGGAATGGGACAAAGCCAAGATCATTGCGAAATACGGGGCTCAGCCGTGGGGGAACGTATTCGCTACCGTGAGTTCGGGTGGCGGTTCGCAGCGGGATACCTTCAATCTGCTGCCGGGCTTTCAGGTCGAGAAGCTCTTTACCGTTCCCAAGAACGAACTTGGTTCCTGGGTCAACATCACCTGCGATCCGAAGGGTCGGCTGATTGTGAGCGATCAAGAACAGAAAGGACTCTGCCGCGTTACGCCGCCGCCAATCGGCAGCCAGGAACCGACCAAGGTGGAACGGCTGGACATCAAAATCAATGGCAAGCAAATCTCCGGAGCGCAAGGGTTACTCTTCGCGTTCGACAGTTTGTACGTCGTTTGCAACGGCGGACCGGGAAGTGGGCTCTATCGGCTCAAGGATACCGACGGCGACGACCAGTTTGACAAGGTCGAAAAGCTGAAGGACATTCCCGGCGGCGGCGAACATGGACCCCATGCGGTCCGACTTTCGCCCGATGGAAAGTCCCTCTATGTATGTGCCGGCAATCACACCCGGCTGCCAATTGAAGTCAAGACGAATACTCCGCCGCAAACGATGGGGGGCCCCCGTGCCGAGCAACTGCGGGCCACGCTTCCCGAAGGCCTCACCAGCCGGCTGATGCCGAACTGGGATGAGGATTTGCTACTGCCGCGGCAATGGGACGGCGGCGGCCATGCGGCGGGAGTTCTCGCCCCCGGCGGCTGGATTTGCAAAGTGGATCCCGACGGCAAGACCTGGGAAGTGGTCAGCAGCGGCTATCGCAATCAATTTGATTTTGCCTTCAATGCCGATGGCGAGCTATTCGCTTACGACGCCGACATGGAGTGGGATTTCGGTTCCCCCTGGTATCGCCCCACGCGGGTCGTTCACGCCACCAGCGGCAGCGAATTCGGCTGGCGCAGCGGCACCGGCAAATGGCCG
>CAYUJE010000360.1:3118-6226 GCA_964444865.1 uncultured Pirellulaceae bacterium | reverse complement strand
ACGGTGGTGACCGAGCCCGTTTTCTGCAGCACTTTGATCTCCGGCGCAAAGTGCCGGCTCAGCCGCTTGTCCTCGCAAGCGAGCAGATGCCGCCGCATCTCCTTGGTCCCTGCTTCGCCGGCAAGCTTCCCCTGGTCCAGCAATTCCAGCAGGGCGACCATCTCGGCGGCGGTAGTGCTACCCAATCCAAATTCCTTGCTCCGCGCGGGAAGGATGGAAGTATCGCCGCGAAAAACCTTGCTGTGGACCTTGGTATTCGCCAGCCCGAGCTTTTCCATCGCTCCGTTCGTGGCCGGCAGGCCGATCTGGTCGAGCACCAGGTTGGTGGCCGTGTTATCCGAATAGACAATCATCAGGTGAATCGCATCCAAGAGCGGCAGACTCATTCCCGGCGAGAAATGCTGCGTCAAAATGCCGCTCCCCGGCACTTTGTCTTCCTCCCGCAAGGCGATTGTTTTCTGCAGGTCGACCTTTCCGGCTTCCGCCTGACGATACGCCTCCACCATGATCGGCAGCTTGATGAGGCTGGCGGTCGGCATGGGAACATCGGCATTGTGGAAGAAGGTTTCGCCTGATTTCAATTGCTTGATGGCAACGGCGACCTTCCCTTCATGAGCCGCAATTAAGGGGGCGAGCTTGACTTGCAAGCTATCGGCGGCAAGTGCCGGAGCCACTAGAGAGCCCAGTGCAACGAGCGCCAGGACGCACAGATGATTGTAAAAACGGGGTCGGGACATGAAGATGAGCGTAGCGAGTTTTCCCGCTTCTTGGCAAGCAAAATACCACTGGTTTTCCATGTCGTTTCGGATGCCCCCCATTCTGGTGCTGCTTATGGCGTTGTCTAACGATGCTTCCGCCCTGGAACCGACGCCGGCTCAAAAGCTGGTGGCCCAATCGGGGCCGCTGATTATTGCCCACCGGGGAGACAGCGTACACGCGCCGGAAAACACGCTCCCCGCTTTCGCGTCGGCGGTAAAGCTCAAAGCCGATCTGGTCGAGCTGGACTATTACCATTCCAAGGAAGGTGTGCCGGTTGTCATTCACGATAACTTTTTGGACCGGACCACGGATGCAGAAGCCATCTTTGGCCAGGCCAAAATGTTGGTGGAAGAAACGCCGCTGGCCGATTTGCAAAAGCTGGATGCGGGAATCTGGTTCGATCCCAAGTTCAAAGGGACGAAGCTGCCGACACTCGCCGAGTCGCTGGATCTGATTCAGTCCGGCTCCGTAACGCTGATTGAGCGCAAGAAGGGAATTGCTGATACCTGCATCAAGCTGCTGCGAGAAAAGAAGCTGGTGGACCAGGTCGTAGTGCAATCCTTTGACTGGAAGTATGTCCGCGACTGCCACGAGCTTGAGCCTGACCTTGTACTTGCCGTTCTCGGCGGTGGAAAAGATGCTCTCTCCGCGGCCCGCCTCGATGCCGCTGCGGCTACGGGCGCATCCATCATCGCTTGGGACCACGCTAAACTGACGAAAGCCCAGATCGCTGCCATCCATGCCCGCGGCTTGAAAGCGTGGTGTTACACCGTGGACGATTCGGCACGTGCCCAGGAGTTGGTCGCCGCCGGCATCGACGGCATCATCACCAATGCGCCGAGAAAAATCATGAAGGTGGTGCGGGGAAAATAGGTTGAGCCACGAATTTGAGCCTTGGATTTCACTCCTTTAATTCAACCGAGTCGCCATGTGCCGATACCTTTCCATTCTTGTACTCGCCATGCTGGCCAGCACCTCTCTGGCAGCGGACTACCCGTCGGCGGATGCCGCTCTGCGTGCTGCTGGCCCGCTCATGAGAAATCGCCAGTTCGCCGAAGCCCGTGAGCCGTTGGAGGCGGCGTTTAAGCTCTCCCAGCCGGGGGATCGGGCCAAACGCTCGGCAGCCGAAGGTCTGCTCGTTGTATACCGCGAATTGAGAGAACCTGAAAAGCTTTTGGACACGGGTGACTTTCTAATTCAAGCCAGCGAGCGCAAAGCAGGCCGTTCGATTATCAGCAATTCGCTGGCGGCGTTTTTGCACCAGAACGGCATGCTCGACCAAGGAATCAAACGGTACGAAGAGCGGCTCGAAAAACAGGCCGACGATTTGGCGGCATTGTGCGTTTTAGACCGCATCTATTCGCAGACCAGCCGCAAGGATGCCGCCAAGGCCAAAGTCATCGGCGACAGGCTGCGAACCGAAACTCTGCGGCTGGCGACGGGCCTTGCCCAGAAACTGCAGGCCCAGGCCGAACAGGACCCCAAAGTTGCCGCCTGGCATTTGAAGGATGCCGCTCAGATCTGGCTGGAGGCGGAGGACAAGGGTCTCGCAGTCGCCAGCGCCAAAGCATCCCTCGCCGCAGCGCCGGAGAACCGCTCCCAGATCCTCACCTACCAGTGGCATCAAGGACTGGGGGACGTCTTTCTCGAAGCCGGCGAAATCAAGCTGGCGGTGCAGGAATTCGAAGCCGCAATCCAGGCTGCCCCCTCGGAACCTCTCAAAACCCCCGTCCAAAAGAAACTGGATCAGGCGAAGGGACAACTCAAGTAAGTCGCCTCACAGCGTTCGGCGAGGGTCTCCGACCCCGCCGAACTGAGGCGTCGGTCCGTACCGCATTCCGTGAACCGCGAAGCGGTTACCCAGTGGTGTCGCCGGCGTTCATTGAGGTGACCCATGCAGGGTCCCGATCAGGCTTACCTCTTGGTACCCAGGGTGCGCTCGAAGCGAGCGACCCTGGGCTGAAATGGGTTGCCCCTGCGGGGCCAGGTTGGGCATGGGTTTCCCGACCGCCCTCATCCCGACCGCAGGTTTCCTTCGCCCAACATGATACCCCTCCGCTACTTCTGCTTTGCGTCGGCGAGAGCTTTGGCCGCCACTGCCACTTTCACTCGCAAGTCGATGATTTCGTGGGTCTTTTCCTCGTCTTCGTTCACGACCTGCAAGATAGGACCGGCGGTATCGAGAATTCGTTGATACTGCTTTTCCACCATCCAGGAATCGATTGCCAGATCGACCACTTTGACTTTGAATGTATGCAACGCCGCCGGGGAATCGGCATTGGCCAGAAGGTCGTCAAACATCTCGAGAGCTTCAGGGTGCTTCCCCAATTTCTGCTTGCAGCGGGCCTG
>CAYUJE010000360.1:0-3018 GCA_964444865.1 uncultured Pirellulaceae bacterium | reverse complement strand
ATTGCAGCGCCTTTTGGCCGTCCGCCAGCCAGGCACTGCGAACGCTGGGATCTCTCTGCTGTCTGGATCCAAGAGCCAGCGTCATCCCGCGTTCGAATTGCAGAGTCTCCTTGAACTCTTTGGCAACCGCCCCATCGGTGGCGGCTGAATCCAAATACTCCAGTGCCTTCTGGAACTCGCCCCGGTCTCGCAATTCATTTAATAACTTGCCAGCCGGCTCCTCGGCCAGTCCAGACGGCAAGCCAAAACTCAGGCAGCCGAGGAGCATCCCGCAGAAGAAGATACGGCTCATGGGTAGGGTCCCTCAAGATTGAATTCGCGTTCCCTAGAGTTTAGCGGCAGCCGAGGCGTCATTCGCCTAGAAGGCCAGAATTTATTGCCGCAGGCCTTTTCCGCTGAGCATTGGTGGGAGCATCCATAAAAATGCAGGGGGCGTGCCTAATTCGGAAGCGGCAACCCTTTGCCGGCATCAGGATGGGTTGTCGCTCAAATTCTCGCTCCTTAATTCCACACGTTCCGAAGCATTCATGTTAAGGACAGCGACGGTCGTCCTGCCTTCCGGAGTGAGCCCGATTACCAGCGCGCCGGCCATGGCAAAATGCTCTCGCCAGGCCTGCTTGCGGGGGTGAAATAGGGGGACCAGATTGCCAGTCTGAGGATCCAGGCCGGCGATGTTCGGACCTTTGAAGGCATTGCAACGATCGCACGACAAAGCCAGATTGTCCGTGGAGTCGCTCCCCCGATGCTGCCTGGCCACGATGTGTTCAATGACGAATGGCGCGTGATCGAGCAGGGCCTGCTCCAGCCCGCAATACTCGCAGCGCCCCTCTGCCCGCTCGCGAACAAATTCCCGTGCCTGCGCATCCATTTTAGATTCGGCTTGTGGATGCCAACAGCTTTCGGGCCTTGGCTTTCAGAACGCCAATGAAATCGATGACTTCGACGTAGTACAGGTATTCGTCCCGTTCGCCCGCGGAAAGCGTCCCTTCGTTGCTTCGCTGGGCCAGGTCCGCGAGTTTGGCCTGGGAACCTGCGTCAAATTTGTAGTCCACAATCCGGCGGGCAGCCTCCGGAGTAAGGCACTCCGTAAGTCCGGCAAGGAGGTCAAGGCGGGGACTGGAAGGGGCGGGCTGAATCATAAATTGATTTTACGCGGCATCTGTCGGCGATGCAAATGTTGTCACGTCGACGGCGGCGACGTGTTGCCAGGCTTCACGCTTAATTTGGCGGAGTTGTTTGCGGAACTGGATTAGCGGCACTACTCCGCCCCAAACCGCTTAAGCACTTCGCCGACCGCTTCCCGGGCACGATTACCGTTTTCGACGTCCTTGGCCCTTCTGGCATTACTCTCAGCCGTGGCACCGGCAGTAAACATCAGTCGCAGTCCCGAAGTGGGCTCCGACCAACCGACGTCAACCTCCCCGCTTGTGTCCGACCACTTGGTGCGTCGGGCGGCATAACGTAAGGGAGTAAACACTTCTGTGACTTCTTTGTACTCGAAACTCTGGCCGTCTTTCGCGAGCACGAGCACCTCCTCGGTAATCTTCACTTCGCTTTTGGCATCAGCACCGTGCCTCAGCAGTAACTCTGCGACGGCGGCATGGTGCTTTGAATCGCCGTGCAGGCCATAGGACTCTCCTCGCGCCATGGCTGCCAGATGCAGTGGTGTTTGCCCCTCCTTGTTTTTCGCATTCACCTCGACACCGCAGGAAAGCAAGTATCTGGTCGTCTCGGTGTTGCCGACACTGGCAGCCAGATGTAGCAGTGTATTCCCCGTCCCAGTGCGCAAATCGAATTTCGTCCCAGCATCCTTGAGCACCTTCAGCACGCCAGCATGGTCGTGATGTTCGGCTTCCAGATCCAACGGCATCTCGGCTGCAAAAAATGCGAGAGACGGATTATCGCGACTTCTGGCCGAAGGATTGGCTCCGCGCTTCAGCAGCAGTTCGACGACCTTTGGATTGCCGCTTTTGCAGGCGGCTTGCAGTGGATCGTTACCGAACTCGTCACCGCTTTCGATTTTGATTCCCTGATCGAGAAGTTTCCGGGCGACCTCCAAATCCCCTTGCCGGCAAGCCGAGGTCAACGCCCCCACGTCCCCTGACGCAATCTTGGCTCCTTTTTGGAACAAGAATTCGACCAAGTCATTGGGTCCTTCCTGAATCGCCGTCGAGAGGGGAGTCTCTCCCTCCGAGTTCCGGCAGTTCAGTTCCGCACCAGCCGCGAGCAGCGTCTTGGCGATGGCGACGTTTGGCGCATAGTGAAGCGGGGTGTTGCCAGTCGAACGGCCATTTGGTGATCGGCTACGACCGTTAACATTCGCTCCTGCGTCAATCAGAATCTGCGCCACCCCAGCACTCTTCACCAGATACAGCGGCGCAGCTTCCCGTTCCCGGTTGACTTCGGCCCCATACTTGAGGAGCAACCGGACCATTCTCTGGTCATCGGTTTGAATTGCTTTGGCCAGCGCTGTTGTTAGCTCGGGATCGCGCCTCTTGAACCTGCTTTGATCCGGGCATTCATTCACCGCGCCTGGAAACCGCTCGACCAGCCACTCCACTTCGTCCAAGTCGCCGCGCTTGATCGCGTCGTGTAAACGATCGTAGGGAGATGGCTCATCGCCGTACGCGGCACACGAGTATCTGGTGGCTGTTAGCGCCCAGATGCACAGAATCCATAATCCAAAGCTGGTCCGTAACATCCGTGTGTTCCTCAGGAGTTGGCCCAATCGTTCTCCGCCGCATGCTCAAGGTACACGGAACTGCCAGGTTCATGCAGCAGGAAAAATAGAATAAGCACTCGACGGCTAGCATTTTGCCGCGCTCAAAAAAAGGTTCGCTACAAGGAGGCTAAGTCGAACTGGACACTTAGTCAGTGGAGGCCGTTTTGTATAATAGAGATAGCGGGGCGAAGCTTCGCGCGGAACCAAGACCGAAACCGGATTTGAAATTTGAGAATTTGAGATTTGAGACGGGGAAATCGGAGGGACTAAGAGTGAAAAACACCTTATCAGTCGCG
>CAYUJE010000359.1:0-6230 GCA_964444865.1 uncultured Pirellulaceae bacterium | reverse complement strand
CGCATTGGGAGCCTGTGAAATTGGGTCCACACCCATCGGCATCGGTGCCGGCGTCGGCGTCGGCACGCGCATTACCGCGGGACCCGCCGGCTGATAACCCGGCGCCATTGCTGGAACCGATGGAATCGCCGGAGCACCGACAGGCATTACCGGGCGAACAGCGGGAGCCACATGGGTTTGGGGAACGGGAGTCATCGGCGCTGCGGGAGCCACCGCCGTTACCGGCCTGGCAGGGGTCTGCACAACAGCTTGCTGAGCCGGTGCTGCCGCCGGAACTCCGGCGTCTCCGAGCAAATCCTCGCCGCTGTCACTCGCCGGATTTTCCTCCGGGATCCGAACGGAGACGCCGCACTTGGGGCACTTCCCGCGCTTCCCCGCCAGGAATGCCTTCACATTCATTTTGTGCCCATTCGGGCAGAGGAACTTGATGCCCATCGATCTGCTGGGTAGAAGGTCGGCCCCGGGAAGGAGGATGTCGCCACCGTTATTATACACGCCTCCTCCGGAAACGGCGCGCCGCTTGCTTCCACCGACAAAACCGGCACAATTGGACCACCATGGCAAAAGACGAAGAAACCCCGGAAGGGCCGCTGGAAATCGCGATTGTTGGCGAATTGACGGAGCACGAGACCGACATCTGCGACAAGCTCCTCTCCGTGCCGATAGGGGGCGAGTGCGTCCTCTACTTCAATTCGCCGGGTGGAAGCGCCTATGCCGCCCTCTCGCTCATGTCCCTGCTGGTCATTCGCGGCTTGGAGGCGACCGGCATCGTCACCGGTGAATGTTCCTCGGCAGCCCTCTGGCCTCTGGCGGCCTGCAAGCGCCGATACGTCACGCCCCACAGCATCATGCTCTTTCACCCCATGAAATGGGAAAGCGGGGAGCATGTGGAAATTGCCGAAGCGGCGGAATGGGCCCGGCACTTCGGCCACTTGGAGCAGGAGATGGACGGCGTGCTGGCAAAACTCCTCGGCATGCCCAAGGAGAAGCTCGACACCTGGATGCGGCCCGGCAAGTACGTCACCGGCCGCGAATTCGCCGCCGCGGGCCTCGCCGAACTCATGGAACTCGCCGCCCTGCCGCATTTGCGAGGGACAAGCGTGCAGGACGGAAAGGGGAAGAAGAGAAAGAAGTGATTTGGGAAAACGTTGCGGGGGAAATTCGTATGCTTTGCCCTCGGAAAAGCCGCTGACGCTGACGTCATAGGTGGGAGGAATTCTCTACCGAGCCGTCGTTGAGCTAGACCTATCAGCAACCATATCGAGAATTGCACTAGAAATGGAAGCAATCGCTGGAGCGGCCGTAGTGATCGGTTCCATTTCTCACACCTCAACCAGCAACCTGCCTAGTACATCGGCAGCAATCTTTGGTGCATAATCCAGCTATGCCTTTCGTGCCGATTCTCTTCGCCGACATTATCAATTCGCTCCCCTGGTGGGGCTGGCTGGCGCTGGCCGCTGTCCCGCCGGCGATTTTGGCGCTCTATTTTCTCAAGCTCAAACGTCAGCCGCTGGCGGTACCGAGTACGTACCTCTGGAGCCGTACGATTGAGGATTTGCATGTCAACTCCCTCTGGCAGCGGTTGCGGCAGAGCTTGCTGCTGCTGTTGCAACTGCTGCTGATTGTCCTCTTGGCGATTACGCTGCTGCGACCAGGGTGGAAGGGGACGGAACTGATCGGCCATCGGTTCATCTTTCTGATTGACAAGTCGGCCAGCATGGGGGCCAGCGATGTGGGGCCGACCCGTTTGGACGAAGCGAAGAAACAGGTCAAGGCGCTCATCGAACAAATGAAGACTGGCGATCAGGCCATGATCATCAGCTTCTCCAGCCGGGCCACTCCGGACCAGAGCTACACCGGCGACCGCAAACTGCTGCGGACGAAGGTGGACATGATCTCGCAGACTAATCACACCACCGATCTCAACGAGGCCCTTCGCGCGGCCTCCGGCCTGGCCAACCCCGGACAAACCGGCGATCCCAATAATCCAGCCGACATCAACGTGGCCGAGGCGATGCCCGCCACGCTTTACATCTTTACCGACGGCAATGTTGCTTCCGTTAAGAACTTTAAGCTCGGCAATCTCGACCCCATCTTTCAGAAAATCGGCTCCGAAGCTTCCGGCAACGTCGGCATCGTCGCTTTCAGCACCGACCATCATCCGGACAAGCCAGAAAAGCTCGAGGCGTTCGCCCGGATTCAAAACTTCGGCTTTAAGCCCGCCTCGATGGAGGCTTCGCTCTTTATCAACGGCACGCTGGCTGATGCTCAGAAGGTCAATCTCCCCGCGCGCAAATTCAAGGTCGTTCGCACTGCCGGCGGGGAAGAAGAAATCGTGCCAGAAATTCCCACGGTCGCCGGCATCAAGTTCGAATTGGCCCGCACCGCGGAACTCGAAAAGGACGGCATCCTGCGACTGGAGATCAAACCCGTTGGCAGCGACGTCGAGGATCAACTGCTGGCGGACAACAAGGCCTATGCGGTCGTCAGTGCTCCGCACCCAGCCAAGGTGCTGCTGGCCACGCCGGGGAACGACGCCCTGATGCTGGCCCTCTCGACTTCCGAAGCTCAGAAGGTGGCCACCGTGACCATCATCGAGCCCGCGAAGCTGGCGGATAAGGATATCCAGAAGCAGCTTTTGGAAGGAGCCTACGACCTGGTCATCTATGACCAGTGTGCACCGGCCTCCGAAAAGGAGATGCCGGCTTGCAACACGTTGTTCATCGGGCGGATTCCTCCCGTTCAGGGTTGGTCGGCGAAGCCGAAGGACGGCAATCCAATTTTCACCGACGCGGATCAGGTCCATCCACTGACGCAACTGGTGCGGATGAACAACGTCCTGATTGTCGAGGGGACGCCGCTCAAAGGTCCCCCTGGAACCTCCGTGCTGCTCGACTTTGACAAAGGGCCACTGTACTGCGTTGCGCCTCGCAGCGGGTATGAGGATGCGGTGCTCGGTTTCGAAATCTATTCCACAGGGAGGAATGGCCAAACCACGGTCAACACCGACTGGATGCGGCAGCGGAGCTTTCCAGTTTTCGTGATGAATGCGGTTCGCTATTTGGGGGGCGTCAAATCGGGAGCCAATGCTCCCATTTCTCGCCCCGGTGCTCCCGTCACTTTGCGGGCGGAAATTCCGGTCAAGTCGCTGCTGGTGCAATCGCCACGGGGGGATGGCTTTGAGATCCCGCGCGAAACCCAGAACACCTACGTCTTCGGCAAAACGGACGACATCGGCGTCTACGACGTCCGGGAGGGGACCGGAGCCAAAGTCAGCCAGAAGTTCGTCGTCAACCTCTTCGACGAGCGGGAGTGCGACATCTTCCCCGCCTACCGGCTCGACATCGAGCACGAAGAAATCAAAGCCACCGTCAGCAAGCAAAATGCCCGCCAGGAGGTCTGGAAATGGCTCCTGCTCGGGGCCATCGGCCTCTTGATCTTTGAGTGGTATATCTACAACAAGCGGGTTTATCTGTAGTTTTTCTTACTCTTACTCTTAATCGTCGTATTAAGAGGAGGATTAAGTTTAAGACTAAAAAAATAGCCACCAAATCACTCAGCCTCCTTCTTCATCCGCTCCCGAACTTCCTCCAGCGGATATTCCAAAATCGACAGCCCCTCCAGTGTGGCAAGCTCCTTCAACCGCCTCCAGCCGCGAGTGACGAGCTCTTCTCGTTCCCGCACGAACTGGACATCAAGCTCGTGCTTGCCAAAATCACTGCTCACAACCACGGGCGGAAACTCTGCATCCACGATGAACTGCGCCAGTGAAGGATTGCAGGTGATGTGACGCTCCTTCGTGGTGTGCAGCGTCTCCGGGTCAATCAGGCCGATGACGTACCGCAGATACAGATCGCTCTCCCAGATGTTCTCCACATCCTTGCCGCAAACATCGCAGAGATAGCCTTCTTCGCAGTGCATAATCTCAGGAACCTTGAACCTTGAACTTGGAACCTTGAACCTTCTTCAACTCCTCCGCCTCCGGCCGCTGCTTATAAAACGGATCAAGTGGATAGCAGCCGCTGGGGAGGCTGTTGCGGGGGGCGGTGGTGCAATCGCTGAAGGTGCGGCAGACTTTTTTCCGCTGCCAGTCGTGGCCGGCCAGCACGTCGGCGGGGAGCTCGGGATAGCTGAGCACCATCCGGCCCAATCCGACGAAGTCGGCCCAGCCCTCGCGGACAATTCCTTGGGCCACGTGCGGCAGATAGTCTTGCAGGTACGAATACGCCGTGCCGACGGTCGGCAAACCGGGGACCGCCGCTTTAAGTTGTCGGGCGACTTGAATCTGCCGCACCACTCCCACCAGCGGATCCTCCGGTGGCTGATAACCGTCGCTCGGTGGAAAAATGGCCGGCCGCTGCATGTGCGGGTTATAATACGGACTGCCGCAACTGAGATTCACCGCGAAGACACCCAGTTTTCTTAGGAGTTCGAGCAATTTGATCGGCTCAGCCAGGTCCACTTGTGTCGGATCAATTTCACTCGCCCCGAAGCCGCACTGATACGGCAGCAGATGCCGATACGGCTCCGGTTCGCCGATGCCTTCCGTACTTCCCGGTTTGTAGGGAAGCGTATCGAACGCGCTGAGACGCACACCCACCAGCAAATCCGGCAACTCACTGCGGATGCGGCCGATGATGGTGGTGAGAATCCTTGTCCTGCCTTCAAAATCGCCGCCAAACTTTCCTGGCCGAATACGCGCGCTCAAAAACTCATGCAACAGATAACCGTGGCAGGCCTTGATATCGACGAACTGATAACCGGCATCGGAGGCGATGCGCGACGCGACCAGATATTGATCAATCAGCCGCTCAAGATCGTCATCCGACCAAATCCGCGAATCATCCTCGGACGCAACCCCCACGCGCGGATCGAGCAGAGGATGATGATAGGCAATGCGAGGTTCAAACCGTTTATGGTCATTCGGTTTGCAGTAGCGGCCCGAATGGGTCAATTGCAAGCCGACAAGCAGACCATCGGTTGAGCCGAAGGAACTCTGGTGTGCCTCCTTCAACGTCCGCAACAGTTCGGCCAGACCGCGGCGATTGTGCTCGGTTGCCAGCGTCTGGTTCGGGTTTGCCCGCCCATCCTCCTGCACGGCTGCTGCTTCTCCGCCCCAAATCAGCTTGGCTCCGGAAAGCCCAAAATTTCGCCAGCGGCGTAGTGTCAGTTCCGAGGGAGTGCCGTCCCGATTCGCGTCCCAGCCCTCCATCGGGTGAATGCACCAGCGATTGCCAATTTTGAAACTCCGGCAGCCATCGGTCACTTCCAAAGGCTCCGCTAGAGGCGACCCTTGTGCCTCGGAGATCGTCCGCTCATCGACGGGTAACTCCAGCCCCAACTCCGCCAGCCGCGCGCGGAACGCGGCCACGGTTTTGAGTTGGGCGACTTTGGGATAGTGCGACATGGGGAAGTCTCAAATTACTAGCCGACGCGTTAGGCGAGGGAACTGCGTGTTGCGCCGGGACAATGTCCAATTCCCTCGCCTAGCGCGTCGGGCTAGTGTCGGACATGGGGGGCAGGCCCATTGTAAACCGAGGCCGGCCCCTCGCCATTGCACCCTCCGATAGGATTGTATGATTCATGATTCACACCCCTTTTTTTTCGCGACTTACGACGATTCATCCCGCCGCAAGTTGTTATGCATACCTATGTTTCGTTGATTCACGCCGCCGTAAGTTTGATTCACAGCTCCATTTTAGATTCATCACGCCAACTCTCGATCAGCATCCTGGCGCAGGTCTCACAAACGAACGATCGAACCACGGATGTCACAGAATTCACGGATAATGCGGGAATTGAGACGAGACGAGTCGTAGAATCAATGATGTCTTTGAATTCGTGCCGCAATTCCAAGGCTGTTCTTCTTAACCGTGATTTCAGTGCCATCCGTGGTGATAAATGCGGGCCAAGTCCTCGTGATTTGCCTTGTCTCAAATCTCAGATTTCTCTTCCTCTCGCCCCGCGCAAAACCACCCCGCCACTCCTCGCGGGTACATGAACTATTATACACAACCGATGGCCGAAATCGGCCCTTTCGTCACAAGAAGTTTTCAGATTTGTTGCCCGGCCCATTCGGGCTATCCGCCCCTGTTTTTCAACCTCTGCTGCGTCATTCAGGCCATGCACGAGCTAGGGATTAACCCGGACTTCGCGCAGGCGAGTTGGCCGGCCCCAGGGCTACTCAGTGTTTCAAGCGGCACAAATACTAGCCCGACGCGCAAGCGAGG
>CAYUJE010000358.1:0-6235 GCA_964444865.1 uncultured Pirellulaceae bacterium | reverse complement strand
CCTCCGGAGCGATTTCATGTCCGGCAATTTGCTCCTGCACAAATCGATCGTACGGCTTGTCGGCATTGAGACTGCGGATGACGTAGTCGCGATACCGCCAGGCACTGGGCCGGTAACCGTCCTGTTTATAGCCGTCGGACTCCGCATAGCGAACAAGATCCAGCCAGTGCCGGGCCCAGCGTTCGCCATAGAGCGGGCTGGCGAGCAGCCGATCGATGAGCCGCTCGTAAGCATCTGGAGATTGATCGGTGACATACGCGGCCACTTCCTCGGGCGACGGCGGCAGTCCGAGCAGGTCAAAGCTAACGCGACGGATGAGCGTGGCTTTGTCCGCTTCGGCGGAAGGATGCAAACCTTCGGGAATCATCCGGGCCAGCAGCAGCCGATCGATACTGCCTCGAGACCAGTTATCGCCGTCCACGATGGGAAGCGGAGACTGCTTCACCGGCTGGAACGCCCAGTAGGCACGATCTTCGTCGGTAATCTTTCCGCGAGTCTTGCGAATGGTCGGCCCGTTTGCTCCTGGCTCGACTGGCCAAGGAGCGCCGATTTTCACCCACTCTGTCAGCGTGGCGATGTCGACCTCCGCCAACTTTTTATCCGGCGGCATCTCAATCGACGAGTGATTGATCGCCTCCACCAGCAGGCTCTTTTCCGGCTGACCAGGGACAACCACATCCCCCGATTCACCGCCGGCCAGCAGCCCGCCGCGAGAGTCCAGGCTCAAATCCCCCTTGGGTTTGGCTCCCGAATGGCACTTCTGGCAGTTGGCCACGAGAATAGGGCGAACCTTGGTCTCAAAGAATTGCAGTTGCGCCGGCGATGGCTTGGCGGTTTCGTCCGCTAGCAAGGACGTCCCAGCCGCCAAAACGGCCATAATTCCCCAGACAATTTTCCAGCGGGACAAAACCATAACGGTAATTGGTTCGTCGGAGATTGAGACTTCTTAGCCAGTTTTAAATCCTAGCCGCCCAGCAGGGATGGGTCAACGAAATGCATCGTGTTATCCACCATTAGAAATGTCCCCTACTTAGAGACCATTAGAAGTGTCCCCTAGGGTTTTTTGTCCGCTATGCATGAAAGCCCGACATGCGCCGAAGGTGAATACTTTTTTTGACGCAACAATTGCCGCCGTTCCCCGCACTCACGTATAATCGATCCGTCCGGTTTTGGGGCCATTCGAGCTTTTGCTCTTTCCTCAGGAGTACGTTATGCAAGCCTGGTTCTTTTTCCGTCGTCTGCTCACTCGCGCTGCGGGTGTGGGCGTACTTTGCGCAGTTATGGTTTCTAGCGGTCACACCGATGAACCCGCGAAGCCCGAGCCCGCAAAAGTTGCTCGCCCGACTGTGGCCCCTGCGAAGGTGCAGCCCAAAGCCACGACGACGCTCAGGGTCATTAGCGGCGCTGTCGGTGTTGTCAAAGAAGTGGCCAAGGAAACAGAGCCCGCCACGCACAAAGAGCTGACAAAGGTGACCATCCGTGGAAAGAATGGCGGCACACTCCAAACCTTTTGCGTCGGCGCGGGCGACCAGATTTATGCTGTTGTCTCCGCACCCGTCAACTACGGAGCCGATGTGGAGAGCAAATCGAAGGGGGGCGGCGAGATTCACGTTCTCTCTGCCGAAGGAAAGCCGGTCACCCAGTGGACCACGACCTTCATTCCGCAGCGGATTGCCGCGGACCCCAGCGGCAATATCTATGTTGGTGGCAGTGGGCGGCTGGTGAAATATGACAAAGCAGGAAAGTTGCTGACTGATGTTGCCTCGCCGCATGTCCAAGCAGTTTTGAAGGACCAGGAGACCCTTCGTGAACAAGCGACCGAGCAACTCAAGGAGCAGAAGGAACTCTACAAGCAACAAGTGGAGCAATTCACCGAGACGATGAAAGGGTTTGAAGACCAACTCAAGGACATTGTCGCGGAAGAAAATAAGAAAGAAGGTAAGGACCAGAAGTCCGATAAACCCGTCGAGAAGAAGAAAGCCATAGCCCCCAACCGTCGCATCATTATCCTCGGTGACGACTCGGAAGCAGCAGGGCAGTCCCAAAAGCAGATTCTCGAAAACCAGGTCCGCCAATACAAGCAGATCATCAGCAGCTATTCGAACATGGTCGCTCAGCTTGATAAGAAGTCGGTGGACGATGTCGTTAGTGAAATCACCCAGCGGCTGCAGAAAATCCATTCCATCACGGTCTCCGCCGACAATGTTTACGTCACCACTGCGGTAACCAAGGGATACGGCTTCGCGGTCTGGCGGACCGATCTGGAATTCAAAAACCCCAAACAGGTTATCTCCGGACTATCGGGCTGCTGCGGGCAGATGGACGTGCAGGCTCGCGGCGACGATCTCTGGGTCGCGGAGAATTCTCGTCACTCCGTCGTTCACTACAGTAAGGACGGCAAAAAGCTCGGCTCCTTCGGCTCGCGGGAGCGGGAATCGAGCGGCGCGAGCTTCGGCGGCTGCTGTAACCCGATGAACGTATGCTTCACGCCGGACGGCAACATCCTGACCTCGGAATCCGAAGGAAAGGTCAAGTGCTTCTCACCGGAAGGCAAATACATCGGCCTGGCCGGCAGCGCGGCGGTCAGCGGCGGCTGCAAAAACGTCGCCATCGGCTCGTCGAAAGATGGCAAATACATCTATTTCTACGACCTCGGCGGCTCGCAGATTATCATTCTGGCAAAACAGGACGACGCGAAGCCGGCAGGGTAATTGGGATAGAGTGTTATGGAATGGGTGGCACGCCCACGGCTTTGCGTGGGCGTGATATTTCAGGGGCCGGATTCAGGTTTCGTTGAACAAGGAAAACTTCATGCGTTTCGCGCTGACATTCGCCGCCCTCTTCTTCGCCAGCTTCGCTTTTGCCGACGACGCCAAGCCCACTCCTGCGGATGACGCGCTCACCATCGTCGTCATGGACCCATTGGCCGCGCCACTTTCGTGCCCCTGCGTGAAAGGCTACGCCCAGAGAGATTACGACAAGTTGGCCGCTCACCTGGAGACGAAGCTCGGGCGACCGGTGAAAATTGCTTACAGCGAGTCCCTCGTCTCAGCTCTCAAATCCAAAACCGAGGGGAAGGCGGACCTGATCATCGGCAAGCACTCGGTCGTGCTCTTTGATGCGGCGAAGGCCGGACTTCAAGTGAAGCAGATTGCCAGCTTGACGGGGAAGGACGGGGCGACGACCCAGACCGGACTGATTGTGGTTCCCTCCGGCGATAAGGCCAAGACCGTGGCGGACCTGACCGGCTATCGCATCATCTTTGGCCCCAAGGAATGCGACGAAAAGCATGCTGCCGCGCTCGCACTGCTCACCTCCCATAAGGTCGGCGCTCCCAAAGAACTCGAAACCCGCGCCGCCTGTGACGAAGGAGCCGTGCTCGTTCTCGAACTCCCCAAAGATGAGCACGGAGCCGCGGTCATCAGCAGCTATGCCAAACCGCTGCTGGAAGGTTGCGGGACCGTGAAGAAAGGTGATCTGCGAGTCATCGGCGAAACCGCGCCGGTCCCTTTTGTCGCGGCATTCGTTTCCGAACAACTCGACGCCAAAACTCAGAAGGCAGTAAGGGCGGAACTGCTGGCCCTCAAGAACGAACCGCTCCTCTGCCTGGCTCTGGAAACCAAAGCCGGCTTCCAGGAGGTGGATGCCTCGCCGCTTACGGCTGCTAAAAAAAAGTAGCCGTGATTGATGCCGAAGCGGCTTGGCCCGGCTGGCGGGGACCCAGCCGCGATGGCCATGCTCCCTGGCTGCCGGCGAAACTGCCGCAGGACGCCAAGTTTCTCTGGAAGAAAAAGCTCAGCAATCAAGGACTAGGCGGCATTGCAGCGACCGGTGATTTGGTCATTGTCAGCGACCGGGATTTGCTCGATTCGTCCGATATCTTTCGCTGCTTCCGGGCCGCTACGGGCGAGGAGGCCTGGACCGTCCGCTATTTTGCGAAGGGAAATTTGGACTACGGCAACTCGCCGCGTGCCACGCCGCTGATTGCGGGGGATCTGGTTTTCCTTTACGGCGCGTTTGGCCACCTCCACTGCGTGGAACTTGAGACCGGCAAAATACTTTGGAAAAAAGAGGTCCGCAAGGAATTCGGCGCGACGGATGAAATGAAATGGGGGATGGCGAGTTCGCCCCTGATTGCCCAGGGCAAGCTCATCATCAATCCCGGCGGCCCCAATGCGGCGATTGTCGCCCTGGAGCCAAAATCGGGCGAACTCGTTTGGAAAACCGCTGGTCAACCAGCCGCCTTCGGCTCATTTATTTTCGCCGAGATAGGGGGGCAGGAACAACTCATCGGATATGACCAGACGACTCTCGGCGGCTGGGATGCGGCGCATGGCAAACGGCTCTGGACGCTCACTCCGGAGAACGAACATGACTTTAATGTGCCGACCCCCTTGGCCTGGAAAGACAAGCTGCTCCTCAGCACCGAAAACAATGGCACGAGGCTGTATGCCTTTGACAAAAGCGGAGCGATTCTCGCCAGGCCGCTCGCCACTTACGAGCCGCTTGCTCCCGACATGCACACTCCTGTCATCGTGGGGAACCGGGTCTTCGGCGTCTACAACAAGCTCCATTGTTTGAATCTGGCGGACAATCTAAAGCCGCTTTGGACCAGCGACGACGAAGCCTTTTCCGAGTACGCAACCATGATCGCTTCGGAAGACAGGCTCCTCATCACGGCACAAAACGGCCATCTCCTGCTCATCGACGCCACCGCCGATCATTTCAAACTCCTCAGTCGCCTCACGGTCTTCCCCGACGAAAGCGGCGTCTACGCTCACCCGGCGCTCGTTGGCAAAAGGCTCTTCTTGCGCTCAAGTACGCATGTCGTCTGCCTGGAACTTCATTGAACCAGGTTAGTCCTTGAGCTGAAACAGTCGCTTTAGCGCATCGAGAAGTCCGTGCGGTGCCCCCTTCGTCGCTTCATCGCGAAGAGACTCGAGCGGCGGGTGCAGCAGCTTGTTGACCAGCCGATCAAAAGCCTGGCGAATGTCTGCATGCGTTTTGGCGTCGAGCGCCGAGAGCTTATTGAGTAGCCGAGCCAGTTCTTCGGCTTTGACTTCGTCGGCTCTAGCTTTGAGGCGCTTGATGGTAGGGGCGGTGGCCCGGTGATGCAGATCGGCCATGAAACGGGCCGTTTCGTCGTCGATAATTCGCTCTGCTCGGGGCCATTCTTTCTCGCGCTCGCGGCGGTTCTTCTGGCAGATCTGGATGAGGTCGTCGATGGTACAAAGGTAGACGCCGGTGAAGTCTCCCACTGCCGGCTCAAAGTCACGTGGGATGGCGAGGTCGAGAATGAGCAGCGGCCGCTGGAAGCGGGCCTTCTCGATTTCCTCGAACATTTTGGCGGTGACCACGGGTTCGGTCGCCCCGGTCGCGGAAACCACCAGGTCGGCTTCTACCAGCAGTTCATGCAGCTTCTCCCACGCCGCCGGCTTCCCCGCCAGCTTCGCGGCCAATTCTTCCGACCGCTGCATGGTGCGGCTGACGAGGCTGATGTCGCGGACTCCTTCGTCAATGAGATAGCGGAGCGTCTCCTCCCCCATTTCGCCGGCCCCAATGACCAGCACCTTCTTATCGTCGAACCGTTCAAAAAACGCGCGGGCGTAGTCGGCCACGGCAATACTGGGAATGCTTACTCGTTTTTGCTGAATGGCGGTTTCCGTGGCGACACGTTTGGCCACGCGGAGCGCAGCCTGAAAAGCGGCATTGGTCAGCGGGCCCACGCTGCTGGCGGCAGTGGCAAGCTCATAGGCCTGCTTCACCTGCGTGAGAATCTGAGCCTCGCCTACGACCATGCTGTCCAGACTGGCAGCCACGGTGAAGAGATGCCGCACAAAGTCCTCGCCGGTCCGCTCGAAAAGATCGTTGAAGACGTCCACGGGAGCAAGCCCGTGAAATCCGGCCAGGAAGGCCACCACGTCATGATGCGAAGGGCAGGCTTCCGCCGTTTCGCTGGCGACGTAGAGTTCCACCCGGTTGCAGGTCGAAAGCAGTACCGCCTCGGCGTCCGGGTATTTCACCCGCAGTCGCGAGAGGGCATCGACCGCCTGGTCCTTGCTGAAGGCCAGCCGCTCACGCACTTCCACCGGAGCCGTATGATGGCTGCAGCCCACCATTTGCAGCTTCATAGGGCCTCCGTGGGGTAGGCTTCCAGCCTGCCCAAAAAAGCCCTGGAGGTCTGCTGGGCAGGCTGGAAGCCTACCCCACTTTTCGTATGCTGCGTCGAACCCAT
>CAYUJE010000357.1:1856-6253 GCA_964444865.1 uncultured Pirellulaceae bacterium | reverse complement strand
GTCCACCCATTCCATCAGGGCGTCGCCGTAGGCCATCGCCCGCTTGGTGACGAGGTTGTACACGTTGCTGGACCAGTTCTGGATCGTCGTGTAGCGGCACCGCGCGCCGCGTTTGACGACGATTTCCACCACCGCGGAATGCAGGCTCTCGGTCGTGTACATCGGGGCGGTGCAGCCTTCGACATAGTGCACGCTGGCCCCTTCATCAACGATGATCAATGTCCGCTCGAACTGCCCCATGTTCTCGGCATTGATGCGGAAGTACGCCTGCAAGGGGAAGTCAATCTTCACTCCCTTGGGGACATAGATGAACGAACCGCCCGACCAGACCGCCGAGTTGAGGGCGGCAAACTTGTTGTCGTCAGCCGGAATGATCTTGGCGAAATACTCTCGGACCAAGTCCGAGTGCTCGCGGACCGCGGTATCCGTATCGGTGAAGATGACCCCCTGTTTGGAAAGATCTTCCTTCAAGGAGCCGTAGACGACTTCACTTTCAAACTGGGCCTTTACGCCGGAGAGAAATTTCCGTTCCGCTTCGGGAATGCCGAGCTTGTCAAAGGTGTCTTTGATTTCCTGCGGCACATCGTCCCAGGTTTTTCCCTGGTGGTCGGCCGGCTTGAGGTAGTAGTAGATATCCTGAAAGTCGAGGGCGATGTCCCCCCCCCACTTGGGCATCGGCTTGGCGAAGAAGATGTCGAGGGCCTTGAGGCGGAACTCGCGCATCCAGTCCGGCTCGTTTTTCATGTCGGAGATTTGATGCACAATCTCCTTGTTCAAGCCCTTCTTGGCCTTGAAAATCGCCTTGCTCTCCGTGCGGAAATCATACTTATTGATTTCTCCCACGGGATCGGAGGTGACGGTGTCGGTAGTGAGTGTATCGGTAGTCATAGTTTTGATCGACTTTCAGTGGGTAGTGGATAGTGTGTCGTGGTTAGAGGAAACTCTTTCCCTACCCACTTACCACAATTCACTACGCACTCTTCTTCTCCCCCTCTTCCAACGTCCGATTCGCGGCGTCAGCGTCGGGATGTTCTCTGCGAATCCGGTCATATCCTTGGGTGTGCAACTCGGCAGCCAGTTCCTTGCCGCCGGACTCAACGATTCGTCCTCCGAGAATCACGTGCGTGAAGTCGGGAGGATTGTGTTCCAGTAATTTGTCGTGGTGCGTGATGATGAGCAGTCCCATCTTCTCGCGGCCGATTTCAGCGATACTTTGGCTGGCGAGACGGACCGCGTCGGCATCCAGGCCGCTGTCGGTCTCGTCCAGGATGGCAATCTTTGGCTGGAGGATGGCGAGTTGCAGGATTTCGGCCCGCTTCATCTCGCCGCCCGAGAAGCCGTCATTGACGTAGCGGCGGGCGAACTCGGGGTCCATCCTGAGCTGCTGCATCTTGGTTTTGACTTCCTTACGGAAGTCCTTCATTGGGATCAGTTCTTCACCTTCCTTGCGGTCGGGGCGGCGGACGTTCGTCGCCGCGTGGCGAAGAAAGTCGGCCAGTTTCACGCCGGGAATGGCAATCGGCCGCTGAAAGGCATAGAACAGCCCCTTGCGAGCTCGCTCATCGGCTCCTTTGTCCAGGATGCTCTCGCCGTTCAGCAAAATGTCACCTTCCGTCACCTGGTATTTGGGGTGCCCCATGACGACGAGGCCCAGCGTGCTCTTGCCGGAGCCGTTCGGCCCCATGAGAGCGTGCGTTTCGCCGCGTTTAATGGTCAGGTTCACGCCACGAAGGATTTGCTTCCCCTCGACGGAGACGTGCAGGTTCTTGATTTCGAGTGTGTCAGTCATTTCTTAGGTGGGGTAGGCTTCTAGCCTGCCCTGATCTTTCTTTCTCTGGGCAGGCTGGAAGCCTACCCCACTTTCTTACCCAGTAATCTTCTGATGGTCATACACCGGAGCGATATCCACCGGCGTGGAAACGTAACCGCTGTGGTGAGGAATCGGCAACTCGTCGTCCCGCTTCTCGCCCAGGTGGGCGAACTTGGGGGACTCTCCTTCAATCTTTTTGCGGGCAATCTTGTGTCCGCGAATCTTGTCCTGAATCCGCATTAGTCCTTCGAGCAAGGCTTCCGGACGAGGAGGACAACCGGGGACGTAAACGTCCACGGGGACAACCAGGTCCACACCTTTCACCACGTGATAGCCCCACTTGAAGTACGGCCCACCACCGACGGTGCAGGCACCCATGGCGATGACGAACTTCGGATCGGGCATCATGTTGTAAAGCCGGCGGACGCGACTGGCCATTTTGTAGGTGACGGTGCCGGCGACGATCATCAGGTCGGCCTGCCGCGGCGTGGCGCGGAACGCACCAGCTCCGAAGCGGTCCATGTCGTAACGGCTGGCACCAGCGGCCATCATTTCAATGGCACAGCAGGCGAGGCCGAAGGTCATCGGCCAGATGCTGGCCTGGCGACCCCAATTGATGGCCTGTTCGATAGTCGTCGTAATGACGTTCTCTTCGAACCGCCCTTCAATCCAGGGCTGCGTCGGTATCGGGTTGAGGATGGATTCAAGGCTCATATCAGGCTCCAACAGGCGGGTTTTCTTGGGCGAATCTTGCTTTGGGGAAACCCGTTAACATACTCCAGCTTTTCCTCGTGGGGTAGGCTTCCAGCCTGCCCAAACGTGACTTCATTTTCTGGGCAGGCTGGAAGCCTACCCCACCTTTGCCGGCTCAAACGTGCAGCAGCCCCCGCCGTCCAATCGGCAGTTGGAAAGCTGCAGGTTTTCACCGAGTAATTCCGAAAACATCATCTTCTCTACAGAGCAAATCGAGCGGTCTTGCTCCGCCAGGTCCGGGTAGGGACAGGCGGCGGCGGCCAGCATCGGCAGGTCCTTGGAATAATCCACCTCAAACGGCATCCGGCGGTCGCTGAACGCCTTGGCGAGCGACTCCATCTTTTCCTTCAAATTCGTCCCGCGGACTTCCCCCGAGTAACTCCCGGCCAAACGGCTGGAGATACGAGAAAGCAACCCTCGGCGAATCTCGGGGTCCTTGATTTGCCGGACTTCCTGCCACAGGGCGATGGCGAGATCTCCAAAATTATTGCCGCTCTTGCGACGGCCTTTTTCGGTGATTTCGTAGCGGTGTACAGGACGTCCTCGCCCTGATTTCTCGGTCTTTCGCTCAATCTCCCCACCCGCCAAAAGGCGAGTCAACCGCTGCCGCACCGCCGTAGCCGTCACCTGCGTTTCGCGGGCCATTTGGGCCACGCTGAGCGCCCCACGCTTGCGGAGCAAGTCGAGCAGGCCGTCGTCGGAAGTTTCATGGCTTGGCAACATGTGTTCGCTCCGTCTCGCAACCCCGATTACGCTCGGGCTCTCCTATCATCGTAGCGGTTTTCGCATTATTGACAAGGGATTATGTCAAAATGAACATGCAATGCGGCAAGCCCGCCCAAACACGCCGTAAATGCTTGACAAATCACATTTTACTGCCGATACTGGGCGACCAATCCAGACAATTATTCCGTCGTTGAACTTCGCTGCCGCCGAAAGGAACTCCCGTGACAGCTGTAAAGAAGGAACGTTGGGCCTCTCGTGTTGGCTTGGTTCTGGCGATGGCCGGCAACGCCGTGGGGCTGGGAAATTTTCTGCGATTTCCCGCCCAAGCGGTCAAGAACGGCGGCGGAGCGTTTTTGATTCCCTACATCGTCGCCCTGATTCTGATGGGCTTGCCCCTGATTTGGGTCGAATGGGCGATGGGCCGTTATGGTGGACAATTTGGCCACCACTCTACGCCCGGGATTTTTGATTCGATTGGGAAACGTCCGTATTGGAAGTATCTGGGGGTGTTCGGCCTGTGGGCGAACTTGATGATCGCCTCGTATTATCTCTACATAGAATCCTGGACACTCGCCTATGCTGGCAATTCGCTGATCGGCGGCTTTTCCACACCGGAGGCTTCGGGAAAGTTTTTTGAATGGCTAATTGGATCGCAGTCTGGGCATGTCTTTGCCGTTTCTCCTTGGGGCTTGCTCTTCTTTGCATTCTGCGCCGGGCTGAATATTTTCATTCTCTCGCGCGGGCTGGCGAAAGGAATTGAATTCATCGCAAAGATCGGAATGCCGCTGCTCATTCTGTTTGCGGCGATTCTGGCGGTTCGTGGGCTGATGATTGTTCCCGGTGCTGGCCCCCAGGCGGTGGATAGCAGTTGGGCCGACAAACAAGCCATTGCCTGGCCGACCGAAGGGCTGGCCTTTCTCTGGACACCTAACTTTGACACGCTTTGGAATCCTAAGGTCTGGATTGCCGCGGCTGGGCAGATCTTTTTTACTTTGTCGATTGGCATGGGTTCGATTCATTGCTATGCGTCCTACCTACGAGAAAACGACGACATCACGCTCACCGGCGCGACGGCAGCATGGACGAATGAGTTCTGCGAAGTCATTCT
>CAYUJE010000357.1:0-1756 GCA_964444865.1 uncultured Pirellulaceae bacterium | reverse complement strand
GTGTTTCTGCTGATCATTCTGCTGGCCAACATGTTTCAGCCAACGGGAGGGCCCAAGGATCCGAAAACGGGCGAACGTGGGTGGGAAGCGTACGTCACCGGAATTGCCAAGGGAGAAGCGCTCCCCGCCTGGGAGTTCTCAGGGGATGGAATGCTGGGAAAAATCCTGATGAAAGACATCCCCATCAACGACACAATGCCGGAGAAAGAACAATCCTTCAAACAATCGCTGCGGAATGTCCGGAATGTCGACCGTTTGGTGATGGTGGGAACTTTCCTGTTCTTTTCCGCCATGGTTGCATTCGCCTGGAAAAAACGCGCTGCTCGAAAGGGAGATGCCCGATGAACGCTTCCGCCTGGTTATTCCTGACGGTGGTCTGGGGAATCATCCTCGCCAATACCGGCTACTGCTTCTACCGATTGCTCACCTCCGAGCGGCAGTTGGGTGGGGATGAGTAGCCACTATTCTGCCAACTCAACTTCGGCTCTCACCATCGGAGAGCTTTGCGCTTTCGGAAAGTGCTCTTCCACTACGCTCAAAAACTCCGCCTTCGTAATCACCTTGGCCGCGTGTGTCCGAAAGAATCTGGCCCCTTTGAGTCCTTGGGCATAATTGCAAGCAAATTTGCGCATCAGCATGGTCCCCCGAATCTCACCGAATCGCTCGCAAACCAGTTCATAGTGGTGCATCAGGCAGGCCTTCTGCTCTTCGATAGTCGGCTCCGGGGGAATCGGCTCTCCTTTGAGCGCTGCGGCGGCTTGCTGGAAGAGCCAGGGGCGACCGAGGGAAGCGCGGGCGATCATCACGCCGTCCACGCCGTAGCGGCGGAAAGCTTCCACCACCTTTGCCGCGGAATCGAGGTCGCCGTTGCCGATGAGCGGCATCTTCTTGAGGTGCGGCTTGATGGCGGCGATGTTTTCCCAGTCGGCGGACCCTTTGAAGAAATCGGCTGCGGTCCGGCCATGCACCGTCAGGGCGGCGGCACCGGAAGCTTCCACCACTTTGGCCACTTCAATGGCGTTGATCTTGTCCCGCGAGCAGCCGAGGCGAATTTTGGCGGTGACCGGCGTCGGAGCGCAGGCTTTCACCACCCGCTCGACAATCGCCCCAATTCGCTCGGGGAACCGGAGCAGGTACGAGCCGCTATGGGCCCGCTCACTCACATCCTTTACCGGGCAGCCGAAGTTGATATCGACGACGCTCACCTCATACTCCCGCGCCAATCGTTCGCCGACCTTGGCCAGCGTCTCCGGGTCGTTATCCCACATCTGCACCGCCAACGGCCGGGCTTCTTCTTTCACTCCCCACAGCCGATCCGGGTTCTCGCATTCCTGTTCGGTAATCCAGACAAACCCGCGGGCGCTGACCATCTCCGTCGCCTGCAACCCGGCTCCGCCGAACTCCCGCACGATCTGGCGGAAAGCGAAATTGGTGTAGCCGGCCATGGGAGCCTGAAGGATCGGCGGGTCCACGACGACATTGCCGATACGAAGAGGGGGGATATTCAGCGGCGAGGGCGCAGCGGAAGACGCAGGCGGCGGCGAGTCGCTGGAAGATGGTCGGATGGTGAGATCGGCGAGTCGCATGGAAACAGTCGAGGCAGGAGAAGACCCTACACCGCAAACCCCTTCACCACATCCGCCGGCGCGGGCGAATACATCAGTGGCTCCATGCTGCAGCCGGCGCGGCCTTGGCTGATGCTGCGCATGGCGCTGGAGTAGCCGAACAGCTCGCGAAGGGGGGCGTGGGCTTCGAT
>CAYUJE010000356.1:0-6309 GCA_964444865.1 uncultured Pirellulaceae bacterium | reverse complement strand
CGGTGTCGAATTGATGGTTGATGCCGGCGGCAGCGAGCAGTTTTGGCCGCACGGCGTCTCCTGGGCCCGCGAAACGGCCAAGATGCTCGGCGACTACAAAATCACCTGGTTCGAGGAAGCCCTCCGCCCCGACGACGTCGACGGCTTCCTGGAGCTGCGGCAAAACTCGCCGGTCCTGATCGCCACGGGGGAAGTCCTCACCCGGCGGCAAGCCTTCCAGCCCTTCATCACCCGCCGGGCCCTCGACATCATCCAGCCCGACTGCACCAAATGCGGCGGCCTCTCCGAAGCCCGCCGCCTCGGCTGGATGGCCTACGACCACGGCCTGATGCTCGTCCCCCACGGCTGGAACACGGCCGTCGGCGTCGCCGCCGACCTCGCCCTCACCGCCAGCCTCCCCATCGCCAAATGGGTCGAATACCAAACCGGCGTCCCCTACATCGAGGACATCATCACCAAACCCTTCCAGCTCGACGCCGACGGCATGCTGCAAATCCCGACCGGGCCGGGGCTGGGGATTGAGCTCGACCGGGAAGCGATTAAGAGGATGACGGTGAAGTGACGCTCTCGGCGAGCGGCCAGGATTAGTTGGCCGCTGACAACGAGAAAGGTTGAACAGCGGCTATGTCGAACGAAGTCAATCCCTACACCGCCCCCGCGTTCATTGAAGCGAGCGTTGACAGTAATGATTCCGCGCTCCGCAAACTTCGAGCTCCCTCGCTTGGATTGCTGATTCTCTCTGGCTTTACCGCAGTGCCCGGATTGCTCTGGCTTCCCATGCTCGTGCTTTCAGGAATTCTCTATGTCCTGGGGTTTCGAGGGATGCCTACGCCGAGTCCACTTGAATTGGCGATTGGGCTGCCGCTGATTGGCTCCAACTGGGTAATCCTTTTCGGTTCATGGAATATGAGGCAGGGAACTCGATACCGCCTCGCCTACGTCAGCGCGATCCTTTCGTCGATCCCCATTCTTTCCGCAGCCGGCTATCTTGGCATCCCCTTCGGCATCTGGGCTCTCATCGTCCTCCACCGCCGCGACGTGAAAGAAGCTTTCGCCCGCAACGCGGAGGACCAGGCCCAGAAAATCAGCAGCCACGAGCCCCCCGTGGGATAAGCTGCCAGCTAGTCCAAGTCACCTGCTGCTGGCTCCCCCCCGCGCCTTCGCGTAAAGCTGTCTCACTCTCGGAAGGTACATCTTTAGTTCGAGTTCGTGCCACGCAGGTCCAATCCCTGCGCAATCAAGTCCGGGACCACTTTGCCATGGTCGTCCGTCAGGCGGAAGTCGCGGCCACTGAGGGCGAGGAACTCTGCCACGGGGGTGCGGCCAATTTCGCCCCCCAGAGGATGAGGGATTCGCCAGTAACGTGGCGATGGGGCTAACAAATTCACGTGTAATTGCTTGCCGACTTAATAACTGGTCCTGGATTTTTTGTCATTCGCTCCAGTTCTCCGCTCGCTACTTTCGGTTTCCCTTCTTGCCCCCCTTTCGTCCACCTTTCCCCTTCTTCTTCCGTGTATCATCCTTGTCTTTGCGAGGCTTTTTGTTCTTCTCCTTCTTCGGTGCCGAGGCGATTTTCTTAACGACCCGAAAGTCGAGTTCCCGCTTGTCAACATCCACATGCGAAACTTCGACGAGAATCACATCTCCCAGCCGAAAGCTGTTCCCTTCCCGATAGCCGACCAAACTGTGAGAGCGGGATTCGAACCGGTAATGGTCGTCCCCCAGCGTGCTGACGTGGATCAGTCCTTCCGCAGGAAGTTCGATGCCTTGGGCGAAGAGGCCGAAGTCTTCGACGCCGGTGATGACGGCCTCCAGCTGGGTGCCAATTCGTTCAGCCAGATAAGTTAGCAGCTTGACCTTCTTAAGCTCGCGCTCGGCGACTTGGGCCCGCTGCTCACGTTCGCTGCAATGCTCGCCCAGCAGCGCCAGTTCCTCGAAGTTTTCCCGCGGCTTCCTGCCGCGATGGATGGATTCCAAGGCGCGATGAATGGTAAGGTCAGGATAGCGGCGGATGGGGGAGGTGAAGTGGCAGTAGTGCTGGCTATGCAAGGCATAGTGCCCCTCTTCAATCGGGCTATAGACGGCCTTCTGCATGGAGCGCAGCACCGCGTAATTCACGGCGTGTTCTTCCGGCTGGCCGGCCACATCGGCGATGACCCGTTTGATTTCAAACCGACTTTCCAGGCTGTCGCATTCGATGCCTAGTTCATGAATGAACTCGGTCAGAGCATTCAGCTTTTTTGGATTCGGCAAGTCATGCACGCGGCGGAGAAATGGCACTCCCTTGGAAGTTAAAATGCGGGCCACTGCCTCATTCGCGGCCAGCATGAATTCTTCAATGACCTGGTGGCTTTCCGTGTTGATGACAAGATGTGCTCCCGTCACACTTCCATTCTTGTCGAGGTCAATCTTCACCTCCGGCAGCGTCAATTCAATGGACCCCGCCTTCAGCCGCCGCTTGCGCAGCGTCATCGCCAGTTCATGCATGTCCGCCAACAACTGGTGAACTTGCGGCGTCAGCTTGCTGAGCCACGCTTTTCGGTCGGCCAGGTATTCATCGACCTCTTCATACGCAAACCGCCGCACACTCTTGATGGCCGATTTGTGCCACTCGCTGGCAATCGGGGTCCCTTCCGGTGTGAACTCAATGAACACCGTCTCGCAGTACCGGACTTTGTCCGGCTGGAGTGAGGCAAGATTGTTGGAAATGATCTCCGGCAACATCGGGATGACACGGTCCGGCAAATAGACGCTCGTCGCGCGATCCTTCGCCTCGCGGTCGAGCGGCGTTTTAACCTTTACGAAGTGCGAGACGTCGGCGATGTGCACACCGAGTTTCCAGTGCCCGTTCTCCATTTTGGAAAGCGAAATGGCGTCGTCAAAATCGCGGGCGTCCACGGGATCAATCGTGATGATCGTCTCGCTCGTCAGGTCCAGTCGATTGCCAACCGATTCGTCGAATTTGTCGGCTTCTTCGCGAGCAGCCTGCATCACATCATCGGGAAAATTGTCCTCCAGGCCAAATTCGCGCATGATGGAGAGCGTATCGACTCCTGGAGTGCCACGGCGGCCGAGAACTTCCGTGATGACTGCTTCGCCGGCATGGCGTGGCGAAGGAAAGCGGACCATCTCGACGACCACTTTGTCCCCGGGCTGTGCGTTCTTTGCACCGGGGTCGCCAACGGGAATGCCTTGGCCAAAAGTCTTGCCGTCGATTTCCACGAATGCTTCGCCGTCTCGTTCGCGATAAACGCCCACAAACTGGTGGGTATCCCGCTCCAGAATTTCGACGATTTCGCCGGACCGCCGCATTTCGCCCCCCTTGTTCCTGGCCTGGCCGTGGCTGAGGCGGACACGGACAACGTCGCCACTGGCGGCATCGTGAGCGCTCCTTTGGGGAACAAAGACGTCGAAGCTCCGATCGCTGCCGGAGGGAGTCCCGAGCGGTCGCACAAATCCAAAGCCGCCAGCGGCGCGGCGGAACTTGCCGACCACTTCGTTCTTGCCGGGACTGGAGTGAGGTTTCTTGGCTTCAGGTTCACTAACTTCAAGGTCATCGCCAACTGGCAAGTTAATATCAGGGGGCTTACGCCTGCCGCTCACCTGCTGCACTGTCTCCTGCGGTCCGCTTTCTGCTTTCCGCTTTCCGCCTTTGCTAGTAACAGCCTTCACCAAATGCCCACTGCCATACGCCGCCTTCCCCTGCTGCACCAATCGCTTGATGGCCAGCCTGAGGGCGTTGTATTGATCGCCCGTCAACTTTAACTGCTTGGCAATCACCCGCGGTTTGACGGGCTGATAATTGGGCCGCAAGAGATGGGCCAGAACGAGCGGTTCCAGCTTGCGGGCGGCGGGAGAGGCCTTCTCTGGCCTGTCGTTGTTCGATTCGTCGGCGGGCTGAATGTCCGCGGCTGCTTTAGAGGTTTCGAGTTCGCTTTCGTCTTGCTCTTGTTCCAAATTGTCTTGTTCTTTCATTCCTAAACTGTACCGGCGCACAGAAATAGCGCCTACTCCTAACGGTTCTGGGCCGGTGAAGAGGGGCGAACACTCGCCCTTGTTCCGGCCGAATTGAGATTCCGAAGATGTCCTTGCTGGCATTTAAGAAAGCCATGCGAATGGTCTTCGTCTTCTAAGTATAGACCATGCGGACCTCCTTGGGTTCGCTGAAAAACGGAATATTCTCCGTAATTTCAGGATTTTGCCAGTTTGGCACTTCCTATTACAATGACCGCAGTAACGCCACGGCAGCCAATGAACCAACGCTTCACCCAGGCGCACCAATGACCGTAGGGGAATCTCCCTTCATCGCTTGTTCTCGCCCCGCTTGAGGAATTGACTATGTCCTTCTCTCTCTCCCGCTTCTTAGGTTTCACCGGTTCCAGCCTCGGTGCTGTGGCCTTCGCCCTGCCACTTACTGCCTCTTTCGCCCAGGAGGAGCGTGAAATTGTGATCCAGCGAATCGTGCTCGAGGAAAAAGGGGAGGCGGGGGAAAAGGAAGAGCAGGAAGATGATGACGACGACGACGACGATGATGAGAAGCAGCCGGCCTTTTGGATTGGGGTCGCCTTGGAAGGGAGTGAAGGTGCAGAGAGCCTCAAAATCTCCGCGGTCTTGCCGGACAGCCCCGCATTGAAGGCTGGACTTAAGGCGGGGGATACTCTGGTCGCAGTGGGTGACAAAAAGTTGCGGGAACTCGAGCAACTTGTGGACCTCATTGAGGACTCCCAGGGAAAAACGCTCAAGGTGAAAGTGTCTCGCGACGGGAAGGAGCAGGTCCTTGAGGTTACACCCGGCAAACGGCCCAAGAATCTAGCCACCCAAGAACGCGAAGAGAGAGAAGAAAAAGAAAGGAAAGAAGAGAAGGGTGAGCAGAAGGAAAGCAATCGCTACGTCCCCCAACCGGGTCAGCCGGGAGTTGCCTGGCGAAAGATCGAAGTCGCTCCCAAGCCTGGTTTTGCTCCGCATGCTGGCAGCGGAACCATGCACCTCTTTACGCTTCCCGAGACGGCACCTGGGTCGGCTCCCGCGGGCGGATCAGCATTTCCTCCGGGTTCCCCCTGGGGACCGCCCGGCGGCAATCCTGGCGTGGCCCGCATGACCATGGCTCTGCAGCACGCTCCCTTGCCAGATGACATGGAGGTCGCGATTTACAAAAAGGGGAATAAGCCGGCAGTCGTTACCGTCAAACAGGGTGATAAGTTTTGGAAGACTACCGAGAACGAACTGGGGATGCTCCCACCTCCCGCCCAGGCCTATGCTGCTCGTACGTTGGGCAAGGACATGATGCGAGCCAGGGTGCCCGGTATGGGGGCGATGCCTGGCGCACCGCAAGGAAAGATTGGTGCGGCACCGATGCGGGAGATGCGTCAGATTGAACTTCGTCTAAACAAGGAAGGCAAATTGGAAGCCAAGGATGGGGGCAAGCATGCTCCGCAAGTGAAGGTCCTTCCCGGCGGTGGCATTCAGGTGGAGATTCGCGAGGGGGACGAAGGGAAGGCAGACAAAAAGCCGGCAGGCAAAGGCGACAAGGAAGATCCCGATCGGGCTCATCGCCTTCGTGAATTGGAAGAGCAGCGGGAACGTCTTCAGGGTCTGCTCAACAAACTGCGGGAGGAAGTGAAAGCCAGAGAACCAAAGGAAAAGTAATCGATTTACCTGCCCTCACCCGCTCTCTCTCCCAAAGGGAATGGGAATTACAACGTCTTGAGATACTCCAAAACGGCTTCCGCTTCCTCGGGAGTTAGCTTCTCGGGGAAGTCGTGGCCCGCGGCGGATTTGCCGAAGGCACGAGTATCGAAATAGGTGCGTTTCTGCCAGTCGGCAGAAGCGTCTTTGGGAAGTGTTTTGTGACTTTCCACTTCCAAACCGCCTCGCTGTTCGTCATAGCCATTCTCGGTGCGACGCCAAACAACCGGCCGTTCTTTCGGATGCAGCACGTGCCACAATGTCGGCACGCTGCCGTTGTGGAAGTAGGGGGCGCTCGCCCAAACACCGTCGAGCGGCGGAGCCACATAGCCGCCGGGATCATTGATGTTGTTTCTCTTGCCGTATTCAGCAAACCAGCTTTGGCCGTAGGAATCGCGGTGCTTGGGCGTCAAGGCGTCGAGCCGGGCACGGTCCGTCTTGATGTCTTCGATTCCGATCAGCAATTCTGGATAGCTCGCGTCCTTGCCATAGGTGCCGTGACATTCCGCGCAGACGCGGCGAAAGGCCGCTTCACCGCGGGAGGCTAATTCCTGATGGATGGCGTGGGGGTATTTCGGCGGCTTGAGCGAGGTGATGTAGGCAAAGATATCCCGGAAGTCGGCT
>CAYUJE010000355.1:4906-6320 GCA_964444865.1 uncultured Pirellulaceae bacterium | reverse complement strand
AGGCCGGCGAACGGATAGTCATGCCCCGGCAGCCGCGGATGCACGATGGCCGCCGCCACCGGCAAGCGTTCCGCAAATTCGTGATGGTCAGTAATGATGAGTTCGAGGCCGAGCCCCTTTGCCGTCTCCGCTTCGTTGATGCTGGCGATGCCGCAATCGACGGAGATGATGAGCTGCGCTCCACGACTGGCGAGCGTCCTCAGCGCTTCATCGCTCAGCCCGTACCCTTCTTCGAGACGATTGGGAACGTAGTAGTTGACATCCGCGCCAAGCAGCCGCAAGCAGATGATGAGAATCGCCGTGCCGGTCATCCCGTCGGCATCATAGTCGCCGTAAATGACGATCTTCCGCTTGTCCCGAATGGCCGCATGCACTTTCTCCGCCGCAGCCGCACAGCCGGGGAGTTCGTCGGGATCACGGAGCCCAGTGAGCTTGGATTCCAGAAACGTCTTCACATGCTCTGGGTCATGCACACCCCGGCAAAGCAGCAGTTGGGCGACAATCGGCGGCACTCCGGCGGATCGCTCCAGACGGGCAATCCGGTCAGCATCGTGCGGCTCAATGCGCCAGCGTTTGCGCATGGGGGTCATCCTTAACGTGGGGTAGGCTTCTAGCCTGCCCAGAAAATGGCACCATGAGAAGAGTAAGAAGAGACAGGGCAGGCTGGAAGCCTACCCCACTGGGCTACTTCTTCTTCTCCGTATGCATCGTGTGCTTCCGCAGGCGGGAGCTGTATTTCGAGATCTTCAGCTTCTCTCCCCCCGGCTTGCGGCGGAGGACGTAATTCAGGTCGCCGGTTTCGTCGCAAACGAGGTGAACGACTTCGGCTTTTTTCTTGCTCTTGGCCATGGCAATATCCTAACGCTAAAACGGGCGAATTTCCCATGATAACCGAGCCTGCGGGGAGGCGGGAAGGGGCTCAAAAGGGGGAGGCGATCTTCTGCCCAGCCGGCCCAAGCGGATTGACGCACAAAAGGGGCGTAATTGACACAGGCTGCGTTTTCACCCGGAATCGCGTTTTGGATGGGCCAACGATTCGATACCAACAGGAAGCACCATTATCAGGGAGGATTGATATGCGCACCCGCCTCTTCACTCTTATCGCCACGTCATTCCTAATCGCAAGTGCCGTTCCAGCCTCCGCGGGGTGGGTGAATGAACTGGGGCGGAACCTGGGTTTGGGCTGGAGTGACGGTTATCACGCTTATGAGGGTTGTCCGGACCCGCGGCTGCGGTCCCAGCCTTGGCAGAGGCGATCCAATCGCTCCGGGGGGATGGAAGAGCCGCTGGTTCCCTACCTTGCCCCCACCCCGGCGGCTCGTCCAGAACCACAGCCGCTTCCAGCTCCACAGTCAAGTCGCGCTCCCGCTTCCAGTCGCAATTCGCAGCTCCACATCACCCGGCCGAACTATTA
>CAYUJE010000355.1:0-4806 GCA_964444865.1 uncultured Pirellulaceae bacterium | reverse complement strand
GTCGGGGCGGCTTTGGTGGGAATTACTTCCTTTGGGCAGGCCACTTTGACAAGTTTTCAGGACTCGTCCACGAAGATCAACACCGCGGTTGGGTCGTAGTTTTCCGTGCTAGACTTGCTCATGGAAGCCTCTCCCCTTGCGCCCTCGCCGACTGAACAATCTGGTGCCACCGCGCCAATTTTGGAACTCTTCGCCGCGCGGGCCGCGCAACTTTATTCGCTCCCCGCGGTGGCGGCACAGGTGCTGCAACTCACCGGCAGTGGAGAGGTGGACCGGACGGCTCTCAAGGCTTGCCTGGAAAACGATCCCGCGCTGACCACGCGAATTCTTAAGGTGGTGAACAGCTCTCTGTTTGGTGTGACGCGGAAAGTGACCGACTTGGGGCAGGCGCTCGCGATCCTGGGGGTCAAGCCGCTCAAGATGCTGGTGCTTGGATTTTCGCTGCCAGCCAAGCTGCTGGCCGAGACCGAGAAAGAGGTGCTGACCAGGTATTGGCGGCACACCCTCTTCAAGGCCGCCGCCTGTCGAGAAATCAGCCGCCGGCTGTTTCCGGCGATGAGCGAGGAAGTCTTCACGGCGGGATTGCTGCAAGACATTGGGGAATTGGTCCTCATTCAGCAACTCGGTAACTCGTATGTTCGTTTTCGCAGCCAGGTTCTCAAAGAAGAACGAACCTTGCGCGATGCGGAATGGCTGGCACTGGGATTTGATCATGTCGAACTCTCCGCCCGGCTACTCGGCCAATGGGGGATGCCGGCTTCGTTTACAGCCTTGATTGCCTCGAAATCGGGTTCGTCGCCAGAGTCGAAAGGGGACAATCCGCTCGTGCAGGTGTTGCAAATCGCCGAGTTGATGGCCCGCTTCGTGGAAAGTCGCGGCACCGACCAGATTGGGCTCGCCGCCACCGCCCGCGATCGGCTGGGGCTTGCGGCCCAGCAGGTGCGAGAGATTCTGGATATCCTCACCGAGCGGGCGGAAGAACTGGCTCTCATCCTCGCGCTCGATCTTTCGGTTCGTTCCGAACTCGCCGCGACGGCCCACGAGCGGCTCGTGGAAGCCAGCGAGCAACTTTGGGAAGGAGCCACCGAGGAGGCGCTCTTCTCGGAACTCTCCTCATTGCAGTCGCAAATGCAAGCGGCGGCCCGCCTCCAGCTTCCGCGGGAACTCGGAAACGCTCACCTGCATGCCGCGGAGCGACCACGCCCAGTGGGGCCGCAAGCAACTGCGGCTTACGAAGCGACTTCCCTGTTCGGCAATTCCCAATTGTTAAACCGCGTTTCGGCCGCCATCGCCCGCTGTCGCGAACAGAAAGCAAGCCTGAGCCTGGTCCTGTTCCAGGCCCATGGCGTGCTCGATCGAAATGGAGCCTTGGAGACCTATCCAGCGCCCGAACAACTGCTGGCCGCTCTGGAGCAATGGTCCCAGGACCGAGGGAGCGGCTTGGCTTTATCACATAATGTTTTTGCCTTGCTTTGGGAAGGTTGTAAACGGCGCGACGGCTTTGACCTCGCCCGCCATCTCCTCCGCCTGGCCAAGGAAAGCTCCCAGTCGGAACTCGGTTCGCTCGCTTCGGGCTGGCTGCTCTCCGTCGGCCTGGCTTCACTAATCCTCCCGCCGCGCAACTTTCCCCCCCAAGAGCTGATCGCCTCCGCCCAACGCTGCCTCGCCGGCGCACTCCACTCCGGGGGCGGAGCCGTGAAGAGCATCGAGTTTTAGCAGCTATCTCCCATCCGTCCGCCGAAAGATGTTGACGAGAGATGCTCTCGGCGACGTGCTTGCTGCTGCCTCCCCCGATAGTGGCGGTCTTATTCATGAGATTCACCCCTCTTTTCTTCGGAACTTACGACGATTCACCACGCCGCAAGTCGTTGTAAATTCGCCTGTTCCGCTGATTCATGTTGCCGTAAGTTGTTTGATTAGCCCGATTCCTGATTCATGCTACTGGACCTGGCTTTCCCCAGGATTTTTGACGATTCCCCTACCTCCGCCGCACTTCCGATACGGAAGTTAGTTCCATGTCACGTCGAACACTTGGGCAAGCAGCACGCTCGTCAGAGCGTGGGCGCACCATCCCAAGGGAATCCAATCCCACGGTCTGCGTGCGTGGCTACCACCCTGATTCTCAACCCTGACAAAAGCCCGACGGCGGCACGCCCACGGCTTGACGCGAGCGTGAGGATAGTCCTCAACAACTATCCAATGATTCCATTTTTCGATTGTCACATGCAAGTGCCAATCGCCAAAAAAGTAGAAAATAGTTGAAAAATAAAAATGGGCAATTTCGGCGAGGTTCAGACGGAGGTCGGGCCGGGGAAATCGCGATGTTAGGCAGCCCGCAATTGATAATCCACCCTCACACCAGGCTTTAGGAACTCCTTTGAGGTCCGCAGGACCGCCTTTGGCCGTAGCCACACGCGGCCTCGCGTGTAGGCTTCCTGCGACCGCCCCACCACCAGAAGCCAGCACGCGAGGCCGCGTGCGGCTACGTGACTGGGTAGCCTGTTTCCAGCGTGCTCCCCCTTTACGTGGGAAACGACATTTCCGCGTATTTCTGCACGATCCGCTCCGCGGTGCTGATGTGCCCAGGAAAGAGGGTCTGCGGGTCGTGGATTCCCTTGAAGGAGTTCGTCCACCGCGGCTGCGCGTTCCATCGCGACCGACAGGCCGGGAAACGCTCGGCTGCGGAACAAGAGACGGAAAAAGCCTGGCTCCGCGGCGAACTGGCGCGGGAATAAAAAGGTGGGGAATAAAAAAGTGTCAGAACCTTATCTTGACGTCGAAGTTGGGGAATTTCGCAATCGCCGATTCCACCTGGTCACCGAATAGGTCTTTGAAATGGCCGGCCAGTCCCGCCAGCATCTCGTTCCACTCGCCGACTTCCTGGGCCAGGGCTTTGAGGTCCCGTTTCTGCCAAAAATTCCCTTCGTCATGAATGTCGGTTTCGAAACCGATCTTGACCGCTTCATCCAGCAGCCGGGTCAGCGAGAGATGGCAGCGGAGGAAATTCTCCATGCCGCCGCAGGCGGGATTGCTGGCGTACTGCGTTTTGCAGAAGCTGTGCCAGGTCCAGCCCTGGTAGCCGGTGCGGATTCGCTTTCCTTTGTTTCCTGTGATCGTCTTGGGAAACTGGCAGAGGCCAAAGCTGGCATTCTCGCTCCCCGGCCCCAGGGAAACCGTGAACGCCAGGGCATGTTTGGGCAGCACGTCATAATTCCACGCCCCGCGGCGGACCATCCCGACGCAGTCCAGCCACAGCGGATCGTGGTCAATCCCGTCCCCCCACTCCGGCACCACCCCGCGCAGCCGGCGAATTTCCGAGACGCTCTCCACGGGCAAGTCGAGCGCCTTCTGCCGCAACTTCCCCAGCAGCCGCCGGGCTTGCTCTGGGGTTTGGCAATCGCTTTTCAGGGTGTAGTGGACAGTGAGTCCCACGCAATGCTCCTTTGCGTCAACGATTGCAGGCCCGCAGTGCCGACCATAAGTTAGCCCAGGGCGCAGCCCTGGGTTCGCGGACCAACGTGTCGCCAGCCCTGAAAGGGTGCGGTAATGGTTGCGTCATCCATGGATTACGTCGCCCTTTCAGGGCTTTGATTCGTTTGTCCGTCGTACCCAGGCCTGCGGCGACGAAGCGCCGCCTTGGCCTGGGCTAACGTATCTCCGCCCCTGCGGGGCTAAAACCAAGACGAAGCCCGTTCACACCGTGGCCTCCTCGACGATTTTGATCTCCTCGGGGGTCAACTCATAGAGCTCGTAGACCAGCTCATCAATCTGCCGGTCCGTCGCCGTGATCTGCCGCTCCAGGGCAGCTTTGGCGAGGTCGGTTTTGGCGGAAGAGAGTTGCTCCCGCAGAGCGAGAGATTGATCGGCCAGCGAAATCACTTTGTCGTGCCGGTTCTTATCACGCGGGTTTTCCAATGTGAGCCGCGGAATTGGCATGCGATTCAAATACGCGGTTTTCATGCGGAAGTATCCGCCGCGTAATGGAGTGCCCGTTTCTCGCAAGTAGTACGTCAGAAACGGCGAATTAAGAATCGCGAGCACGAAACGCAGGTCGACCGGAGCATCTCGTTTCATGACCAGCCCGTAGGCAGTGTCAATCAGCCAATTGCTGCTGGTATCCAGAGTACAGGTGCCTCGCGCCGCGACATCTGGCATGACAATCTTTTCTTTTGCGGAAAACCTATGCATGTTTTGAGGCCGGCCGTAACAATACCACTCGCTTCCTTGGAACCGGCCATCTTCGCGATCTTCCAGCAAGGCCTTGGATTCGCGAAGGTACGCCAGCGTCTTCGGGACCATCTTGCTCATATCACCTGGCGTTATTAGGGTGGGCTTTGGTCCGGATAAGTCATAGGGCACGATAAGACGCAGACTGTGCTCGGCGATGCAGTAGCGGTCGATGCTTCTTCCCCGCAATAGCGGCTTGAGAAGTGCCGATTCAATGACATATTCTTTCTGCGTTTCAAACGAGAATATCGTCGTCAGATTCCCTTTGGACTTTCGTTCTTCGACCACGAACACCTTGTCGGCTCGCGTACCGGTGCCTTGGTACACCTCGGCAAGTTCTTCCAAGGGGTAAACGTTTTTGTTTTTGTTCAGCAAGGACTTGCCGTTCTCCGTTAACTGCCAAGGGTCGCGCGACAGTTTGTTTGCCGCGAACTCCAGAAACTTCCAAGGCGCAGTCGCTTCCTCAGGCAAAAGACACTTTGCCGAGATTTTTTTTACATCACCACGGTATCGAACGACATGGCAAGTCGTGTTTGGGGCGGAACCAAGGAACAGCAAGCAGGTATAAGTGGTAACGCC
>CAYUJE010000354.1:3156-6335 GCA_964444865.1 uncultured Pirellulaceae bacterium | reverse complement strand
ATTCCGGCCTCAATTATGAAGTGCGAACCTGGCAACTCGCACTTTCACGCAGCCATGATTGGCATTTTGACCATCACCTCGCTCTTCTGGCAGAAATTCGTCCCTGCAAAAATCAATGTCATTCCTGCACCGCTCGTGGCTGTTGTCGTGGCCAGCATTTTTACCCTGGCCACAGGATACGTTGTGCTGAAAATCCAGGTTCCGGCCAATCTGCTCGACCAGGTCAGTTGGCCGTCTCCGGTCTCCTGGCAGTTCCTGCAAACGCGCGACATTTGGATCTCGGGAGCCATTCTCGCAGCAGTGGCCAGTGCCGAGACACTGCTCTGTGCCACGGCCCTCGACAAGATGCACAGCGGGTCGCGGGCAAACTACGATCGCGAACTCGCCGCGCAAGGGATAGGGAACATCGTCTGCGGATGCTTGGGCGCACTCCCCATGACCGGTGTCATCGTCCGTAGTTCGGCCAATGTGCTGGCGGGTGGAAAGACGCGGCTTTCGGCAATTCTCCACGGGGCTTGGATTCTACTCTTCGTCGTCGCTCTTCCCCAAGTGTTGTCTTTCATTCCCAAGTCTTGCCTGGGTGCCATCTTGGTTTATACCGGTTTCAAGCTCGTGAATATCAAGGCCATGAAGGAGCTTTGGAAATACGGCTGGAGCGAATTGGCAATCTACCTTGTGACTTTAACCGTCATTGTGGTCGAAGACTTGCTGACCGGCGTTATCGTGGGAATCGTCCTGGCCGCACTCAAGCTGCTCTTTACCTTCTCGCAGTTGCAGACGTTCACGCAGACCACTGCGGGCACGAGCAAAGTCACACTGGACATTCAGGGAGCAGCCACGTTCCTGCGGCTGCCGAAACTGGCCGCGGATTTGGAACGGATTCCAGCCGGGGCGGAGTTGCACGTCCGATTTGAACATCTGGATTACATCGACCACGCCTGTCTGGACCTGCTGCTCAATTGGGCCAAACAGCATGAGGCCCTGGGGGGCAAACTCGTGATCGATTGGGAATCGCTTCACGCTAAATTCAATCCCGGCAACGGACAAAAGTTGCAACGGGGCCTGGAAGGAAAAACAGCGGGAGCCACGTAACTAACACGGATGAAACAAGGGTGAGATAGTACTATCTTGATCGGTGAAAGTCAGCGTTCGTTCCGTGGCCGGTATCGTCACCTATTTTGCGTCAGCAGGCTCATTCTTTGCCAACTCCGTGCTCAGGTATTCGATCGCTTTCTGCACCTGCTTGTCGAACTTTCTGGCGGTTTCGGGTGCCGATTCCTTGGGCCTCGCCAGGATTGCGTCTCTCGCTCGGCGCTCGGTGAAATACTCCTCGACTTCCGTGTCGGTCAGCTTCACTTCAAAGCCTTCGCTGGGCTTTACGCCCCACTCGTCGGAATCCTTGGCACCTTCCTCGCGATGAATGTTCTGGCCGCTGGGCCGCTTGTAGCCAGCGGTGGTCAGCTTCATGGCGCTCTTTCCGTCGTCGAGTTCGATGATGTTCTGCACGCTTCCTTTCCCCCAGGTCCGCTCGCCAATGACGACGGCCCGCTTGTGGTCCTGGAGGCAGGCGGAAAGAATCTCACTGGCACTGGCACTGGAGTGATTTACTAGCACGGCAATTGGAAAACCTTCGAACGTCCCTTCCTTTTTCGCTTCCCACTTTCGTTCCGGTGTATTCCTCCCAGCCGTGCTGACAATCCGGCCGTCGGCAACAAAGAAGTCAGCGATTTCAATTGCCGACGTCAGCAGGCCCCCCGGATTCCAGCGCAAGTCCAGAATCAGTCCCTTCACTCCGCCAGCGGCAAGCTGCTGCATCGCGCTCCGAACTTCGTCGGAGGTGTGGCGCGAAAAAGTCGTAATCCGGATGTAGCCGATTTTCTTCTGGTCATCGAGGAAGAAGTCCCAGGTATCATCCGCCTTTCGATGATCGCCGATGACGGAGTCGATCCGGATTAGTTCGCGGGTAACATCCTTGGTGTCCGTCGAGCCATCGGCCAGATGAAGGATGCTCAGCTTGACGGACGTTCCCAGCTTCCCCTTGATGCGCTTGATGGCTTCGTCCATCGTGATTCCCTTGGTCGGCTGGCCGTCGATGTCGGTAATCTTGTCGCCGCCGCGAATGCCGGCCCGATAGGCGGGTGTGCCGTAGAGCGGCGTGGTGACGACCAGTTCGCCGGATTCCGTGGAGACGGTGATGCCAATGCCGCCAAATTCGTTCTCGATGCTCCCTTTGAACTTCTCCAGATCCGTGGGGCCGATAAAGCTGCTGTGCGGATCGAGCTTCGAGAGCATCCCTTTGATGGCCCCTTCCATCAACTCGCGACGGTCCACGTCCTTGACGTAGTTCCGCTCCACCTGGTCGAGCGCGTCGGCGAAGAGCTTGAGCAGTTCAAGATCTTTGTCCGCCTTGACCTGCTCGGTGGTCTTTTCCGGTTTGGCCGGTTCCTCGGCACGGGTGAATTGGGGAGCAGTGATGAACAGCAAGAGCGCGGCGCAATGCCAAACGGGCGATAACTTCATGATTTGGTCTCGAAGCCCAAGGCGACGGAAGGTACGACATCTCAAGTATAGGCGACATGAACGGGGTCGGGAGGAGTTTTCGCGACGAAAACCCCTCCCGACCCCCGAGACGGCTACAGCTTTCCCGTCATCCTCGCCAGCAGCGTCATCGAGACGCTCATGTAAATAACGATCCCCAGAATGTCGCTAATCCCGGCGACAAAGGGGTTGCTCATCAAGGCGGGGTCCAGCCCTAGCCGCTTGAACATCAGCGGCAGCAGCGAGCCGGTGACGGCTCCGCTGGTGACGACGACGACGAGGGTAATGGGGACGACCAGAGGCCACAGGAGGTGGAGCTTGGCATCGGGATGGTTGCGGGTCATGAACCAGGAGAGCAATAGGCCGAAGGCCGCCAGGACCGCGCCGAGCATCAAGCCGACGAGGACTTCGCGGAAGAGGACCCGCCGCCAGTCGGAGAGCTTTACGTCGCTGGTGGTCATGGCGGTGATAATGAGCGTGGCCGATTGGTTTCCCGAATTGCCGCCGCTCGACATGATCATCGGGACGAAGAGCATTAACCAGGGCCAATCTTCCAGCCGGGCTTCAAAAACCTTGAGGGCGGTGGCGGTGAGCGAGGCGGTGACGAACAGAATCGTCAGCCAGATCCCCCGCTTCCAAGC
>CAYUJE010000354.1:0-3056 GCA_964444865.1 uncultured Pirellulaceae bacterium | reverse complement strand
TCGCCGAGCTTTTGCTGCTGCTTGCCGATGGCGGAGACGAGTTGCCGTGTGGAAACAACGCCCCGCAGGTGCAGATCGTGATCGACGACGTAAATGTAATAAATGGTTTCCAGGTGCTCCGCCTGGTGGGAGAGATCGGTCAGGGCGTCTCGGACGGTCAAATCCTCGTCCAGCATGGCGATTTCCGTCGTCATCATTGCGCCGGCCGTATCCTCCGGATACTCCCGCAGCTTGAGCAGGTCTCGGCGCTCGTCCGCCGGCAGGAGGGGGAGGATTTCCTCAACCACTTCCTCGCGGACATCGTGCAGAAGGTCCACCCGGTCGTCCGCCGGCAAATCGGCGAGTAGCTCCGCGACTTCCGCCCGATCCTGCGATTCAATGACCGCAATCTGCCGTTCGTGTCCCAAATACAGAAAAATCTGCTCACGGAGCTTTAAATCGGCGTGCCGCAATACCCGCCAGGACTCGGCAGGGTCGAGCCCCTCCATATATTCCGCAGTCCGTGCCGGGTTGAGGGCGGTGCAGAACTCCTGCAAATCATGGGCGTTGTCCTCCGCCAGCATTTCTCGCAGTTCTGGGAGGAACAACGTATTCATTTTTCCGCCGACTGCAAGTCGCAAGAAGGAACCCGAGGGGTCAGAAATCCAAGGTTCAAGTATCCGGGGGAATGCAGGAAGTGTCAAAGGCGGTTAGAATTTGCCACCAGCCTCGTTTTGAGATTACAATCAAACCTGGAACACGAGGCGGTTCTGGTCTTCACTTGCAACTCTGCGACGGACGGTTTGGATGGATAAAGCGAAGCTCACAACTGTCTTCAATCTCGGCTTTCGCCAAGGGGCGAGTGACCGGGCGGCGGCGGGAATGGTCCTTTCCCATACGGAAACGCCAGCACCCCCGGCTAAGGTACCCGCCGCACCCGCCACTATTACGGATCCCGTCGAGCAGCGAGCCTGGCAAGAAGGCTACTCCATGGGCTACACGATGGGATCTTCCCAAACAGAACTGGCCGCCGCCGAGAACCCGGCCAACTCTGGACTGGTGGGTGAGCTCGAGCAGGAGATGGTAGAAATGTTCGGGGTGTTTAAGCGGCTGGCGGGGGTGAAATAATTACCTGGTCGTCGATTCCCATTAATAATTTCTGTGTGACGGGCGACAAATCAGGCAATGCTGTAGCCACCATCGATCGGCAAAATCACGCCGGTGATAAACGCGGCAGCCGGGGAGCAGAGAAAGAGGGCCGCGCCGGTAACATCTTCCGGCTGTCCCCAGCGGCCGAGTGGAGTCCGCTCGATAATGGCCTGGCGACGAATGGGATCCGCCGTGAGCGGCTGAGTGAGCGGAGTTTCAATCCAACCTGGAGCAATCGCATTGACCCGAATTCCATCCGCGGCCCAGGCGATGGCCAGTGATTTCGTCAGTTGAGCCACGCCCCCTTTGCTGGCGCTATAAGCCGGCGCAACCCCGCTGCCAAAAAAACTCAGCATGGAAGCGGTATTCAAAACGCAGCCGCCTGATTCCTTCAATAGCCGCCGGGCAGCCGCGCAGAGCCGCATCGTGCCGGTGAGATTCACATCCAGCACTTCGGCGAAGGCGACGGGATCATGCTCGGCACCGCCGCGGCGGATGACGCCGGCGCAGTTGACCAGCACATCAAGTTTGAGCAGAGTCTTAAACAGGTCAGCGATTTGGTCGCTGCTTCGAACGTCGAGAATCTCGTAGCAGATCGAGTCGTCAGCTTGCACGCGTCGAGCCGCCTCGACTTCCGCCAGGGAAACTCCGGTAGCAGTGACCCGGTGCCCCGCCTTGGCAAAGGCTTGGGCGATGGCCCAGCCAATGCCGCTGGTGCCGCCGGAAACCAGAATCTGCTTACTGATCATCCGGCCGTTTCTGGAGTGTTACGACGGTCGACTTCTTCTTGCCACCCCGCTCGTATTCGACGCGGATCTTATCCCCGGCCTTGCATTCGTAGACAGCAATGGTCAGGTCGGAAAAATCCTTGATCGGCGCGCCATCCACGGACAGGATAATATCTCCCTCAAAAATCCCGGCTTGAGAAGCGCCGGAATTGGGGAAAATGGAGGTGAGTACCAGCGGAGTAGAGCCGATGTCGGCATTGACCCCCAGCATGGACTGGCCACGAGCCTGAATTTGCATGTCCGGGTTTTGCTCGCGGAGTTTGCGGAGCCCTTGCCGCGTAACTTTGGTGTCGCGAATCGCCAGGCTGCTGAGGTTGGGTAGTTCCGCCATGTATTTGAGCGAGGCGTCGCTGATTTTCGCGCCATTTAATGTGATGCTGTAAATCTCGGGGATGTCCTTCAGAACCTTCAGACCGTCATCGCCGCCGCGCCACCCCTTTCCCAGTACGAGCGATGCCGCGGTCTCCACTTCTTCCATATCTGCATCGATAATGCCTACGCCGCCGATAAAGTCAAATCCAACAATCGGAATCGCCTCGCCTTCAACAATTTCGACGGCCTCGATCAGTGCAGGAGGGGGCGCGAGGGCCTGCACGTCTGCAGCCGGCTCCGCACCCTTGATGGGTTCCGCTAGTTCCCTGAACTCTTCCAGAACTTGAGCAGGCTCTCCGGGTTTTTCCTCGGAGGGCTTGTCCTCAATCGCAGGCTCCGGGGCCTTTTCTTCTGCGGGGGGAACGAGACCTGGATCGACGGCTCTGATTTCAATTCTGGGGATCGCGGGTTCTTCGGCGGGCTTGAGTGCCCCTTCGAGCGCTCGCCCAATCAAGCCAAAAACGCCACCGTCTTCCGGTTTTGCAGGAGCCGCATCGGCGGGCACGGGGTCCGGCTCGTCTTCGCGGACTTCCTCCGCAATCACTTCTTCCACGATGATGGGGCCGCCGAACGCAATCGGGCCACCAAAGAATGCTGGCCCGCCCCCAAGTTCCATTCCTTCGTCGGCAAAGATCGCACCGTTTTGTTTCAAGCTGGCGACGGCCCGGTCGTGGCGAAAATGCTTTTGGCGGAGATGCATCTCCGCTGCCATGGTCTTGAGTCCAGGCTTACCTTTGATGCTGAGGTTATCGAGAATGGTCGTGATGC
>CAYUJE010000353.1:0-6340 GCA_964444865.1 uncultured Pirellulaceae bacterium | reverse complement strand
CTGGCTGGCCTTTGCGGCTGCCCTGCTGTGGGCTGTCCATCCGCTGCAGACTTCGAGCGTCACGTACATCATCCAAAGGTTCGAGTCCCTGATGGGTCTCGGCTTTTTGCTCTGCCTTTACGGCGTGCTCCGAGGTGCATCAGCCGAGGTCCGGACCGGAAAATGGACATGGTACATCGTCGCCTGGCTGGCCTACTGCGGCAGCATCGCCTCCAAGGAAATTGCCGCCGTTTGCCCGCTCGTTGTGCTCCTCTTCGACCGGGCGTTCCTGGCGGGAACGTGGCGAGGGGCGTTCAAACAGCGCTGGCCCCTCTACCTCGCCATGCTGCCGCCGCTCGTGTGGCTGGCGATGACGATGCGCGGCACGCTGGGTGACGACGGCACCAACGCCGGCTTCGGCTACCAAGGTGTGACCCCTTGGGAATACCTTCGCTCCCAAGGGGGAGTCATTCTGCACTACCTTCGGCTCAGCTTTTGGCCCGATTCCCTCTGCCTCGACTACGGCTGGCCAGTCGCCAACTCGCCACTGGCCATCTACTTGCCGGGGGGAATGGTTCTGGCCCTGCTGTTCACCTCACTGTGGGCCCTGTGGAAGCTGCCCAAACTTGGCTTTCTCGGGCTCAGCTTCTTTTTGATTCTGGCTCCAACTTCCAGCTTCATGCCGATTGCCGACCTGGCGTTTGAGCACCGCATGTATCTGCCGCTCGCCATCGTCGTAATACTGTTCCTGCTGGCGACCGACTGGCTGTTGCGGCAGCAGCTTCCCGACGATGCGGCGCGGCGAAAATGGTTTTTGATCATCACCGGCTGCTGCGCGGCGGCTCTTGCGATCCGAACGGTTGTGCGGAATCAGGACTACAGCAATCCGTACGGAATGTGGGCCAAAGTGGCCAAGCAGAACCCGCACAACGCCCGCGCCCATACCAATCTCGCATTCCTTCTGGATGCCGCCGGCAAGCAGGCCGAAGCGATCCAGCATCTGGAAGCCGCCATGCAAGAGACGCCCAAATATCCGCGGGCCTTCAGCTATCGGGCGGACATGCTCGCCAAGCAAGGGAAGGCCGATAAAGCCATTGCCTTGTATCGCGAAGCCCTGCAAATCCATCCCCGTTATCTGACGGCCCATACCCATCTCGCCAAGGTTTTGCTCATTCAAAAGAAGGACTATGCCGGCGCGCTCGCCGAGGCCCAAACTATCCAAACGCTTGAGCCCTCGTCACGCGAAGCGGCCAAGATCATTGCCCGCGTCCGCGCGACCGCGACCGATCCCCAATTCCGCAACCCGGCCGAAGCCGTCGCTCTGCTGCTGGCGAATCCGCCACTTCCCGGCCAGGAAGACAAGGAATGGCGGGAGCTGCTCGCCGCGGCAAGAAAGGCGGAGGAATCAGAAGTCAGGGGTCAGGAATCAGTAAAGGCAACTTCTCTTCAATCACCCCTTCCTCTGACTCCTGACTCCTGACTCCTGACCATGTCCGCCACGCAAGAAACCGCCGCTCTCCCATCCGCCGCTCCCCCCGAGCGCGCCCAGCACTGGAAGCACGCCCTGATCCTCATCGCCGCGGCGTGGTGCCTGTATGGAGGCACGATGGGCTATCCGTTTCTGTTCGATGACCAGCCGAACATTCGGGATAATGAATCGATTCGCACCTGGGACGGCGTCGCCAAAATGTTCACGGACAATGGCCGCCCGGTCGCCATGCTGACCTTCGCCGCCAACTACGCTCTCAGCAAGAACTTTGTCTGGAGCTATCACCTCGTCAATCTGCTCATCCACGGTGCGGCGGGATTGACGCTGTATGGCCTGGTCCGCAGGACCCTGCTCTTGGGTGGCACTGGCAGTCAGGCCGACGAAAAGGTTGGCTATTCGCGCGAGACGGAAATCGGCCTGACAGCCAGTGCTCATTCCCACGCCGCCAGTCTCGCTCTCACCATCTCCCTCCTCTGGCTCGTCCATCCGCTGCAAACGCAGGCCGTCACTTACATCGTGCAAAGGATGGAATCGCTCTGCTCGCTGTTGTTTCTGCTGTCGCTCTATGGCCTGGTCCGCGGCCACGGCTCCGCTCGTCCGGCTCCGTGGTACCTCCTCACCATCGCCAGTTGCTGGCTGGGAATGGGCTGCAAACAAACGATGACCGCTTGCCCCCTCATTCTGCTGCTGTACGACCGCATCTTTCTGGCTGGTTCATGGCGAAACGTCGTTTCCCGCTGGTGGGTGCATGTGGGAACACTCCTCTCGCTGGGCTGGCTGGCCTGGCTTACGGTGGTGGCCGTGAAGGGGGAGGATGTCGCCAGTGCCGGCTTTGGCCTGAAAGAAATCACCGGCTGGGAATATCTCTGTTCGCAGGGGGGCGTCCTGCTCCACTACCTGCGGCTAGTGGTCTGGCCCGATGTCCTCTGCTTCGACTATGTCTGGCCGAAGGCGACCGAGCCCCTCGCCATCTGGCCGCAATGCGGAATCATCTTGGCGCTCCTGCTCACCTCCTTCTGGCTGCTCTGGAAGCAACCGCGAATCGGCCTCGTCGCCATCAGCTTCTTCTTCATCCTCGCCCCCTCCTCCAGCATCGTGCCGATTGCCGACTTGGCGTTTGAACACCGCATGTACCTGCCGCTCGCCTGCGTCCTGATTCTGCTCGTCCTCGGCATCTTTCAGCTCACGTCACAGCTCAAACTCCAGCCGCAGCAACTGGCCATGCTCCGCACTGCGCTCGTGCTGCTGCCGGCCATTTTGCTCGGCGGGCGAACCATGCTCCGCAATCGGGACTATGCCAGCGAAATGGGCATGTGGCAACTCATCGCCCGGCAGCGGCCCGCGAATGCCCGCGCTTACAAAAACATCGCCCACATCTTTCACCACGCCGGCCAGCGGAAACTGGCCATCCAGAATTACGAGCGGGCGATTGAACTCGATCCCAAGTCCTATGTCACGCTCGTCGAGTACGGCAACATTTTCTATGCCGAGCGAGACTATGCTCGGGCTCTCCCTCTCTTTCGCCGGGCAGCCGAGGCCGGGCCGGACCAGGCGCTGCCTGTCCTGAACATCGCCCTTGTCTTGTCGAAGACGGGGGAGATGCAAGAGGCCTTGGAAGCCTGCGACGAGGCACTCGCTCGCCTCAAGAACCCCGTCTCCCGCAACGAGCGGAAAATCCGAGCCTGGGTCCTGTCCACCGCGGCGGATGCCAAGATCCGCAACGGACAAGAAGCCCTGCGACTGCTAAATACCCTCAAGCCCCTCAAAAACAAGGTCGATGTCGATTTGCTGGACCGCTACGCGGCCGTCTATGCCGAACTGGGAAACTTCGATCAAGCGGTCGACCACGAGCAGCGGGCGATTGCGGGCGCAAAACTGCAGAAGGCTCCTGCCCTTGTTTTGGAAGAGTACGAGGCCCGGCTGATGCTCTATGAGCAGCGGCAGCCCTGCCGCACGCCCCGTCTGGGCGCTCAAAATCCCAATAAAGTCGGCGTGGCGACGAATCCCCACTAAAGGAGACCCACCATGTTCCCTCGCATTTTGTCGTCGCTTGTCGCTCTCGGCGTTTTGCACCTTGCGGCGGCTGCCGTGCTGGCCCAACATGCGACGGGCGAATTCAACCTTCAGGATCCCGCCAATGCCAAAGAGGCCAAGGTCGTTTTCAGGAGCAGCATCAAATCCGACTGCTCCCTCAAATACTGGAGCCTGGGCCACACGGGGATTCATGCCACCTTCAAATATGAAAACACCACGAAGGAAACCATCTACTACGCCGGATTTGTGGCTCTTTATGACGCCGACAAGAGTCTGGTCGGCTGCCTGCACTGCGGCAGCAATCGGTTCAGCAAACTCGATCCGGGCAAGGAAATCGAAGAGCAAGTCAACCTCGCACTCCCCCTGGCGGAACTGAAACGCATTCGGAGTTTTCAAGCCAGAGTCTTGATCGACACCAAGGAGCCCGGCAAATAAACCGGCCGTGCCCCTTCCAGGTTAAGATGGAACGATGTCTCGTTCTGAAGTAACAGGTTGGCAACTCCGCACCCAGCGGCTCACATTCGGCCCGCTGCCGCTTCTCATGGGGATTGTGAACGTCACACCCGACAGCTTTTCCGATGGCGGCAGGTTCCTTGGCGGCGAGGCGGCGATTGAACAGGGGTTGAAATTGCTGGGCGAAGGGGCCGCCATTCTGGATATCGGCGGCGAGAGTACCCGTCCTTATTCGACGCCAGTGACTCTGGAAGAGGAACTGAGCCGCGTCATCCCGGTCATTGAAGGGCTCCACCGCGCCCGCCCGGACGCCATCCTCTCCATCGACACCTCCAAAGGGGCCGTCGCCCGCGCGGCCATCGCCGCCGGAGCCGAGATCATCAACGACGTGACGGGACTCAGCGGCGACCCGGAGATGCTTGCCGTCGCTCGCGAAACTCAGGCCGGCGTCTGTGCCATGCACATGCAAGGGACGCCGCAGACCATGCAGAACAACCCGGCCTACACCGACATCGTCGCCGAGATTCACGACTACCTCCGCCAGCGCCAGGGCGCTCTCCTCGCGGCCGGCATCGAACGCACGCGAATCTGCCTCGACCCCGGCATCGGCTTTGGGAAGACGCACGAGCACAACGTCACCCTGATGGCGAGCTGCCACCGTTTCCACAACCTCGGCCAGCCCCTCCTCGTCGGCCATTCCCGCAAGGGCTTCATCGGCAAATTGCTGGGGGACAAAGAAGCCCCCCGCCTGTTCGGCACACTCGGCGGCGCGCTCGCCCTGGCGGCTCAAGGCATCCAAATCCTCCGAGTCCACGACGTCCGCCCGCTCCAGGAAGCCCTCACCCTCTTTGCCGCTTGCGGGGGAGTTTAGGACGGATCGCCACCTAAAGTCGTCTTTCGCTCCGCGAAAGCACGTCCTTTCGAGGAGCGAAAGTCGACAAAGTACACCGCCACCCGATTCTGTTGTACAAGGCGACTTGAACCCGCTATCATTTCGCAGAAAGCCCCAGCGCGGGGACTTGAGTCGGCGATTGTAAACAACCCTCAGTCGAGGTCGTTATGTCGAACGGCGGAAACCCAAATCCCAATCCCGGAGTGCAATTGCCCGCTTGGATTCTGGAAATGATCGCTTGCGTCTTTGCGTGGGCCGTCTTGTTCGGATTCATTGCGTGTTACACGGTTCCGATCTATCACTGCTGGCGAGGAGCGTCGGCAACCGTCGACGCCAAAGTGGACGAAACTCCCAAACCAGCCGGGACGATCCCCAATCAAACGGAGCTCTATGTTTACATTTCCACGGCTCTGTCGGGGCTGATTGGGGCCGTGGTGGCGATGATATTCAGCGTTCAGGTTCCGACGACGCCCCAAGGGGGGAGAATGCAAATCGTCTCCCTCACCTTGCGAAAGACATTCGCGATCAGTTTGGCGCTAACCTGGAAACAGTGGCTGGCGCTGGGGTATGTCGTCGGTTACCTGTTGCTCGGGGTAGTCGCCATCGTCACGTCCCTGGTAGCACCCGGCCACTCGGCCATGGTCCAAAACTTTGCCCTGATTGTGTTCGGCGTGATCCTCGCCATCGTCCAGAAGTTATTCAGCGTGTAAGAATCAGCGAACGGAACCGTCGCCGCTTCCTGCTGCGCCGCAGGCGGCGTCAAGGAACGGAGACAAAGTAGAATGTCCCGATTTAGGCCCGCTCGATTCGCCGCGGTTGTCCCTACGGCGACAACGCCTGGACCGACAACGCGGTCCGCGCGTTGGGACTGGAAACAACCCTGCGGCCGCGCGGCCGGCCCCGCGCAAATCAGACCAAGAGCCCAACAAAAGTTCCTTACATCCTGACACCTTTCCTCTCCCTCGTTTATATACGCCACGCCTTCAGGAACACTCCAATGGACCTAAATGCGGCCATCATATCGGGATCTTCAATTGCCGGCATTCCACTGGGTACGGATATTAATGCTTTGGTGACAGAACTGCAGAAAGACAATATTCCCTTTGTTGAAACCACGTTTTGCACATTTGGAACGACATTCAGAAAACTCAGTATCGCCGACAATAAGGTCATTGTTGTAGGTGACGATACGAATCGTGTTGTACGGCTATCTTGTCGACCAGGGTACCTAGGAAAATCCAAATCCACGTTCTTTCCAGGAATGACCGTGAAGCAGGTGCGCGAAAAGTCCTTGAAACAGCTACTTATCCATGGAATGATTGTGGTTGACGGTGACTTTGGCGTCTTCTTTGACGTACCGGAAGTTTACCAAGGTCAACAATTCGATGATGTGGACGAAATCTGCCAATTGCCAGCAGAAATGGCGTTATCAGAATTGCACGTCATGGAACCGAGTTGGTGGCGTTGAGAAAGAAAAAGGGAAAGGGGTCAAA
>CAYUJE010000352.1:0-6390 GCA_964444865.1 uncultured Pirellulaceae bacterium | reverse complement strand
TGCAGGAGTTGCTGGGCCATAACGACGTCAGGACGACGATGATCTATACCCATGTTATGGAGAAGGCCGCCACGAGAGTCCGTAGCCCCTTGGCCTGCCTGTTGCCGGGCTGACTCCAGGCCATTTGCTCCGCGCCAAGCGAAAAAGAATCTTTTGTTTATAGTGAACAAAAGAGACTGTTCGCGCATCTAGTAGTCGTGGGACCGATGCGCGCGGACGATGCTTCGTGCGCGTTGGCCTTTCCCGCCTGCAACAAGCTGGCGCGGGGGCTTATCGCGGCTTATCGGTTTTGTTTCCGTTGCCGCGGCGGCGGAGTTGCAAACTGTGAGACGGCAAGGACTTGGAACCAATTGGAGGCACGGGAGTGAATCGTGAAAGAGCTTATCAGTGCGTGAATCCGAGGGAGCATTGCGGGGGCGGACGCTCGCGCAAGTGCAATAATATCAAGGAGTTGCGTATTAGTAAGTAGGTAGTTATGAATCAAGAATGTCGAAAATGACGCCAAAAGGAATCGGACGAATCAACGTTAAGGCCAGTGGTTGCAACGATTTACGGCGAACCTGGCCAAGCGAAAAAAAAGAGCTGAATCCAATGAATCATACCGCGAACAGACGGGCATTGCCTGGGCGCCAGGACGAGGCGGAGCCTCGGGGACTTGCGTTCCCACGGGGACCGTGGGAACGAGGCGTGGCTGCACGGGGTCGTTTAGCCGAACCGGCCCGTGACGTAGGCTTCGGTCTCGCTCAGCTTGGGGCGGGTGAAGAGGTCGGCGGTGGGGCCGAATTCGATGAGCCGGCCGAGGTACATGAAGGCGGTGTAGTCGCTGACGCGGGAGGCCTGCTGCATGTTGTGGGTGACGATGACAATCGAATATTCCCCCCGCAGTTCGCGCACCAGGTCTTCCACCTTATTGGTCGCAATCGGGTCCAGCGCCGAGCAGGGTTCGTCGAGCAAGAGAATCTCCGGCTCGGCGGCGATGGCTCGGGCGATGCAGAGCCGTTGCTGCTGTCCGCCGGAAAGGGAGAGAGCGCTTTCCTTGAGCCGGGTGCTGACTTCATCCCACAGGGCGGCCCCTTTGAGGGATTGTTCGGCCACGGCATTGATGATGGTGCGATCCCGCTCGCCGTCGATTTTCAGCGGATAGACGACGTTATCAAAAATGCTCATCGGAAAAGGGTTGGGTTTTTGAAAGACCATGCCCATCCGTTTGCGCAGCTCGATGACATCCACGTGAGGGCCGTAAATCGAATCGCCGGACAGCCGCATGTCCCCCTTGATTTTGACGGTATCGATCAGGTCGTTCATCCGGTTGATGCACCGAAGCAAGGTGGATTTGCCGCAGCCGCTGGGGCCGATGATGGCGGTGACTTTATTGCGGGGGAACCGCATGTTGATATCGAACAGAGCCTGCTTGGTGCCATACCAGAGGTTAAAGTTTTGCACTTCGACGATTGGGTCTTCTGCGAGAACCCCTTTGTGAATCACCGATTCAAACGTCGCCCCCTTGGCGATCGCCTCCAGCCGATTTCCGGCGGATTTTTCGCTGGGGCGAGCGGGTTTGAGGGGCGTCGGAGAGGCGGGACTTTCGCTCATCGAGGAAAAAGAAGGGGTAGCGGATTCAAGTGGCGGTTGCATGGTAAACCAAGATTTAACTCCTAGGGAGTTGGCTGACGGAAACTGAAGAGAACCTTGAAAAAAACCTTGACAGAGGTCCGAATTCCAAAAAATCCATGTTCGACCTGTTGTTTGCAACTAAAGAGCAGGGGTATATTAATTCCGCGAGTAATTACGGCGGCTTTTGTGTGACGGCCGCAGAGCAAATCCCCTGCGCTCACTTACAATCTTTCTCTATGAACACTTCTTCTCGCCGAACTTTCTTGCAAACCACCGGGGCTGCAACTGCCGCGATGGCTTTGCCCCTCTCGCGGGTGATGGCCGAAGACAAGCCGGCCAAGACCGCGGAGCCGCTGTTCAAGATTTCGCTGGCCCAATGGTCGCTGCACAAGACTTTGTTTGGCGGCAAACTGAACAACCTCGACTTCGCCAAGGCGGCGAAGGAGGACTACGGCATCGAAGCCATCGAGTTCGTCAACCAGTTCTTCAAGGACAAAGCCAAAGATGAAAAATATCTGGCGGACTTGAAAAAGCGGGCCGACGACCTGGGCGTGAAGATGCTCCTCATCATGATCGATGGCGAAGGGGCACTCGGGGACAAAGACGACGCCAAGCGCACCAAGGCGATCGAAAATCATTACAAGTGGGTCGAAGCCGCCAAGTTCCTCGGCTGTCATTCGATCCGGGTGAACGCCCAGTCAAGCAATGACTATGAAGAAGCTAAGAAACTGGCTTCTGATGGGTTGCGGAGGCTGAGCGAGTTCGCCGCCCAGCATGGGCTCAATGTGATTGTGGAGAACCACGGCGGCTTGTCTTCCAATGGCAAGTGGTTGTCCGAAACCATCAAGTCCGTTGGCCTGAAGAACTGCGGCACGCTGCCTGATTTTGGAAACTTCCACGGCTACGACCGTTATCAGGGAGTCGCCGAAACCATGCCCTTCGCCAAAGCGGTCAGCGCCAAAAGCCACGACTTCGATGCCGAAGGAAACGAGACTCACACGGATTACTTGAAGATGATGAAAATCGTCCTGGATGCCGGCTATCACGGCTACTGCGGCATTGAGTACGAAGGGAGCAAGCTTGGCGAACCGGAAGGAATCAAGGCGACCAAGAAACTGCTCGAGCGCGTCCGCGAGAAGCTCGCCGCGAAGTGATGGAGATGACCGTGAGCGATCACGGCAGTTTGAATCGTATTGTGGCCATGCTCACCAGAGCGTGGGATTTGCAGTCAGAAATCAACCCACGGTCTGGTGACCGTGGCTGCGGCCAGAGACCTTGCCATGGACTACCAGGACATCTTGCTTCGCTACCTGGGTCGGCAGGTCACCATTACCACCTTTGGCTACATCAAGATCTGGGGAGAGGTGGCGGAAGTCAACGGCGACCATGTGCGGCTTGTCAACACGCTTGTCACCACCGAGCACGATGATCAGGGGTGGTATAGCCAGTTGCAGCATTCCGATCCGGAAACGGTGCATGGTCCGCGGAACGCCGAGACGGTCATCCAGTTTCACCAGATCGTCGCCATCAGCTGCCAGGACAACATCCATCCCGATGCCGCGCCCTACGGCCGGAATCCGGAACTGGGGAGCGCCATTTCCGAAGACAAGTCCGAGCCGCGGTTGATTTCTGGCGGTGCTCCGCATCCGGAAACAGTCACCGCGGAAACCGCCGAGGACGCGCTGGAGCGGAGTCTTTCGATCGACCGTTTGCGGCTGGAAATTGGGTTGGGACTGGTCAAGCTGGCGACAGAGCAAGGGGATTTGTTGAGACGGATCCCCGTGGTACGCAGCCAGGTGGCGAGCGAACTGGGCATCGCCGTTCCGCGCGTGCGGGTGCAAGACAACCTTCGTCTTTCGCCAAATGCCTATCGCATTTTTTTGGAAGATGCCCCCGTGGCAACGTGGGAGTTGACCTGCGACCGACTGCTGGCCATCGACAGCGGCCAGGTTTCGAAGACCATTGCCGGCACAACCACCAAAGAGCCCGTGTATGGCTTGCCAGCACTGTGGATTATGCCCGGTCAGCGCGAACAAGCCGAAATGCTCGGGTATCTCGTTTGCGAACCGAGCGCGGCCCTGGCTGTCCATTTGCAGCATGTTCTCAAGGAATATGCCGCGGAGTTGTTCTCGGTCGACGACCTGCGGCAACTGCTGACGCGGCTCGAGAGAGTTGCGCCTGCCGCGGCGAGTGAAGCGACGCTCCGCGTGCCGGTGCCGGAACTGCATGTCATCTTGCGGCGGCTGCTGATGGAAGAGGTTTCCATCAAGAATTTGCCGCGTATTCTGGAAGCCATCGCCCTGCGAGCCTGCTCGCCGCACGAGGCGGAAGATCTGGTCGTTGCCGCTCGCCTCGCCATCAGCCGCGCCATGTGCCACGACCTTTGCGGAGACGACGGCCGCCTGTATGTGATTATGTTTGACCGAACCGCAACGGATTACATTCAAGCTCAGCTTGCCGATGGGGACCTGGCGAAGACCGATTGGGTGCATCATTTGGTGGTCTGTCTTTCTCGCTTCTTTCGCGATGCCCCCGAGCGCCGCCGCAACCTGGCGATCCTGGTCGATGCTGAGATGCGTTTGCCTTTGTGGAAGTTGATTCGTCCGCGCATCGGGCGGCAGGCGGTCATCGCTCGCGAGGAAGTGCCCGCCGACTTGCCGCTGGAGGTGGTGCGGATGCTTGACCTCGAAGACCTGGGAGTCCAGCAGGGCTCGCTGGTGGATACGACCGACGACCAGCTTGTTCCCGCCCGCACAAGTGCCACCAAGCCACGTCCTCACGGCGATCTCCCCCCCGGCGACCTTCCCCGCCAGCCGCGGTAATGTTTCATCCTCAAGGACCGACGTTCTGGGAACTCGCTCGACAGGCGCTCTCCTCGACCGAGCAAGGCTACGACCTGCTGGCCCCCAAGTTTGATTACACTCCCTTTCGCACGCCGGAAGAAATTCTGGACGGCATGGCCAAAGTGTTGGGACCGCCGAGGTCGATTGACAACGGGCTCGACATTGCCTGCGGCACCGGAGCCGCCATTCGCATTCTGCGCCCGCTCTGCCGCCGGCGCGTCGTGGGGATCGACTTCAGCCAGGGGATGCTCGACCAGGCACGCAAGAACCTCCAGGCAGCAGAAGTTGAGCAGAGTTGCCCCGTCGAATTCGTGCAAGGGGAGATTCTGAACCTGCCGTTCGAGAACGAGTTCGACCTCGCACTCACCGTTGGCTCCTTAGGGCACGTTCCACGGGGCAAGGAATCGGAGTTCGTCGGTCAGGTTGCGAAAGCTCTTCGCCCCGGCGGCCGCTTTGCTCTGGTAACGGCGAACATGCCGCCACTCACCTCGCCCGCCTGGTGGGCGGCCCGCACGTTTAATGGTGCCATGCATCTACGCAACCTGCTCGTTCGCCCGCCATTCATCATGTTCTATCTCACCTTCCTGCTGCCGGAAACCAAACGCCTCCTGTCGGAGCATGGCTTTGAAGTGGAGGTGCATGACGATTTGTTCGCCCGGCCGTTTCGAGGGCTTAAAATGGTGGTGGGGACGAAGATTGCGGTCTAATGGGGGCTCTGAATCTGAAGGAGTGTTGCACAAAGAATGAAGGCGACTCTAACATGACTGTCTATGAACATTGCCACATGTCCGCGTTGTGGGATGCGCGTGATTCCGACTCCCGAAGGGATTTGTCCTAGCTGCCGCGGCAAGATTGCTTCGGTCAAATCACAACCTGTTTCGGCCAATCTCTTTGCGGATCCTGAACAGGAATTCGCCAGCACAAGTGCGGAGCCCCCGAAAGTTGACAACCCTTACATCAGTTCACTTACCCCTGAGAGCGAAACAGCCAGGAGCAATCCCCTCCTCATACCGGCTTACTGCCTTCTGGTCGGTTCCATTCTTTGGTTTCTGATGAGCGTCTGGTTTGTGGGCCTGCAGTTATTCGCAACAGAACTCCTGGAACGAGGGGCATCAGAGGATGTAGTCGCCCTATTGATCGGATATGTACTGGGGTCGCTGCTGCCCGTACTGACAGTCACAGGGTCGGTGTCGATGCTCAATCGACAGTCATATCGGTGGGCGTGGATTGGGGCCTGCGTTGCTCTGATTCCGAGTTGCAATCCGTATCTTTTCTTGCTCGTCCCCTTCGCGATTTGGGCCATCGTTCTGCTGTTGTGCCGCGACGTAAAGGAATCGTTTCGCCGATATGGCTTTTAGCGTATCCGCAATCCCTTCGGCAACGATTCTCCAAATACGCGAGACTGTTCCTGCTCGTCGAGTTGGCCGCCGGTGCGAACGAGTTCGAGGGCGTGGGAGGGAGCGTTGGCCCGCTCCATCCAGGCGAGCACTTTGTCTCGCAACGATTCCGGCAGGTCTCGGTAACGGTCGCCGGTTTTGCGGGCGATTTGGAGAAGCGCAAACACGCTCATAGGGCTCTCCTCTCCGACGTCAAGAATTTTCTCGGCCCAAACCGCCGCTTCGCGCGGTGAGACGACCGTGTTCAGCGGTCCATAGACCGGCACTCGCGCGCCGATGCGGCCGAGTCCCCAGGCCAAAGCGGGACGGAGCGGCTCAAGCTTCCGTTTCGGGAGCAAATCGATGAGCAAATTGCCGAGTTCGATTTTCGTCTCCCCAGGGAGCAGCTCCAGTGAGCCGAGCAGACGCAGGACTTCCAATCCTTCGTGGGGACTGAACGTGGGGTCGCTCCCTTTGCCGGTCATTTGCTTCTTATGCAGCGTTCGCACCGCGGAAAGAAGCGGCTCGGCAATTGCCCGCTGTTCTACCGCGGAGCA
>CAYUJE010000351.1:0-6429 GCA_964444865.1 uncultured Pirellulaceae bacterium | reverse complement strand
AGTGAATTTGTCTGGAGGTTGATTCTGGGCAATCGCCTGACTCATGGTCAAAGCGAGGCAAGCCGTGGCTACTGCCAGAGCCGTGAGCGACGGAAACAGTCGGTGAGTGCAGAAGTGGACTTTCATGTTTGCGATTTGTTGGTAATGAGGGGTGGAAGAGGTTGATTCTTGGCTAGGAACCGCAGGGAAATTGAGTTAACGCAGTGCCGGGTGTTTTTGGACGTCATTCGTTCGCCGAGGAAGACGTGCCCCAGATGTCCCTCGCAATTGCGGCAAACGATTTCGATGCGATGGCCATCCGCATCGGGATGGCGGGCTACGGCACCGGGAATCTCCTCGTCGAAGCTGGGCCAGCCGCAATGGCTGTCGAACTTGTCTTCGGAGCGATAAAGCGGAGCGTTGCAGCGGCGGCAGAGGAAAGTCCCCGCCTCTTTAAAGTCCGTATACTCGCCGACGAAAGGCCGCTCGGTTCCTTTATCGACGATCACGCGGCTTTCGGCGGGGGTCAGCGGGTTGTATCCTTGGGAAGACATGAGTATCGATCTTTGTCAGGTAAAACAAACCTATCTAACTATAAAACGCGGCTTGCGGAATTCCTCCGGCGGTGCACTCATCCGCCCCCAGCATGCCTCGCGACCACAGCGTTCGTTCCACCATCACGCGGAGCAGGTTTTCCAATTGGCGCTGGACATTTTGACTCTCCAGGATACCAAGACTGCGGGCAATTGCTTCCAGGGTGCATAGCCCTTCCTCTTGGGGCTGAAGTCGCAAGCGGTATGCCGAAGGAGTCCCCTTCGGCAATTTGACGTGGGGAATGCCTGCCAGCGCCTCGTCTCGCCTGACGAACTTTCGCGTTTGCGACCAACTGCCGTCGGGAACGATGAGATTCACCGGAAAGGAAAGCTTGCGTGCAAAATCCGCATTCAATTCTTGAGCATGGGCACTCGGATAGAGTAAAAGCGAGCTTCCACGTGCTGGCGAAAGACTTTTGGAGCACGATGTTTCCCCCTTCTTCCCGCGAATTCTAAGGTCGCAGTTGGTGAGTGCCTTTGCCGCGAGTTTGGCCGTGTTGGTCGTGAGCATCTCCTCTGCCGTGTGCATGAGAATGATCACCCGAGTTGGAACGGTGATTTGCGGAATGAAATCGCAGAAACAGAGCGGCTGGCGGATTTCGCAGCGAGGACAACGGTGCTGGGAGTCGACGTGCCGCATTTGTTTGCCTTTGCGGGCGGTGCTCAGGCTGCTTCGACGGTTTCCGAACTCGGCGTCTCTCCACTGACCGAGGCAGTGCCCAGAGCATTGAGGTGGCGGACAAGTGCCGCGGTTTGGGAGAGTCGTCGACCTGCGCGTCCCGGGTGGGGGGAAGGCTCGACCTGCAATCCCTCCGCGGCGACGATTTCGTCGAGCGTTCCGTAGCGTCTTTGAGGATGGAAATCGATTGACTTAAGCACCAGGCAAGGGCTGGGTTGTGAACTAAAAAGGCGTAGCAGTCTCGCGGTGCTTTCGTTGAAAATCGCCACCGTATCTCCGACCCGATGAAATGCCCCCCAGGAGTTTCGAGCATCCTCAAAAGTGAGTGCCGTGTCGAAATCCATTTGGGTCAATTCCAAGTGCCTCAGGAATGCATCGGACAGCGGACGGTCGCTGCGAATTGTGCAGGCAAAGCGCTCGCCGGTAACGAGCCGCTGAGCGACCCAGTAGGCGGGATTTCTGGCGTGAAGATCTCGCTCTTGATTCCCGATGGGCCATTCTCCATAAGCGACCACGATGTTCGCCAGGTCGCCCAAAAGTGCGAGCGGAATATTCCGGATGTTTTTCTTCAGCCGTCCCAAACGCTGCCTGGCGTAGGGAGACTTAGGATGAGCCAGCTGCCGATCGATCATGTGGTCAAATGCTTGCAGGAGGTGGTCCAGTCCCGTGAGATCGGGTTCCAGAACCCGCAACGCGGCGACGGTAGCTTCGACCGTGGAAAGAAGCGCATCCTTGGGCTCGCGGCGAATCCGATAGCGGCTGGGGGAAACGGGGGCCAATTGATAGCGCGGCAGATTGTGGAGCGATGGAATATCGCGGACGAGCGTCTTGGTGTGGTGCCAGGTCCCATCCAGGACCACGAGTTGGCTGGGACGTTGCTGAGCAGGCAAGTCGTCGAGCAGAGTGGCCTGTGGCCCAGGATAGAGCAGGCCCGCACCCGGTTTCAGAGAGATTCTCTCCGCCAGTTGACGAGTGTGATCGACCAATAGTTGCGAGTTCTGGAGTGCTCGATGGACGATGCGCGCGGTATTGAACGGATGAAACCGCTCTCGCATGTGCTGCACAATCAGCAACTCCGTCTTGTTTTGAATCGTTGGAATAACGGCGCAAAAACAATCACCGGCCGGTCGAAAGCAGCCGTAGCAGAAGTTTCTGTAGCCGACGTCGCAGGCGGAATCGTGAGTGGGAAGTTTGGACATGCGACTTACTATTCTACTCTCGACCAGGCGACGCGTAGCGGCGATGTTCCATCCATTCTTCAGCAGCCCACCTGGCGGCTTCCTTGCCATGGAATCGTTCCACGATGTGAAGGGCACCGTCGATACCGGCAGTCACACCGGCCGTGGTGACGATCTTGCCGCTGTCAACGAAACGTTTTCCTGTTACCACATTGCATTTTGGGGCAGCCGTCCGCAGTTCGGGGATGCCCCAGTGATGCGTGGTTGCCTCGAGATTATCGAGCAAACCGGCATCCGCAAGCAAAAACGCACCGAAGCAGACGGACATGGTGACTTCTGCGTCGGGGTGTGCCTTCTTGAGCCACTCACGGCCGGCTTTGCCTACGGCGCTAGTGTTTCCGCCCGGCACGACGAGGACGTCCGCCTGCGGCGCATTCTCAAAGGAAAAATCGGGCGTGACGGAAATGCCCCCCATCGTCTTGATCGGCTTGGTGGACTCCGCGACCGTTACCACGCGAAAGGATTTCCCTCGGTCGGCGACGATAAACACCTCCGCCGGGCCGGCGAAGTCCAAAAGCTCCACGCCTTCGAACAGCATCACGGCTACCGTCTTCACAGTCTTCCTCTCCTGCTTCTCTTTCCCGGCCGGGGCTGCTTTTTTGGCGGGAGCTTTGCTCTCGAGCGGAACAACAGTCTCTGGTGTTTCCTTGGGCGTCGGCGGCCGATGGCGCTGGGCCATGGCGTGAAAGTCGCCAAGATTGTTGCGCCAGAAATACCGCTCGCTCAAGTCAACCTCAGCGACAACGACTTCCCCCCACTTTTCCCCTTTCACGATCGGCTGGCCCGCATGGTCATAGACGGCCGAGAGCGTCCAGTTGCTCTTAACGTCGGTATAGGTGCTGCTGACAAGATACACATGGTTTTCGCACGCACGGGCCTGCGCCAGCAACGGGTTGCAGCCCCATACCGGCCAGGCGATTACCTCCGCTCCGCGATTGGTAAGTTCTCGGGCAACTTCAGGGAAGAATCCGTCATAGCAAACCATCATCCCGACCTTGCCGAATTTCGTGTCGAAAACCGGATAGTCGTCGCCCGGCGTCACACCCGACTCGATCTCCGCAGGGGGCAGGCAGACTTTGCGATACTTGCCAATCAATTTCCCTTCCGGCCCCAACAGCACAGCCGCGTTATATACCGCCTTTCCATCCCGCTCATAAAGGCTCACTACGAGGTACAAGTGATGCGTCTGGGCGAGCTTGCCAAAATAGTCGGTGGTTGGACCGGGAATTGGTTCGGCTGTCTCGTGCGGCTTTTTGCCAACGCGAACGTAAGGGACCGTTTCCCCCAGCACCACCAGATCGGCCTTCTGCTTCGCAGCCTCGGCGATGAACGGGGCATATTCTTCGCAATTGGTTCGCGGCGATTTGCCTGTCGGAGTGTAGTGCACCGTCGCGAGCCGAACCTTACGGCTGGGGGGAGGGGCCGTCTCGGAAAAACTCACGCGGCTCCATTCCACGCGACCAAGGGGCGCCCATTGCAGATGCAATTCCACGATGGCTTGCACGGCTTTCTTGGGAGCACGATAGAGGCCCGAGAGATGAGTCCAACCTTGCTCGTCGGTGGCACCGTCGAGAGGGTGTTCCGGTTCGGCCAGCGGGATTGAACCGGCTTCGTTCTCTCGGCCGGCGGGAGGATCGGCCTGCACGGCCTTTCCCCCTTGGTCCTGCCACACAATCCGCACGGGGGTACTCCGCCGCGGAACCTCCACATTCACCGTTTTCCGCGCCGCGTCAAACCGATAGAACTCGCCCCCCGTTACTGGAAACGACTTCTGGAATCGTCCTTGCTGCGAGACGGAATCTTCAGCGACGATCACCAAGACTCCTTTTCCATCGGTGCCTCCGTTGGGGTCGTGGGAAAACGCCGGCCGTATCTCTTCCCGTTGCGCCAGCGCCTCCCAGCCGGACGGAAAGTTCTCGCTCTTTGCGGCCTTCGCTGGTGCGGGCGGATCGGCGAGCAATAATTGCGTCTTTGCAGCGATTGCCAACACGACGAACAGACACAGCCAGAGTCGTGATTGAATTAACATTCCGTGGTTCCTTCAGTCTTAGCCCAACGAGTTTCACCCTACGAAACATGGGCGACAGGTTTCCGAGGGGCACTCTCTCCCATCACCAAGATAATCGACATTGCCGGTCACCGGTTAGCCCGTCACTGGGGACGCAGAGCGCCCGGGACCGGAATGAGAGGACGCGCCAACTCGGGTGCGAAGTCAGTGCGGTGGGAGTCAATCGCGGCTGAGGTGGTTGGCTGTGGGGTGGGACGCGGAAAACACGGGATACGTGGCAAGATGTTTGGTCTTATCTTTTTGCCATCCATTTTCTTGCCCCCTGCCAGCTTCTTCCACATCCGTGTCTTCCGTGTTCACTGTGTCCCTTCTCCTCCTTCCGACTGCACCGCCCGCACCGAGTTGACGGACGTGGAAAGTCTTCTCGCGGACTTCTTGGACAAGAAAAGTCGGACGCCAGCCCGCTGGTGAACCCCGAGGGTTGACGTTTAATACTCACGCGGCATTGAGCGGCGATGGGAGGTTATTTGGGGGATCGGAATGCGCCGAAAGCCGCTGGACAGAGCGGACCGCCCTGGATAGTCCTTGGGTGCTGCCAGGCGAACTCTGATGGCGTGCGAAAGGACTTGGCGACCTACCTTTCTTCCCCCAATGTAGGCAATGAGTCCTCTCGCGAGCCCGCAGTGCTCGAGTCGCAATCGCGGATAAAATTCGATGCCAGCCAACTCGGAACGACAACCGTGGGCACTGGCATCAAGTCATATCTGACATATAGTTCCAAAGCTTTGCGAGCGCCGCATTGGACCTCTGCGAGATTGCCGGCCGCCGTTGAATCCTTTGGAAGGTTCCGTCACAACCTTCAAGTTGACGGCGCGTTCTGCGCTCAGTAGCATACGGACGGTGATGGCATCAACGATGGTGATGCGGCTATGAATTCCGAGAATCCTTACGAGTCGACGATAGGCTCCGCAGTGCAAGCCGCGCCGTCACGAGTTGGATTCGGTTCTCGTCTATATCTAGTCGCCGTCGTTTGGGCAGCATTCGTTCTGCTGACAGGTTTCTACGTCGATCACGGGCGATACTCTTGGCCTCACGGCGTCTTTGGCGCAGTGATGGCTCTCGCTTCGATTATGAGTCATGCTGTTTCACTTCGCGGTTGGAAGCAGTTATTGGCATGGCCGCTTTATCTATTCTTCGCGAGCGAGTTGCTCGTATTTGTTATCTTGATTGTTGGGCACCCCAATCCCTAACAATTCATTGCACCCCTCCACGAACCCGTCCTGCGGAATAACAGAATCGTTGGCTAGGCGGTTGAACTGAAACATTCTGTGCCGAGTTCCCGCTTTATGTCCCTGAACGCGACTAGGTACACAATTCTCTTGATGTGTCTCGTTCATTTACCATGGAGACCGTCCGTGCGGCACTCGCTCCGTTCTGAATCGCGGTGGGTAATGGAAAAACCGCGGCCCGTCGCCTGTTCCGCCGCAAAGCGGCTCGGTTACAATTGGCGGCAGTCATTTGAACAACTCTGCAAGCCGCGAGGAAAACATGAAGGCCAGGCTCTCTGCGATGATGCTGGTGATTTCGCTACTCAGTCTCTTGCTGGCGGCTCCGTTGCCGGCGGCCCGTGGGGAGGATGCGAAGTTTCAATTGCCTGCCACGGATGAAGGAGTACCGGGGGCCGGGCCGCTGCGCCGTTATGACTGGTTCAAGCAACTTTGGGCCGAGAAGCGAAGTGGTTGGGCCAAGCGGGTGGAGCAAGACCAGAGGGCTTTGGTTTTTCTGGGTGATTCGATCACGCAAGGCTGGGGAGACGATTTGGGAGGCTCGTTTCCGGGGGTCAAAGTTGCCAACCGGGGGATCAGTGGCGACACGACGCGCGGCGTGCTGCTCCGGCTCAAGGAGGACGTGCTGGCTCTCAAGCCGGCCGGC
>CAYUJE010000350.1:0-6443 GCA_964444865.1 uncultured Pirellulaceae bacterium | reverse complement strand
GGCAAGCAAGGCTTTGATGGCCGCTATACCGCCGACCAATGCCAGATCACCCAGGTCCCTTCGCTGCCGCTGGACCAACTGATACGCGACAGGAAGCTTTTGCCCCAGGATGTGGCCCTCGTCTGGAGCGACACGCAAGGCTTTGAAGGCGAAGTCATCGCCTCCGGCTCCAGCCTCTGGCAAGCCGGCGTTCCCCTCTGGGTGGAAGTCGCACCGCAAGCCCTGGAAATTCACGGCGGCGTCGACCGCTTTGAAGCTCTCTGCCGCGAGCACTTTCGCGAGCTGATTCTTGATGAACAGTTTCTGGATGCCGGCCGCGATCAGACGCCGCACCCCATCGACCGCATTCGCGAAGTCCTCCGCAAACTCCAGCAAGGGAAAGACCGTCGCGGCCGCGACGAGCAAGACGTGCTGCTCATTCCGTAAAAGTAAAGGGAGATAACTCTTGCTCGGACATCATTGCTATCCCCGCAACCCCGCTTGCCGCATCAGCTTATCGGTCGCTTCATAGGCTTCCGTGACCCACTCGGCGATCTTGTCCGGTTGAGGAGAGTATTCCAGCTCAATCGAGATCGCGCCTTCGATGTTCAGGGCTTTGATTTCCCGCAGGTAGGGCTCAAACGGGACCACGCCGCGGCCGGGGGGGAGGTCGCCGTGCTTGATTCCGTCGCAGTCGGAAATGTGGACGTGGATCGCCTTCCCCTTCAGCCGTTGGAGTTCTTCGGCAGGAACATTCGCCAGGCAAAGGTGCGAAATGTCAATGTTGGCCTGGACGGAGGAGTGATTGCAGTCGTCGAGAAAACGAACCATGGCTTCCACACTGTTGACGAGTGACAAATGGAACGGCTCTAGTTCCAAGGCAATCTGCACCCCCAAATTCGCCGCATAGTCGCCGAGGACGCGGCAGCTTTCCACCCCCATTTTCCATTGTTCCGCCGGTGGGATCACTTCCTGGTTCCAGATGTATTCTCCCAGCACCAGCAGCACATTCTTGGCCTGGTATTCATAAGCCAGGTCCAAGTATTTTTTCACTCGGTCGATATGAAACCGCTGCACGCTGGGATTGAAGTCAATGAGTCCCACCGCCACGCAGGCAATTGACACAATCGGCAGATCCAGCCGGTCGCATTCGTCCTTGATGAGCCGTCGCTCGCGGATATCGATATCCAAGGGGTCCACGAAAATGTCCACGGAGTCAAAGCCGATTTCCTTCGTCTTGCGAAGGCCATAAACCGTCGGTTGATTGGCTTGAACCCAGGCGGAGTTGATGAGGCCGAGCTTCATGGGAAAAGCGGAGGTCTGAAAGCGGAGAGCGGAACGAAGAAATACGCTCCTTGAGTTTAGCTCTCGGGAGCGCGCGAGGGTATATTGGTGCCGTCGCGTGAGCTTCCGCTTTCCGACTTCCGCTTTTGTCCGTCGTCCCCCACATGTCCGCTTCTTTTGGAAACGCCGGTTTCAACACCACGCGCTGGAGCCTGGTGGTGGCGGCAGCGAAAACCCCTTCGCCGCAGGCGCGGGCAGCGCTGGAAGAGCTGTGCGGCAGCTATTGGTATGCGGTGTACGCCTTTATCCGCCGACGGGGAAAGCAGGCTGAGGATGCCCAGGACCTGACGCAGGAGTTCTTTGCTCGACTTTTGGAAAAGGACTACTTGGAAGCGGTGGACAAAGAGCGAGGACGATTTCGCACCTTTCTGCTCACGGCGGTTTCGCATTTCCTCAGCCACGAGCGACAGCGGGCGTTCGCTCAAAAACGAGGCGGTGGCCAGGCGGTTCTCTCGCTCGATTTCCAGCGGGGCGAGGAGCGCTATCAACACGAGCCCGCAGACCACTGGACGGCGGAGAAGATTTTCGACCGCCGCTGGGCTCTCACGCTGCTGGACCAAGCGGTTGCCGCCCTCAAGCAGGACTTCGCGGAGTCTGAAAAAGCTCCTCTCTTCGAGGAACTCAAGGTTTTTCTCACCGGTGATTCCGGTGCCCCCACCTATGAAATCGCTGCCGCAAAGCTGCAAATGTCTCCCGGAGCCGTCAAAGTCGCCGTCCATCGCCTGCGGCAGAAATACCGGGAAACGCTCCGACAAATCATCGCGCAAACCGTGTCGGCGGAAGAAGATATCGACAATGAACTGCAGGTTTTGCTTAACGCCCTCCGGGGAGATTAAGATTTTCTGTAACCTGTCCACAGATTTCCGTAAGAGTATGGTGGGGCAAAAAAATCCTGGGTCTTTGAGAAAGGGAACGCGATGAACGGTGAACAGCTTGGCTATCTCTTCGGCTGGCTCGGGGGAATCTTGGGGATCGTCCTCGGACTCGGGGGAGGAATTCTGGGGACCTATATTCCCTACCGCCTTGCTAATTCCAAACGCCAAAAGGCTCATATCCTCCGGGGTGCGGCTGTTGTCGTGGTCCTCGTTCTGTTACTGATGCTCGGCCAGGCTTTGACACCGTGGCCGTGGAATCTCTTGGTATGGATTCCCTATATTGCGGCCTTGCTTCTCGCGATTGCCTGGATGAACAAGGGACAAAAGCGAATTGCTGAGGAAGAGGCTGTGGCAAATCGTTCCGCCAAGTCGGGGACCCCATGAGCCAGACCGCCACCTGTCCCCGTTGTCAGTCACCGCTTGCGACCGACGCGCCGGAAGGGCTCTGTCCGGCCTGCCTGTTGGCGGGTGGACTAGCCAGCGTACCTTCCCCCGCGGCAGGTTTCGTGGCCACCACTCCCTGGACCGACGAAAAACGAGCTGCCGCCATTGCGGATCTGGCTCCTCACTTCCCGCAACTCGAAATCATCGAGCTACTCGGGCAAGGAGGGATGGGGGCGGTCTACAAAGCCCGGCAAAAACATCTCGACCGACTCATCGCGCTCAAGGTGATTCCCCCCGAAGCCGCCACGGACCCTGCCTTCGCCGAACGCTTTGCTCGCGAAGCTCGCGCTCTGGCTCGGCTCAACCATCCCAACATCGTTACCGTCTACGACTTTGGCCAATCGGATGGCGTCTATTTCCTGTTGATGGAATTTGTCGATGGCCTCAATTTGCGGCAGACGATGCAGGGGGGCAACCTTGCGCCGCCCGAAGCATTAGCCATCGTCCCCCACATCTGCGATGCCCTTCAATATGCCCATGACCAGGGAATCGTCCATCGGGACGTGAAGCCGGAAAATGTGCTGCTCGACAAAACGGGTAGGGTGAAGATCGCCGACTTCGGCCTCGCCAAGTTGCTGACGCAGTCGCCGCTGGACTACACGCTGACGCATTCCATGCAGGTGATGGGAACGCCGCGCTACATGGCCCCCGAGCAGATTGAGCATCCCACGGATGTGGATCACCGGGCAGACATTTATTCGCTCGGCGTGATGTTCTATGAGATGCTCACCGGCGAACTTCCCATGGGCCGATTTGCGCCACCATCTCAAAAGGTGCAGATCGACATCCGCATCGACGAGATTGTGCTGCGGTCGCTGGAAAAGGAACCAGGCAAGCGGTATCAGCGTGCCAGTGAGGTAAAGACGGAATTGGAAACCGTCAAATCGACGCCATCTGGCCACTTTCCTTTGGCTCACAAACAACCCGTTTTCACGCCGGCCCATCCAAGCAACACGATTCAGGAAGCTCCGCTGTCGAACCTTCCTCGAGGAACCCTGGGCCGCATTCTGCTCATCGCCATCTTCGTGGTGGCGAGTCTGCTTGTCATGAGCGTCGGCATCATGATTGGCCTGCTACCGTTTGTGTTAATGCTTCCCAAGTCGGGCAGTTTTGGCTTTTTCGGAGCAGGCTTTGGCTGTTTCATCGGCGGCCTGGGGTCTCTCCTGGGGACGCTTAACACCTATCGCCAAATGTCCGGCAAACCTGATTGGATGGAGACGGAATATCGGACCTGGCTCGACAGAATAATGCTGGTATTTTTGCTGGTGGGCATCGCCATGTTGCTATTCGGATGGATGTCATCCAGCAATGTCTCCTCGGCGGACGACGTTCGCATCGGTACCGGATTGATGGTGCTGGGAAGCATTATTGTTTTTCAAGGAGTGCTCTTTCTGGCGTATCGCGCTGCCTTCGGCAGCCACGGTGAAGCAAAACCCCGTGGCCCTGAGGAGAGTTCCCAAGAGGACCTGGAGCCCGCGGATGTTCGTCGGCAAGTCGCCGTTCCCGGAATGGGGCTGATGATTGCCGGTTTTTTGGGAATAGGGTTTTGCTTGCTGTCGGTGCTTGTTGCCATCATGGCCTACAATTCGACCGCCACTCACAAGGAGATCAACAGACATTCGATGGAGACAGCCAGTCTCGACATTGCTCCACTCTTGGCACAAGCGGCTGCTCCGCAGCCAATGGCAAGTATGCCGCTGTGGATCATCGTCGTGCCACTGGTCGTCTGCACGGTGCAAATTCCGAGTTCCATTCTGCTCATCTTAGGCGGCAGCAAAATGCGACGGCTGGAGACCTATGGCCTGGCAGTGACGGCCGGCATTGTGGCCCTTTTGCCAACCGGACCCGTTTGGATTATCAGCCTGCCGGTAGGAATTTGGGCCTTGATTGTGCTAGCCAATGGGGATGTTCAGGATGCTTTTCGAAAGAAAAAGCGACATGGAAGAAATCTCCGCGGTGAGGACGAAGCTTCCCCCAAGGCCGCTCTGCCACCCCACGGGCCCGTGGATCGCCTTATCGTGGTCAATGTCCAGCAACAACTCTTTTGGCCCGGCTTGGGTCTTGCCGGAGGGGGAGGCATGGGGCTGGTGGCAGTGCTCTTCAATTGCCTGGCGGCCGCGTCCATTCCCTGGTGGTTGCCGCCGCCTGGAGACGCAATGATCTCAATGGGCGCGACCATCATTGCACTGCTGATCGGGCTGCAGATTCTGTTTTCGCTCATCATCATCGCCTCCGGCCTCAAGATGATGCGAGTCGAAAATTATGGGCTCGCACTGACGGGTGCCTGCCTCGCACTACTGCCGCTGAGTCTCGCGGCGATCATCACGATGCCACTGGGTATCTGGGCGCTCGTCGCCCTTTCCAGCCGCGAAACGCGGGAAGCATTCCGGCAAAATGCGGCCCGGTAGACTGTTTCCAGGCGTTCTGGTTCGCTGGCCCTAGCCGTTGGCCATTCCAAACAGGGCCGGCCAGAGATATAGCAGCAGATACAGCAGTGCCGCGGTGTAAAGCGATCCCAGCACATCGTCCGCGACCACGCCCCAGCCAGCCGGGAGCTTTTCCAGACGCTTCGCCGGCGGGACTTTGACGATGTCGATGATGCGCGTCAGCGGAAAGGCCCACAGCAAGGTGAGGTAAGGATGCTCGGGGACACGGAAGAGGAGCAGCGTGAGGAGCGTGCCGACAACTTCGTCCGTGACAAAAATCCCGCTGTCCTTTTTGCCAAAAAACTCTTCCGCCCAGGAACCGAGGCCGATCGTGAAGACCGTCCAAAACAGAAACGACAGACCCAGCGCCAAAGTCTGACCGGACCAGGGCCAATCTTTCGACGTCGTTGGCAGCAGCCAGACGATGAGCAAATATTGCGCGACGCCGACGAGCGCTCCGCACGTTCCGGGCAGAATCGGTGCATAGCCCAGCCCGAAACAAGTCCCAATGACCTGATAAACGCGATCCAGCCAGGTGTAGTCTTGCGGAGATTTCGGTGGATTCATTTCGGCATTCCGGCCGGCGGCTGCATGTTGGCATAGCCGGGGTCTTCCAGACCGAAGGCATCCGCCACGCGATTGAAAAAGGCGAACAGGGCGGTGATGTAGACCCCCTCGGCAATCTGCGGCTCGGTCCAGCCGGCGTCACGGACCCGTTGTACATCTTCGGGCCTGTTCTTGTAAGCCTGCCGCGTCAGCAATTCGACCCAAGTGAGCAGCGCTCGTTCCGCATCGGTCACCGGCGCGGCCGCCAGATTTCCTTTGGAGAGGGCGGCGGCGATTTCGTTGTCGGCTCCCTGCAACTGCAGGAAATAAGCGTGCGAGCCGACTCAGTAGGGACATTGATTGAGCCCCGAGACGAACGTGGCAATCATCTCCTTCGTCCGGCGGTTCAGATGACCGTCGCTGAAATGCAACCCATAGCTGAAGTCCATCACCTGCTTCAAAAAATCGGGCCGATGAGCAAAGCACTGCAAAATGCCGGGGAACTTGTCCCGCCCCGGATTCGCCTGCCGCCAACTGGCCATCGCTTCGGCAAGTTGGCCGGTCGCTTCGCTTTCGGGGATGGTTTGGATGAAGGGCATAAAGCAATTCTAGCATGGCGATTCGGCTCAATTCGCCCCCAAGGAGTTGCATTCAACGCGGTTTGCGGAAAGACTAGAATAGAACCCAACCGCAAGGAGTTGAGATGGGATATGCCGGACTGTTGATTCTGACGATTCTCGCCGCCGAGCCCGCCAAGCAGCCGACCGCGGACGAGCTCCGTTTCTTCGAAACCGCTGTGCGGCCGGTGCTGGTCGAGCATTGCCAGAAG
>CAYUJE010000349.1:0-6476 GCA_964444865.1 uncultured Pirellulaceae bacterium | reverse complement strand
GTCTTCGTCTGGACCACCGAAGAGTCACTGAAGGCCGTGAAGAAGGGACAACTTCCGAAGGGAATCGAAGTGCAAGTCCTCGACCACGGCTATGCGGAGAGGTACGAGAAGCAGACCGGCAAAAAATCGGACTGGTTCACAACCAACGGCGACGTCTTCCCAGTCGGAGTCAAGATGAAGCCCTTCCCCCCGCTCTCCAAAGACGGCAGCCGCAGCTTTCCGCGGAAGGAAACGACCAAGGGTCACGGCGAGTGGAACCACTACTACATCCGGGCCATCAACGGCGAAGTCCGCCTCTGGGTCAACGGCGAAGAAGTCTCCGGCGGCAACGGCTGTGACCCCTCCAGCGGCTTCCTCTGCCTCGAATCGGAAGGGAGCCCGATTGAGTTTAAGAATATCCGGATTCGGGAACTGCCGTAGCGCCATGCAAGAAAGGGGATGCAGCGGCAGAAGTTCTCGCCAGAAAACTTAAGCCGCTTCCGCATCTACTTCAGGCGAAAACTCGACCGCCTCGTAGATTTCGGACAGCGGCAATTCCGCTTCGATCTCGGGCAGCCCTATCGAGGCTTCGAGTTCCAAGTATTCTTCGCGAACAAATCCCTGCGCGGTCCTGCGATACACCACGACCGCAGCCAACTCTTGCTCGATGAGTACATAAACGTCGAGCGAGGGGATCGTCAAATAGGCGTCCTTCTTTTCCCCTTCGTCGATGCGGCGGGTTGCTTTCGACAGCACTTCAACGACCACGGCTGGCTCATCCTGAAACGAGTCTTGCTGGGGATTCGGTCGGCAGATCACGGAGACGTCCGGATAATAAAACCGCAATTGCGTCGGCAGGCGGACGCGGATTTTCGTATCCGAATTCAACGCCCGGCAACGGCGACCGCGGAGACGAGCGTGCAATGCCCCCAGAATGTTGCTTGCAATCAGAGTGTGCGAGTTTCTCGCCCCGGCCATTGCATGGACGACACCCCCCAGATACTCGTGCTTGACGGGAGAAACAAGTTCCCCCGCGAGATAGTCCTCAATAGAAATCAGATTGAGCTTTTGGGCCGCGGTCATGCCTATAGTTTATCTCGGCGGTGTTGAGTCCGGCAACTGGCGAGGCTGGCAACGCCTAAATTAGGGTGGCACTTGCAGATCAGACGACAACAATTCCACCAGCAGCAAAAACCTCGCCATCGGCTCGTCCGCCTGGCTGGGTCTGCGTGGAGTCCCTACTCCAGAAGACGTTTGCCAGTGGAGCGTCTTCTCGCAATGACTAGCAAGCGAGGGCTGCCTCAACACAATTCGGTTTGCGATTCGAAATCGCACGTCGCAAAGGGTTAGTGCCTCTCGTTAGTACCGTACAACTGGCAGGGCGACACCCTTCGAAAACGTGTGCTCCATGCGGCCGTCCTTCGTAGTCGCCTGCCATTTGACCAGACAATTCGGATTGTCCTTGCTGAAACTCGCCATCGTGTCCACAGGGAGTATTCCGTCGGAAATAGTTAGATTGGTTAGGTGCCTGAATAGGGCAAATTGTTTTAGTGATGCCTCAGTCATTTGGTGACTGGAAATTTTCAAAGTCTTCAGATTTGGAAAGCAATTCGGCAGCCTGGCAATCCCGTTGTCCGTTAGCATTTGGGACTCCAAAGTGACGGCTTGGAGGTGCTCACAAACGCCAAAGGCAGTGACCGCGTCGTCGCTAATTCGATTATCATTTAAAATGAGAATACGCAACTTTGGAAATTTGATCCCAATTGCGTACATTCTCTTCACCATTTCCATGTCATTCGCTACGGCGATCAGTCCCGTTACGCTGCCTGAGGGAAATTCGCCATAATTGGTGGCTTCTGGCATCACAACATGCAATTCTCTCAGGCTCTCAGATCGTTTAACGCTTGCAAGCTCTTCGGCGGAGAGAGGTACTGAAATGAACCTAAGAGTTTCCAGGTGCGAACAGCGATCAAGGTTTTGCAATAGCCCAGGCGGACAGGGGCACTGCTCTATTGTCACTTTCTGCAACGACGAATCGTTATCCAATTCAGCAAAATCAAGACCCAGCACTGTCGCCCCTTCAAGATGTAATTGCCTAACTCTGGGAAGCGACGGCAGAACGACTTGGCCCTTTCCTAGAATCCAGAGTTCGTCGAGCCTGTCGAGATCGGTCAAGGCAGCAAAGTCATCGTTTGTTCCCAGCCAAGCTTCGGGCCGAATCGAAACGTGAACTTCTTGAGGATGATCTAGAGCATCGCCAGACCTGACTTTAGCATGATGATGGAGCAACCGTCGTGTGGCTTTGCGGTGAGCCGCGGAACCGATGTGTCCGATCGTGATACTGGTGTTTGGCATTGTCGCTTGGAGCTTTTGGTAGCCCCACTGCGTGATTTCAGAATTATGAAGCCATAAGTGCCGCAATGAAGTCATCTTTTGGATGCAGGGGATAGAAGCATCGGTAACATTGGTGTCGCATAGATTCATTACTTCGAGGGATTTCAAATTAAGCAGCCTTGGCAAGTCTTGGTCCAAAATCCCAGTGGAATCCAAATGCAGAGTCCTCAGTTTCGTCAACCGAGAGATGATCTGGATTTCGTCACCATTGAGAGGCTGTCCTGATGCACTTAAGTACTTAAGTTCCGGAAACCACAGCAATACCGAGAGCGGCGGAATTCGCGCATTCGGGCGCACACTCTCAACACCGATGTTGACCTCCTCGAGGCAGACGTTTGGCAGCACTGACGAATCCCGATTATGGTCACGCATGACCCAGCCTTCAGTGGCTTCTAGTTGGCCGATCATTCTCAGCCTTTGCGTAAAGAAGTAGCCTTTGTATCCGACGAAAATTCCAACTGGAATCAGCAAAGCAAGGAACAACTTTAAGAAGGGCCAACGCGACCCTATTGCCGTAGCGGTGCGAGGCTCAAATTGTTCGGGGCTGCTAGGTGATTTGTCATTTGCGTTCGCCATGCTCATTTCTCTTGGCCAATTGGCGTTCATGGATTTCGATGTGATGGGTGGATGATAACGCGGCGTTGACCACTAGTCAAAAACCATTCGTACTGGCCGCCTGAATGCGCACACTATTATTGGCGATTGCCCTAACTACCGTGCTCCGCGAAATTGCTCTTCTCTCTCTCCCGTGGTACGCTGAATCTCTGGGAAACCACACTTTCGCCGGTCTAAGGACCAGGCCAAGGTGGTTGGCGGCTACCGGCGTTTTTACTGCGGGAGATGCAGCGATGCTGAAGATTACGGGCGAAGGGACGGCTCATACGTGCGACGGGGTGACCCGGCGGGATTTCTTGCAGGTGGGCGCTTTGGGTGCCGTCGGTCTGACGCTGCCGCAACTGCTGGCGGCGGAGGCGCGCGCGGAAGCGGAGAAGAAGAAGGAGCATGACAACCGCTCGGTCATCATGATCTTCAACCTCGGTGCGCCGAGCCAGATGGACACGTTCGACCCCAAGCCCGACGCGGCGGCGGAGATTCGGGGGCCGTTTGCCCCAATATCGACGAAAGGGGATTTTCAGATTACGGAAATCCTGCCGCGGCACGCCCAGATTGCCGACAAGTTCTCGCTCGTTCGGAGTTGCTACCACACCGCGGCTGCCGTGCACGATACGGGGCACCAGATGCTGCAAACCGGACGGCTCTTCACCGGCGGCATCAACACGCCGCACGCCGGCTGTGCTCTGGCCTATCTGCGGGGACAGAAGACCGACCTGCCGCCCCATGTGGTGCTGCCGGAGAAAATGGGTTCCACCGGAGGCAACCTGCCGCATGGGCAGGAAGCCGGATTCCTCGGCAAAGCCTACGATCCCTTCGTCCTCAATACCGATCCCTCCAAGCCGAACTTCAAAGTCCCCGACCTGTTGCCGCCCGCGGAGTTGGGGGATGCCCGGCTCGACCGCCGCCGCCGGATGCGGGAGATCGTGGAAGAGAAGGTGAAGGATTTCGAAGCCAGTCCCAGCGCCAAGCTGATGGACGCCAACTTCGCGGCGGCCTATCGCATGATGACCAGCCCGCAGGCCCGGGCCGCCTTCGACCTGACCAAAGAGCCGCAGGCTCTGCGAGAGAAATACGGCCTGAACCGTTTCGGCCAATGCTGCCTGCTGGCCCGGCGGCTGATTGAGGCGGGGGTGCGGTTCGTGACGGTGAATACGTTCCTGACCGTGTTCGACGAAATCACCTGGGACATCCACGGCAGCAAACCGTTCACCAGCATCGAAGGGATGAAGAACATCGTCGCCCCGATGTACGACCAGGCGTATGCCGCCCTGATTGAAGACCTGAGCGAGCGGGGGATGCTGGCCGAGACGCTGGTCTGCAACCTGGCGGAGTTCGGCCGTACGCCGCGTATCAACCCGGCCGGCGGGCGGGACCACTGGCCACAGTGCTTCTCCGCCTACTTCGCCGGCGGCGGCATCCAAGGGGGCCGGGCCATCGGCCGCAGCGACCCCATCGGGGCCTACCCCGCCGAACGCCCCGTCGATCCGCCGGAAATCGTCGGCACCATTTACAAGAGCCTCGGCTTCGACCTGGAAACCACGCTCCCCGGCCCCGCCGGCCGGCCGTTCCCGCTGGTGGATTTTGGGAAGCATGAGGTGAAGGAGCTGTTTTAGGGAGGTGATGCAATGACTGAAGTAACTTTGGACAACGCGACTGTGGAACACTTGCATCAAGCATCGGAGTACCTGACCCTGCGCAATGAAAAGGGGAGTGTGATTGGGTATTTCGTGCCAGTAGAGTCGAACTCGCCGAAAGCACTCGGGGGCGTAAAGTCACCACTGACCCCTGCAGAACGCGCCGAACGAATGCAAGAACAGGGAGGAGTCTCACTAAAAGATTTTTGGACCCAAATGCAAGAGACTCATCCCGACAAGTTTCTATGAAATACACAGTTGTCTGGAACCGCCGGGCAACCAATGACTTGGCGCAATTATGGATGGGGACGATAGGTCCGACATTGCTGCCGCGTCGAATTACATCGACGAACAGTTGTCACGCGACCCGTTCCTGGAGCAATGCGAAGTAGTAAATCGAATGGGTGCCTTAATCGTCGATCCATAGGGGGTTGACTACTGGATCAATGAAGGTGATCGGATTGTGACGGTATTTGCCGTTTGGATGGTTTCTGAAGAATGAGCCAAATCGCTCACTGGGAGACGAAGATGCGAAAGTTGGAAAGCAGAATTGGAACGGCTTGTTGGATCGCTATGATTTTAATCGCGGGCGGTGATTGCGTTGCCCAAGATTCTGCGGCGAAACTCTTACTCTTGCCGCCAAGTAGCTCTCTCTCCACCAAAGAATCCCGCCAAACTCTCGTCCCCCAGTGGAAGCGAGGCGAGCAGGTTCTCAGTCAGGCAACGGAAGGAGTCCAGCTAACGAGCAGCGACGAGAAGGTGGTAAAGATTGAAAATTCCGTCGCAGTTCCCGTCAGCAACGGCAAGGCGACCATTACCGCCAAAGTCGGCGAACAAACGGCATCTTCAGAAGTGACAGTGACTGGCCAGGACCAGCCTTTTGCCTGGAGCTTTCGGAATCATGTCGAGTCGGTGCTGTCGAAGCAAGGTTGCAATGCCGGGGCCTGCCACGGGGCGCGGGCGGGGCAGAAGGGATTTCGGCTGACGCTGTTTGGGTTTGATGTCGATGCGGATTACAGCTATCTCACGAGGCAGGCGCTGGGGCGGCGGGTGGTGCCGAGCGATCCGGGGCGGAGCCTGATTTTGACCAAGCCGACGGGCTTGCTGCCGCATAAGGGGGGCATCAAGCTTGATCCGGCGACGCAGGAATATCGGGTGCTGGCGGAATGGATTGCTGCTGGAGCGCCGGGGCCAAAGGACAATGACCCCCAGATCGCCAGCCTGGAAGTGCTGCCGAAGTACTCGACGCAGGGCGTCGGGGCGAGTCAGCAGCTCATTGTGCTGGCCCACTTCACCGATGGACATGTGGAAGATGCCACCCGTTGGGCCAAGTACACGTCGGTGAATAGCTCGGTCGCTTCCGTCGGGGAGCGGGGCGAAGTAAAAATCACCGACAGCGGCGAGGGAGTTATCAAGGTCTGGTATCTCAATTACAACGCGATGGCGTTCCTGACCGTGCCGTATGTGAATGACGTCCAGCCGGAAGTGTTTGCCAGTGCCGAGCGGCGGAACTTTTTGGATGATCTTGTCAACGAGAAGTTGACCTCCCTCAAGTTGCCGCCGTCCCCCAGATGCGACGACGCCACCTTCCTGCGGCGGGCCTATCTCGACACCATCGGCACGCTGCCGACGGCCGACGAGACGCGGGCCTTCCTGGCGGATGCTTCCGCCGACAAGCGGGACAAGCTGATCGACCACCTCCTCAGCCGGCCAGAGTTCGTCGATTACTGGGCGTATAAGTGGTCAGACCTGCTGCTGCTCTCCGGCGAGCGGCTGCGGCCGGAGGCGATCAAGGCGTATTACGGCTTTATTCGCAAAAGCGTGGAGCAGAATAAGCCGTGGGACAAGTTCGTC
>CAYUJE010000348.1:0-6504 GCA_964444865.1 uncultured Pirellulaceae bacterium | reverse complement strand
ATCAAGGATTTTTGCCATGCCCAACCGCCTCTCTCGCGAAACGAGCCCGTATCTGCTGCAGCACCAGAACAATCCAGTGGACTGGTTCCCTTGGGGACCGGAGGCGTTGGCCCGTGCGAAGGGAGAAGCGAGGCCCATCTTTCTCTCCATCGGCTATTCGGCGTGCCACTGGTGCCATGTGATGGAGCATGAGAGTTTTGAAAACCAGGGGATTGCGGACTATCTCAATCAGCATTTCGTCTGCATCAAGGTGGACCGGGAGGAGCGGCCGGACCTCGACCAGATTTACATGAACGCCGTGCAGCTCATGACCGGCCGCGGCGGCTGGCCGATGTCGGTGTTCCTCACCCCCGATTTGCAGCCGTTCTTTGGAGGGACTTACTGGCCGCCGACTTCCGGACGCGGCATGCCCGGCTTTGACCAGATACTGGCAGCAGTCGTCGACGCCTGGAAGAACCGGCGGGAAGCGGCCGTCGCCCAGGCAGCGGAGATGACGGCTCATTTGCAGAGCGTGGGGGAGGAGGAGAGGGGGCAGGAGTCAGGGGGCAGGAGTCAGGTAGGCAAGCTCAATTTGCAATTGCTGAAGTCCGCCGAGCAAAAACTCCAGCGGGCTTTCGACATGACGCATGGTGGCTTTGGGACGGCACCGAAGTTTCCGCATTCGATGGACCTGCAAGTCCTGCTCCGGATGTGGCAGCGCCATCCCGGACCAGAATCGCTCCACATGGTCACGCTCACGCTCGACAAAATGGCGATGGGGGGTATCTATGACCATCTGGCCGGCGGGTTTGCCCGGTATAGCGTGGACGAGCGCTGGCTGGTGCCGCATTTCGAGAAGATGCTCTACGACAACGGCCTGCTGATGTCGGCGTATCTGGAGGCGTTCACTGCCACGCGAGAAGAGAGATTCGCCCAGACCGTCCGCGAAACGGCGGACTATATGCTCAAGTACATGACCGATGCCGAAGGGGGCTTTCACAGCACGGAAGACGCCGACAGCGAAGGGGAAGAAGGAAAGTTCTACGTCTGGACGCCGCCAGAGATTGAAGCGGTCCTCGGCAAAGAGCGGGCGGGCATTTTTTGCTACGTCTACGACGTGACGCCCGAGGGGAACTTCGAGCATGGGACGAGCATCTTGAACCTGCCGAAGACGATCGCCCAATGCGCCTCCATCAAGGGACTCGACGCGAAGAAACTGACGCAAGACCTGACGCAGATGCGGCAGGAACTCTTGGCGGTGCGGGACCAGCGAATCCGCCCCGGCAAGGACGACAAAATTCTGGTGAGTTGGAATGCCTTGATGATCGACGCGATAGCCAAAGCCGGCGTCATTTTATCTCGGCCAGAATACCTCGCTGCCGCGGAAAAGGCGGCCAGTTTCATCCTCACCAAGATGTCACGCTCCGATGGCAGATTGCTCCATACTTACCGCAACGGCGAGGCGAAACTCGATGCGTATCTCGATGACTATGCCTATCTGGTGAACGCACTCGTCACGCTCTACGAATCATCCTTTGACGAAAAATGGATTGACCAGGCCGTTCGCCTCGCCGACATCCTGCTGGCGCGGTTTGCGGACAACGAACGTGGCGGCTTCTACTTCACAGCCGACGACCACGAGCTGCTCATCGCCCGGAACAAAGACCTGCACGACAGCAGCGTCCCCAGCGGCAACGCGATGGCCGCGACGGCTCTCTTGCGGCTCGGCAAGCTCTGTGGGCGTAACGACTATCTCTCTGCGGCGGAAGGGGCCCTGCTCTGCGGACTCGGTGTGATGGAGCGTTCCCCCACCGCAGCTGGCCAGATGCTGATTGCTCTGGACATGTTTCTCGGCCCCATGCCGGAGATCGTCATCGTCGGTCCCGACAACGAAGAAACTGCCAAGGCGATTGCAGACCTTCAGCAACGCTTCCTTCCCCGTCGCGTCATCGGCCGCGGCCAGCCCGGCCAGCAACATGCCCAGCATCTTGCCCCGCTCTTCGCCGGCCGCACATCGGCGGGTGAGCATCCCAGCGTCTTCGTCTGCGAGAAGTTTGCCTGCCAGGCTCCCGTGCACGGCCTCGACGAGATCCGAAAACAGTGGGACAAACTGGGCAAGTCCTAGCCCAATTCCCTGCGGAGGCGACGATTGGCCGGTATAATGGGCCCTTTGAACTTGACTCTCCCAGTGCACTGTCCGCGTATGAGGCTGCGTATGTTCGTTCGAGCGGTTTTCCGAGTTATTGCTGGGGTGCTGCTGGCTCTGATCTGCCAACTGGCGGCCGGGGCTGAGCCCGAGGCGAAGGACCTGGAGAAGAACTACGGCGGCGAGATTCGTCCGCTGCTGGCGACCTATTGCCTGAAGTGCCATTCCGGCGACCTGATCGAGGCGGAAGTTGACCTGGGTGCCATCGGCACGTTCGCCGACGTCCGCAAGCATCCGGAGACCTGGCAAAAAGTCGGCCAGATGCTCGATACCGCCCAGATGCCACCGAAAGATGAAAAGCAGCTTGCACCAGCAGAAAAAGCGAAGCTGGAAAAGTGGGTACATGGCTACCTGACGATGGAAGCCCGGGCTCGCGCGGGGGATCCAGGAAAAGTGGTGCTCCGGCGGCTCAGCAATGCGGAATATACCTACACGCTGCGCGACTTGACGGGCGTGAATTCGCTCGATCCGGCCAAGGAATTTCCGGTCGACGGCGCGGCGGGAGAGGGCTTCACGAACACCGGCAATGCCCTGGTCATGTCGCCGGCTCTGGTGACCAAGTATCTCGACGCGGCTAAAGATATTGCCGACCACGCGATTCTGCTGCCGGATGGTTTTGTCTTTTCCCCGCATGTCACGCGGCGGGATTGGACGAACGACAAGCTGGCCGAAATTCGCAACTTCTATCGCCCTTTCTCCGACGCCAGCGGCGGCGAGAAGGTGAATCTGCAGGGGATCGTCTTCGATACCAACGAAGGAGGCCGGCTGCCGGTGGAGAAATATCTGCTGGCAACGATTGCCGAGCGCGAGCGACTGACGAAGGATGTCAAGAACATCGAAGTCGTGGCGCGTGAGCGGAAGCTGAACGCCAAGTACCTTGGCATGCTGTGGAACAGCCTCACCAGCAAGGAGCCGTCGCTACTTCTGTCACCGCTCCGCGCTCACTGGCAGTCGACCAAGCCGGAAAATGCTCCGGCACTGGCGGCCGAGATTGCCGCCTGGCAAAAGTCGCTGTTTCGCTTCGGCAGCGTCGGCCATATCGGCAAAGTCGGCGGGCCGAAACGGTGGCTCGAACCGGTCAGCCCGCTGGTGACGCAGCAGGACATCCGCTTCAAATTTCCGCCGCAATTGCCCTCCGGAGAAATCACCATCACGCTGGTCACATCCGATGCGGGGGATGGGAATGAGCACGACATCGCCATCTGGCAAAACCCGCGGATCGTCGCTCCTGGCTGGCCCGATTTGCCGCTGAAGAATGTGCGGCGCGTCATGCAAGAGCTGACCGCTCGCCGCGAGACCGTCTTGGCGGCCACGGCCAAATATCTTGCCGCCGCGGATGAAGCCGCAGCCGCTCAAGGAAAAAGCTCCACGGTCGAACTCGCCAAGAAGCATGGCTTGGATGCAGATGCACTCGGCGCATGGCTGGACTATTTGGGGATCGGTGCCAGCGGAAATGTGGAATTAACGGGACACTTCACGAACAAAATCAATAATTCGGGAGCCTATGACTTCATCAAGGGATGGGGAAATGACGCCACCCCGTTGCTGCTGGCTAATTCTTCGGACAAGCACGTTCGCGTTCCCGGCAACATGAAGCCGCATGGCGTGGCAGTGCATCCGTCTCCCACGTTGCGGGCCGCAGTGGGCTGGAAGAGTCCCCTCACTGGCAAGTTACGGGTGGAAGGAGCAGTGACCCATTCCCATCCCGAATGCGGCAATGGCGTTACCTGGCTGGTGGAACTGCGCCGCGGCTCAACCCGGCAACGGCTGGCCTCCGGCACCGCGCAGGGAAACAAGGAATTCAAATTTGGGCCGCTGGAGAATGTGTCTGTGCAAACGGGCGACCTTATTTCGCTTCTGATCGGACCGCGCGACGGCAACCATTCCTGCGACCTGACGGCAATCGACATCAAGCTATCCACTGCGGACGACAAAGACGCCAAGGGAAAGAGTTGGGACTTAGCCGGGGACGTTTCCGGCGATATTCTCGCGGGCAATCCGCACGCGGATCGGCTAGGAAACCAAGGGGTTTGGCATTTCTATACCGAGCCAGAACAGCAGAACGCCACCTCTCCCGTTATTCCCGCAGGTTCATTCCTTACGAAGTGGCAAGACGCCAAGGGAGCCGAGGCCAAGAGGGCCGCGGCTGACGAGGTCCAGAAGCTGCTGACGGGCAAAATGCCGGAGCCGAGCGATGCTCCCAATGCGGCTCTCTATCAGCAATTGCGGGCCGGGGGCGGGCCGCTGCTGGGTGGTATTCTGAGAAACCTCTCCGGAGGAAAGATTGAACCAACAGCGGAGCCGTCCAAGAAGGCAGCAGCCGCTCCGGAGATTTGGGGCGTGGACCCGGCTCTCTTTGGCAAACACCCAGGTGGCGGCCCCGTCGATGCGAACAACCTCTGCGTGCAAGCGCCGTCCGTGCTGGAAATTCGCCTGCCTGCCGATTTGGTCGAAGGGTGCGAATTGGTTGCCACTGGCATGCTCGATCCAAAGTCCGGCACGGAAGGAAGTGTGCAGTTGCATGTCCTCAGCGGAAAAGCGCCGGCCGAAAGTGGCCTTCAGCCCGCGGAAGTCAAAACGACGCAAGCCGGCGGCCAATGGACTGCCGACAATCGCCGGACCTCCTTCGCAGCGCCGATTCTGGTGAACGAGGGAAGCCAGGCTCGCAAGCGTGTCGAAGCCGGTTTCGAGGAATTCCGGCAGTTGTTTCCGGCCGCGCTCTGCTACACCAAGATTGTGCCCGTGGATGAAGTTGTCACTCTCACATTGTTTTATCGCGAAGACGACCATCTTTCGCGACTGATGCTCGATGAGGCCCAGGCGAAGCAGCTCGACAAGCTTTGGGACGAGTTGCATTACATCAGCCAGGATTACCTGACGCTGGTTGATGCCTTGGAGCAACTCATTCAGTACGCCACCCAGGACGCCGACCCCAAAGTCTTTGAGCCGCTTCGCAAGCCTTACGCGGCCCGTGCCGCCGCCTATCGCCAACGGCTGATCGACACCGAGCCGCAGCAAATTCAATCGCTCCTCGCGTTCGCGGGCCAGGCCTATCGCCGGCCGCTGACCGAGGCGGAAGCCAAGGAATTGCGGGGGTTATACTCTCGCTTGCGGGAACAAGAGATTCCGCACAACGATGCCTTCCGTCTCACGCTCGCGCGGGTGCTGGTCTCGCCCGCCTTCCTCTATCGCATCGAGATTCCAGGTCCAGGTGCGGGCCAAGGCCCCGTCTCCGATTTTGAACTCGCCAGCCGGCTCAGCTATTTCCTTTGGTCCAGTCAGCCGGACGACGAACTGCGGCAGCTTGCGGCGGCAGGAAAGCTGAGCGACCCCGCGATTCTGAAACAACAGACTCGGCGGATGCTCAAGGACGCCAAGACTCGGCGTTTGGCGACGGAGTTCGCCTGCCAATGGCTCCACATTCACGACTTCGAACATCTCGACGAAAAAAGCGAGCGGCACTTTCCCACGTTTGCCGGCCTGCGCGGCGCGATGTATGAGGAATCAATTCAGTTCTTCACCGACCTTTTTCAGAACGACGGCTCGGTGACGGGCATTCTCGATGCCGACTACACGTTCCTGAACGAAGACCTTGCGAAACATTACGGCATCGCTGGAGTTACCGGAGCCGACTGGCGGCGGGTCGAGGGAGTGAAGAAGTCCGGACGCGGCGGAATCCTCGCCCAGGCCACAACGCTGGCCACACAATCCGGAGCCTCCAGGACCAGCCCCATCCTTCGCGGTAACTGGATTAGCGAAGTGCTGCTCGGCGAACGCTTGCCCCGTCCACCCAAGGGTGTTCCGGTCCTTCCCGATGATGAAGCCGCCACTGCCGGCCTCACAGTACGGCAACTGGTGGAAAAGCACACGAATGACGAAAAGTGTTCCAGCTGCCACAAGCGGATTGATCCCTTCGGGTTCTCGCTGGAAGCCTATGACGCCATCGGCCGCCTTCGCCACAAAGACCTAGGCGATCGGCCCATTGATGTGCGGGTGAAAGCGATGGACGGAGCGGAATTCGCTGGGCTGGATGGACTTCGCAACTACCTGCTCACCACTCGCCGCGACGCCTTCGTCCGGCAGTTCTGCAAAAAACTCCTCGGCTACTCCTTGGGGCGCAGCGTACAACTTTCCGATGAGCCGCTACTGGCCGAAATGCAAGCCGAACTGAAGGCCAAAAACTACAGCACCCTGGCTGCCATCGACCTGATTATCCAAAGCCGTCAGTTCCGGGAGATACGGGGGCGGGAAACGGCGTATAATGAATGGACCATCCGGGTTTTTCATGGGTACAGGCTTAAACCGCCGCAATGGAAGTA
>CAYUJE010000347.1:0-6512 GCA_964444865.1 uncultured Pirellulaceae bacterium | reverse complement strand
ACGAGATGAAGTTGCCCGACACCGGCATTCTCCGCAGCCTCATGGCAGAAGCCGGCTTCACCGATCTTGGCAGCCGGTCGATGCGAGTTCCCCTGCGAGGGACCGAAATCCTCCTGGCGGGCAGTGAAGTTCCATGGTTTGGAACTAATCCAAACCTGACTTCCGACTCCTGCCTCCTGACTCCTGACTTTCGCCTGCTCCTTTCGCATTCTCCCGACCAATATCCCTGGGCCAAAGCCAATGACTTCGACCTCATGCTCGCCGGACATACGCACGGCGGGCAAATCCGGCTGCCGTTGATGGGGGCGCTCATCTCGCCCAGCAAGTTCGGCTTTCGCTATGCCGGCGGGCTGTACTACGAAGAACCGACTCTGCTCCATGTCAGTCGCGGACTCTGCGGTGATCACCCTATCCGGCTCAATTGCCCGCCGGAACTGCCGCTGCTAACGCTGGTGAAAGGCTGATCGCCTGGCTGGGCCGTGCGGCATTGATTTCGTCGAGTAGTCGCTGCACTTTTTGCTCCAGCACACTCGTCCAATCGCTGACGGCCGTCTTGCTCTCTCGCTCCTTAGGCAATTCCAACGGCTCGCCGAAACGAACGACGGCATGACGCTCGCCACGGATGCCGGGGAAGTCGGCGCTCAGCACGTCTTCCTCGAACTTGTCGAGCGTTTCGGCAATCCGCTCCAGCGAAGGCTTCTCCGCGACATAGTTTCCCGGATAGCTGAAAAGCTGGATGACAAAGAACAAGTCCTCCATTTCATGCCCCAGCCGAAGTCGCTCGCTCTCGGTCAGTCCCTCCTTCTCGCTCGCCTTGATGATTGCCTTGCGGGCCTCCTTCACCCGCTCGGGAATGATCCCGCCGCGGTCCTTTAAGCTGTGCTCCTTCTCCAGATCGCAAAGAATCTTGTTCGACAGGGCCGCAATGCGTTCGGGAACAGTCCCCGAGCGAGGCCCGGCTTGATATTCAATCTCTTTGAGCGTCAGCATCCCTTCCGCCAGTTTGTAGATTCGCACCGGCAAGGAAAGGTCCTTCCGCGGCCGCCAATGCAGCGATTCCTCCAGCCGGCTCATCAGGTCGAGCAGGGCTTCCTGAGGATCCTGCACATAAAAGCATTTGAGCGCGGCGGGGATGGCCACGATTTTGCGAGGCCCTTTCTTCGCCGCGGACATCGCGATGGCGGCTGCTCCTTCGCGGAACGGAGTGACGCGATCGTTGTTGTGGTAGATGTCCCCTTCGGGAAAGATGACGAGCGGGTGCGGACTTTCGCGAAGGATCTCCACCGAGGTTTTGAACGCCTGCAGATCGTTCCCTTCCCGGTTAATGCTGAAGCAGCCGTGCCACTGCAAGACCATTTGCTCGAAGGGCTTGCTCATGGCAAAAACCTGCCAGGCGGAGAGAAAGTGAAAGCAGCTTTCGCAGCGATGGGCCGCCTCGATCATCACGTAGGAGTCGTAATGGAACGAGTGGTTCGGGGTGATCAGCGTCCCCAAGCCGTCCTTCACCGCCGCGCGGACATGCTCGGTCCCTTGCACATCCACCTGGGTGATTCGCTGGCTCTTTCGCAGCGTCCGATTAATCAGCGGACGCCAGAGCCGCACCAGCCACGGCGTCATTTTCGGCGGCCACCATTTGGGGGGCGTTTGAAATGGTTGGCGGTTCACGGTGTCAACTTCGCGGGCAATGGAAAGGCCGGGAAAGAGGACCGTAGTTGAATCCATGTCGCCGCGCGGGGCAACTAGGCGGCTCCAAAACCAGCCCGACGCCCCAGCGAGGGAGTTACGGGCCGGACAAGATAGCGGGCGTTTCAGGAGGTGCCGCGCGGAATACCCTCGCTCGCGCGTCGAGCTAGTGAACGCTGCTACTTCTTCTCTTCCGGCACGGGGGCGGCTGCCGGGGCGGGTGGTGGCACGGCCTCTGCGGGAACGAGCCGGCAGTTGAGTAGGTCCACCGTAACCGTGTTCCGGGCCATTCGCCGCAGCAGGTCGCGGACGAAGCGGAAGTCCCCTTGAATGGTCACAGCCTGATCGGGAACAAGAACTGCCGCCAGTGAATCTCGCTCCGAGGGAGCAAACTTGAAGCGGATCGTCCCTGAGACTTCCGCCGCCGGCTCCTCGATTCGGGTTTCCATGATGGCAATGTAATTCCCCAATCCATCCTTCTCGATGCGGCTCACCACCCCTTTGATTTCCACCCGGTGGTCCTGCAACCACAGGTCGGTCTTGGCCGCGTTGTAGCGGATCGATTGCACGACCTCGCTTGGGGTCCCCTGAAAAATTGGGGCGTTGTTGGCGGAAAACGACAAAGCAACAATCGCCAGAGATGCGAGAGACATGATGCGGCTCCATGTTCAAGAAGCGAAACAAGATGTAAAGAACACGATACATGCATCATCTCTTTTGTGGCAATTTGGGTCAACTAGAGGGGTTATGCGAGATAAGAAGGGCGTTTCGAGAGCAATAACCAGCCATTTCAGGGGGCTCAATGTTTCGTTCGCTTAACATCATGGATGCCGAATGTTCAATGTCCAAATCCCAATGAGATCTGCTCACGAATCTCCGGCGTCAGAACCTTTGGCCGTCCTCGCCGGTTCCACGGCACCGGCGAGGCCAGCTTCTCCAGCAGTTCCTCCGGCTCGTCGGTAAGGGGTCGGGAGGAGTTTTCGCCGCGAAACCCCCTCCCGACCCCGTCCTCGGCGACGACGAGATTCTGATTCTGGACAGGCTGGAAGCCTACCCCACTTTCACCCGCCTCCCCGGAAGGGTGCCCGCTGAAAAACCCCCCTGGTTTTTCAGCAGCGCAGGGGGTACAGGGGGCCCCATATTCGCTGAAAAACCCCTGGGGTTTTTCAGCACCCCTGGGGTTTCCATCCCCCGCTGGAAGGGCGTCTCTGTTCACTTCAACGGTCCCACTTATGTTATTTTGTTCCACGGTTTTCATCGACGTTCTCCTAAGCAAGTGAGATGTACCTATTGCCGATTTTTTTAAATGGTACATCCGTACAGTTGGCACAGTCAAGCCCTACCGGCAAGAATTCCGGAAATAGTCGGGCTAGGATTTACGCCACGCCGCTTTGACACCCGCCTGACTCGCAAGCGAAGGAAAGCGACGATTCCTCAAAGAAGCAATACAGTCCTTCGCTTGCCCGTTTTGAATTTACGCCAGGCCGGATTCACAGCCTTGTTCACCAGGCTCTTTCTTGTGGGCCCCGCAGTTTACGGCGGGGTAATGGGCAGCCAACCTCCACTCCGAAAGCGTCGTGGACGAAGCTTTCAGAGCGACACTTTCCGCCGCGAACCCGCCGTAAACGGCGGGCCTGACGGGAAAAGGGCCATGAACGGCCCTGCGAATATGTCGCTGCGTACGAGAAAGCGCAACATCAAAACTGGCGCATCAGGCTGGCGTGAGAAAGCGAGCCGCTTTCTGAACTGCGACGCAGCCTAAGACTGCGGAAGAACATTAATTCCATCCTTCACGCCCACGCAAAACCGTGGGCGAGCCACCCGTGTGCCGGGCCGCGGTTGGAATAAATGAATTGATACGGATTTTTTCAGCGGGCTATTTTTTCCCCCCCGGCGATTTGTTATCATTTCCGGCCTACTCTCCAAAAACTCTTGCCGAGGGCCTCTCATGTACTGCCAGAAATGCGGCATTGAAGCGCCGACGAAGTATGTCGCCATGTACCAGAACATCGGAGCGCTAGTCATGCGGTTCTCCACGAGCGTGGAGGGGAATCTGTGCAAGAACTGCATCCATTCCACCTTCTGGACCATGACCGGGATCAACATGACGCTCGGCTGGTGGGGGATGATCTCACTGGTGGTCACGCCGTTCTTCATCATCAACAACACGGTCCGCTACCTCGGTTGCCTGGGAATGGAATCGCCCAATCCGGGTGCCGCGCCACCGCAGTTAACGGACGACGTCTTCCAACGCCTCCAGCCGCACGTGCAAGAAATCTTCGGCCGGCTCAACGCTCAAGAGCCGCTGGAGCGGGTTTGCCAGGATGTTGCGATGCGGACAGGGACGACGCCAGGTCAAGTGTCGCTCTATGTCGGGGCGCTGATTGCGCATGCCCAGGAGCAAGGGCAGTAGGGGAGGTCGGGAGGCAGAAGGCAGAAGGCCGAAGGCAGTGGGCAGTGGGCAGTGGGCAGTGGGCAGTGGGCAGAAGGCAGTTAGTGATACTTGAGTTTGGGGCCGTCGGTTTTGTAGGCTCCCGTCCCACCTTGTGCTCGTCCTTTCGCGGTCCAGTTCAGGGCGATCCGTTTCGGGAATGCGATTCCCGAATAGTCCCAGCCCCAGGTGCCGTCTTCGATGCAGCGTCCTGCGCCTTTGGTCGGTGTGCCGCCGCCGACGTAGTAGCCGCCGTAGAATCGGGTGTTGCTGGGGATGGTGATTTTGCGGAGGCATTGCGAGCAGCCCGCGCGGGCAAAGTCGCAATCGCGATAGCCTTCGGAGGTTGGTCCCCAAACGATGCCGGAGGAAGGGATAACTTCCTCGTCCGTAATGGTGTAAGTCACCGCGCGAGCGTCGTCGGCAGTCGGCGGCTCGGCCTGAACACTTTGGGACGGGACGAAGCTTGCCGCAAGAGCAAGGGATGTCAGGACAGCGAAGATCCGCCAGGCAGCTTTAGGTGTCACTGTTTTCTTCCTTGAAAGTTTTTCTGGGCAGGCTGGAAGCCTGCCCCACGTTAGCCGTTCGGGTTCCGGTTGAATTTCTGGTACGGCAGGCGAACGCCGCGATAAAAGACGTTGTCCGCCCGTTTCTCGGGGGGCGCCATGTACAGCACTTGCGCTGCCGCTGTCACCACGTCGTCCTGATCCACGCCGTCGCCGCTGACGCCGAAGCCGCCGACTAGAATCTTGCTCTTATACAGCGGCGCACTGCCAGGAAAAAACACGACCCCGTTCTGGTTGGCGATGTCGCTGGGGTCGCGGAAGTTTCGCGATTGGTGGAAGGCATTAAAGCCGAGCACGCTTTTGAACATCGAAGCGGGGATGGGCGCTCCGTTCAGGTTTTCGGCATTTTTCGGATTCACACCGACCGTTTTGGCCAGGTTGTGGTCATTGAGGCTCGAAAAGATCGGCGGGAGTGTGTTTTCGATGCCGGCCGGATAGCGAGGCTCGACGAGGAATCGGAAGGTGCGGTTGGTGAACGCCGTGGAAGTTGCCCCGGTCACGAGGATGGTGCTGCGAGCATCTTTGAAGAGATCGGAGACGCCAGGAACTGTTGGCAGCAGGGCGTCGCTGGTCTTGATTCCCTTGGAATTGAGTTCCGCCCGGCTCACCTGGCCGCGAGAAACAAGCAGATCGTCGTCTACTCGATCATCCGGCACCAAGGCAGTAGGGTCGGCATAGTAAGCAGTATTGCGAGCCTTTGCGACCGCCACGTCGATGGAGAAAACCGTGGCATCCGGCATGCGATAGAGGCCGAGCACGTTGCCATCCTTGTCAGCAACGGAGATGACCATTTTGGTCCGCGCTCCCGGCAGTCCGGTGGCCAAATTCACGCGAATTGCGGCTCGAGTCAGGTTGGCCTGAGTGATCGACCGACTCACGATGTCCATGACGTCGGTCGTGGTAATTCCGCCGCCCGCATGCGGCAACACCAGCCAGCCGTCGGGGACTGGCTTGCCGCTCAGGGCATAATCGTTGTCAGCCACGGTCGAGGGATCGCTGTCCGCCCCAGGATCGACCACTTGATTCGCGCCGGTGGTGCTGGAGCCTTGCCCGACGCTCGCGCCCACGGCCAGCAGGGTTTGATACCCCCTCTTTGGATTGGCGGCTGTTGGATTGGGTCCGTAGGTTTCCAGCGTGATGCCGGCCAGGTCGATGCGTCCCGCCAGCAAATCGTAGCCAGGAACGCGGCCCACCCCTCCCAGCGTCCCCACCGAGCCTCCGGCCAGCATCGAACTGCCGCCGGCTGCGGCGTAAGCGATCCATTCCGCTTCCAAAACTTTGGGTGCATTCAAACGGGATGACGCACTTTGGTTGATGCCGGCGACGAACCCCTGCTCGAACGTTGCATAGCCGGTCGTTCCAGGGAAGAAGACACCAATGCCGCCGACCAGTTGCGGCGTGGCCGCGCCGGTAAATTTTTTATAAAGTGGAATGCCGCCGGGGAGCGTGGCAATGCCGCGGGACTGAGCCCAGGGCACCTCCTGCGACTGGACTCCGTAGGACTCAGGGAACTCGAGCGATTTTCCGGCGGGAATGTAGGCACTATCGACGTTGAACCGATTGGCCAGCAGGACATCGTCGCCGTTTCCCTTGATGCCGTCGAGTCCCGCGTTTCTCTGACCGTCGCGGCTTTGGTGCTCGATGCCGAACAGATCCGCGGGGGGCGTGTTGGCGACCCCCGGTGGGAAGTGGCCGCCAATTCCAATGGGTGCGACAAAGCCAGGGCCGTACGTCGTGGCGGTCGGATCGGCGTCAACAAACGGGTTGTTGGTGAGTGGATCCGGTACGGTAGGATTGGAGTGCACTTCGCTTTGAGAGAGGGTTTTCTGTCT
>CAYUJE010000346.1:0-6528 GCA_964444865.1 uncultured Pirellulaceae bacterium | reverse complement strand
CAAGCGGCTCAAGGATGCCGGTCATCCGGTTTATGTCGGCGGAGGAGAGGGAGGAACCGCCCTGGAGAAATATGGGAAGCCGGACTGGATCAGTCACTGCTTCACCGCGGGGGGGACGGTGCTCAACGCCCTCGGCAGCGAGCCGGTGCCGTATTTGGTGGCGCTGCGTGCAGCGGCAAAACCGTCGTAGGGTGTATGAGCGTCAGCGAAATACACGCGGGCAAAGGTCGCTGGTTGGAAAGACCTGTTCTATCCGTCGACGTCGCTGACGCGTGCATTTCGTGTTACTCATGCACCCTACAGGCAAAAAATGGCGGAAGTGCATGGGAATCGAACCCACCGACCCAACGGTTAACGCAAGGCCCAGCAGTTTTGAAGACTGAGGCCGCCACCAGGCGTACAAGCACTTCCACACTGAGATTCTACCACCTCGGGAGAGAGGTGTGCATCGTCACTTTGGCGAATTCCGCAGCGATCATGGGGAACAAAAATGTACAATGCGGTCAGCTGATGGGTCCCTAACTTCATCTTTTTCTCCCCTAATTCTCTACGGTTGCGACCGGAAGTTCTGGTAGAACGATTAGGGACTGAGAAATACGAATTTCCTTCGAATCAGGAGTGTAACGATGAATGCGTTTTGTTGTTTGCTAGCGACAGGACTTTCCCTGCTTGGTTCCGCCCTTGTGGTTGCCGAGCAGGAAGATGCGTATATCGACGTGGTAGTCAAGGGAAAGTTAGAAACGGGAATCGTGGCCATCGGCGGGGAAACGACGGGGACGATTATTAAGGTCGACAAAGTCGTTTGGGAACTCGACCTGGGAGGGGACAAGGAACTGCTGGCGCTGGCGGAGAAACTCAACAAGCAACCTGTGATTGTCACTGGTCGTTATCAGCAGAAGCCCGGTGTCGAAGTGCCTGTGCGGCACATCGTAACGGTGAAGACGCTGAAGGGGGCTAAAGGGAAGTAGCCGTTATCAATCTTCACGCCCGTGGATCGCCCGGCACCCAGTCGATGGAGAGCACCACGAGTTTTCCCGTGCTCTCGACGTGGGCAGTGCAATCCGCCAGGTCTCTGTCGATTTGTCCGCCGGTAACGATGCTGCCGTCGATGGTAACGCCGGCGGCCACGCAATGAGTGTCAACCTTTTGGCGGTCGTCAATGGGAGATTCAATGCCTCTTTCGTCAAAGTACGGATAGCTTTCCCAAAGCACCGAGTTTTTGACGGTTGCTCCACGTCCCACCGTCCAGCCGTCGCCGAGGACGGTATAGGGGCCGACGGTTGCGCCTTCCTCAATCACACAGCCATTGCCAATCACGACGGGAGCCACGATCTTCGCCTGCGGATGAATATTGGAATTGGTGCCGACGTATCCCCAGGGCTGCTTCTCGAATGGGAGCGTTGCATCAATCTCGCCATCGAGCAGCTTGCGATGAACTTCCAGATAATCCCGCTTCTGCCCGACATCAAACCAGGTTCCGTCGTACTCAATCCCTTGCAGCAAATAGTCGCGAGACAGCTTGGCGTAGGGCAACTGTTTGAGCATCGCGGGAAACACATGCTTCCCAAAATCATAGAACGGCTGAGGGACATCGAGCCGGGCAGGAGTGCGGAGAGCATCGAGTTCCCGCAGCAGATCTGTCTCGATCATATAGATGGAGGCGTTATTGAGATTGCTGGGAGAATCAGGATCCTTTTCGCGGAAGGCGCTGATGCGGCCGCAACGCGAGATCTGGCCTTTTCGATCCTGGATATCCTCCAGGACCACAGTGCCAAAATCCTTCCGGCGTTCCCACGGCACGGGGACCAACACCATCGTAAACGCCGCACCTGCGCGGGTGTGAATGTCGTACATCTCCTCTAGCAAAGCGGCATTGAAATTCGTCACCACGTCGCCACTGGGTGCAATCAGTGTAGAGCCGCGAAAGGGCTCCAGCGCAAGAGGCTGTTCTTGAGCAAATGTTTTCGCTTCCCGGCCGAGCGCCTGCTTGCAGATGCCACCGAGTGTGCCGCTGGGAATAAGTTCATGGACGTAGCGGATTTTCGCGCCCCAGTGCGAACCGTCTGCAAAGTGACGCTCAATGGTCTCGGCCAGGACGCAAAGGTTCATCGAGATGTCGGTAATGCCGGCTGCGACCATGTTGCGGACCCAAAGTTCCGCGAGCGGAACCTTTCCCCCCAGCGGAAAGAGGGGCTTGGGAAGATGCCGGGCGGTGAGTGGCTCCAGACGCTTTCCCAACCCGGCCGCCAGGATCGCGCATTTTATTTGGTTTGCCACTCCTCGCCTTTGGGCCCAACCTTCGTGGTGAACGGCAGGATGATTCAGGGCCATTGAAAAATGATCCAGTCGGCAAAAGGGGGTGGTAGCGATTGTAGGACTCCCCTGAGAGTTTAGCTTCGAGATGGGGATTTGGCCTAGCGGATCTTTCGGTTTTGCGGTGCTAACGGGGGACTTCTGCTATCCACCCTTTTCCGCCCGAGTTACACTGAGGGAGTGCCGCGGCAAACGCTATCTTGTGCGTTTGTTTGGGGCAGGATTTATCACGCTTCAGTTAACGCTCGATTCTCAATGTCCACCGAACCCTCGCAGTCGTCCGAATCCTCGTCCCCTTCCTCGTCGCCGCGTCCTACCTCCCAGCCGCAAAGTGGTGGTCAGCGCGGTGGAGGTGGGCTCAGCGGTTTTGCCCAGGAAGCGCTCAAGCGAGCCAAGGCGGTTACCGCTTCGTCCGCCGTCGTCTCTCCGCCGGCTGCCGAGCACTCTGTTGCGGAAGGAACTCCTCCGCAGGAGCAAGCGAGCGCTCCCTCCGGCTCTGAAACAAGTGCCACCTCTGTCCCCACGGGCGAGCAGGCGGGCAGGGCTCCTGGTGGCGATCGTTCGGGCGGCGGGCGTCCGCGACGTGACGGTGATCGGCCCCGCGGCCGTCGGAACGATAAAGACGACGGCACCAACGACAAGCCGCGTGAAAACCGCAACGAATTCAAGCCGCCACCCCCAATTCCGATTCCCAACCGCCGCGGCCCGATGCCCGACGATCTACAAGCCGAAATCGACGCGGCTCTCGGCGGACTTTCCCTGGAAGAGATCGTCAGCAGCCAGAACGCTGCCGCTCCCGCCTCCAGCCGGCTCGAAAATGAATCTCGCCACCGGGGCCAGGTGGTGGAAGTCCACGGCGACAATGTCTTCTTCACGCTCGGCGGTAAAAATCAGGGAGTCTGCTCCCTCCGCAATTTTGCCCAGCCTCCGGAGCCGGGACAGATGATCGACGTCGTCGTCACCGGCTTCAATCCGGAAGATGAACTTCACGAACTGACCGTCCCTGGCGGCGCAATCGTCGCCAGCGATTGGGGAGACATGGCGGAAGGCTCACTCGTCGAAGCGGTCGTTACCGGTGCCAACACCGGCGGCCTGGAATGCCAGGTGAAAAAAATCCGTGGTTTCATCCCCGCCAGTCAGGTGAGTGTCTTCCGCACCGACAACCTCGGCGACTTCATCGGCCAGAAACTCGTCTGTGTTATTACAGAAGCCAACCAAGGCCGTGGCAACTTGGTACTCTCTCGCCGAGCGGTGCTGGAACGCGAGAAGGAAGAGGGGAAGAAGAAGACGATGGCCGAACTGGAAGTCGGCCAGTTCCGCGAAGGAGTTGTGCGGAAGATTCAGGACTTCGGCGCGTTTGTCGATATCGGCGGCGTCGACGGCCTCATCCACGTCAGCCAACTCAGTTGGGAACGGGTAAAACACCCCAGCGAAATTCTGGCCGAGGGCCAGAAGATTCGTGTCCGGGTGGAGAAAATTGATCCTGAGACGGGCAAGATCGGCTTGTCCCTGAAGAACCCGGAAGAGCACCCCTGGATGAACATCGAAAGCCGGTTTCCGCCCGGGACCACGATCCGCGGCCCGGTCACGAGGATCGCCCAATTTGGCGCCTTCGTTCGCGTCGCCCCCGGCGTGGAAGGCCTCATCCACGTTTCCGAGATTGCCCATCAGCGGGTCCACAAAATCGAGAATTTCATCAAGGAAGGGGACGAGGTCGAAGCCAAGGTCCTCACCGTCGATACCGAGCAGCAGCGGATGGGACTCTCCCTCAAGGCCACGATCGCCAAGCCAGAAAAGGCATCGGACAAACCGAAAGAAGACGCCGTAGAAGTGGATGAGCCACCTCGCGCCCTTGCTGTCCCCAAGCGCGGCGGCCCGCTCCGCGGCGGCACCGGGAAGGGGAGCGGCGGCGAGCAGTTTGGGCTGAAGTGGTAAAACGACGGTGTCGGTTGGAGGTATGATAAGTTTTGAACCCATCCGGCGTTATTCATTCCGACCCCGAAATCCTGAGCAGCACTCCCGTGTTTTGCGGCACGCGCGTTCCCGTCCACGCCCTGCTTGACTATCTGGAAGCGGGTGATTCGCTCGACACTTTCCTCGATCATTTTCCGTCGGTCCGGCGCGAGCAGGCCGTGGCCGCACTCGAACTAGCAAAAGAAATTATGTTGGTGAGCTGTGCGGATCCTGCTCGATGAATGCGTGCCGCGCCCGCTTGCCCGTGAATTGACCGGCCACGACGTTTCGGCGGTCACGCAAATGGGTTGGTCGGGCAAGAAAAACGGCGAATTACTCGTGCTCATGGCGAAAGTAGGATTCGAGGTGCTGCTGACAACCGATCAGAGTCTTTGATATCAGCAAAATCTTGCCGTCCACCAGATTTCCTTTGTGGTATTGCTCGCTAACCGCAATCGCCTCGCCGACATTCTTCCACTGATGCCGCAGGTACTCGTGGCTTTGACCAAAGTTGTGCCGGGTGTCGTCGTGGAAATCGGTCCGTAAGGGATCCCGGCAGGTTGGTCGGCCCACATGCGCCAAATTCGATAGCCCGTTAATTCCCAACGCTTCTCTCACGCGCATTCCTTGACCTTCTCCGCCGCATCAACGAAACTGGCGTTATCCCACCGGCCGTTACCGTGGCCATTTCCCGCCAGTTCACTCCCCGCAGGTTTCTCATGCTCCGCGTTCTCACCACAGTCAGCTTGTTGACCCTGGCATTGGCTTCGCTTGCTCATGCCGAAAACTGGCCGCAATGGCGTGGGGCGAAGCTGGACGGCGTCAGCCACGAAAAGGACCTGCCGGTAAAGTGGAGCAAGACGGAAGGAATCGCCTGGCGGCTGGAGATGCCCGGTGCGGCAGGGGCGACGCCGGTGGTTTGGGAGGACAAGATATTCCTGACCAGTACTGATGGAGACAAGTTGATTTTGATGTGCGTCGGAACGCACGGCAAAGAAATCTGGCGGCAGCAGGTTTCGACCGGCAACCGGGAAGTCCGGGGCGATGAAGGGAATTCTGCTTCGAACTCTCCCTGCACTGATGGCAAGCACGTTTGGGCAATGATGGCCGACGGCGTGCTGGCCTGCTACACCCTGGACGGCAAGGAAGTATGGAAGCAAGACCTTCCAGCCAAGTATGGCAAACTCAAAATCCAGTTTGGCATGACGTCATCCCCTGTCCTCGACAACGGGCGGCTCTACCTGCAACTCATTCACGGCGATGGCAACCCCGCCACTCGCGAAGCAGTCGTTATTTGCCTGGAAGGAGCCACCGGCAACGAAATCTGGAAAGCCGACCGCCCTAGCGACGGTAAACAGGAGTGCGAACACTCTTACGCCTCCCCCGTCATCTATCGGGACGATAAACAATCCTATTTGCTCACGCATGGTGCCGACTATGTCGTGGCCCATGATCTGACCAACGGCCATGAACTTTGGCGGTGCGGCGACCTGAATCCCAAGGGGAACTACAACAACACGCTCCGTTTCGTGGCTTCCCCACTCGCCGTCCCCGGCATGATTGTCGTTCCCTCCGCCAAAAATGGACCAGTCCTCTGCCTGAAGCCCGATGGCCAAGGAGATTTGACCGACAAGGAAGATGCGTTCTTCTGGCGGCGGCCGAAGGACACGCCGGACGTTCCTTCCCCCCTCATTCACGACGGCCTGCTCTACCTCTGCCGCGAGAATGGTAACTTGATTGTGGTCGAGGCGAATTCGGGCAAGGAACTGTACCAGGAAGCGACGACCCGAGACCGCCACCGGGCTTCTCCGGTTTATGGCGACGGCAAAGTCTATCTTTCGGCTCGCAATGGCATTGTGACCGTTGTCAAAGCGGGGGAGAAATTCGAAGTTCTTTCGCAAAACGACCTGGGTGAGCCGATCTCGGCTTCTCCCGCGATTTCCGGCGGCCGGATTTATATTCGCACGTTCAATGCCCTGTATGCCATCGGCAAGTAGTTACCCATGTCATCGCGCACCATGCTGGGAATCATGACCGTCGCCCTGCTGGCAGTCGGCATAGGAATTCTCTGCACGGCGGAGCAGCAGGGAGTAACGATTACTTACGCTGGCGGATTCATCAAGTCGGGGCTGGTGACCGGGGCACTTTGGCTGGCACTGCCGCAGTTGACCTCGTTTTTTACCAAGACTCCCCGCTGGCTGCTGATTGGGGGCGGGATCGGAATCGCCATCGCCACGCTGAACTGGCAGTTGTTGCTCCTCA
>CAYUJE010000345.1:0-6541 GCA_964444865.1 uncultured Pirellulaceae bacterium | reverse complement strand
GGCAACTCTGGCCGCAGCTCTTAACGCTGGCCGTTTGGGGAGGGGTGACGTTTGTGATTGCCTTGCGGATTTTCCGGTGGAGATAGCTCGTAGCCACACGCGGCTCGCGTGTCGGCTTCTTCTAAGACACACTCTTCTGTCCTACAAGCCTCGCGGCCGTCTTGCTAAACTAGAGCCTTCCAAGTTTCCCGCAATCCACGAATTGGAGCCGGCACCATGGGCGGACACGAACAAGGCAATTCCAGTATCCTTCTGATGGCCATTGCCGCAGTCACCACCGCCCTGTTTTGGGGAGTCTACGGTCCGCTGCTGACCTGGGGCCACAATGCCATGACCGTGGTCGAGTCCAAAGGAGCCAAGCCGGTCAGCTATGGCCGGCTGCGGCCATTTATTTGCGTCGGAGTCGCTTATTTGCTGGTCGCGGTTCTGGCCCCCGCGGTGCTCATTCAGTTCGGAATTATGGAGCCGGGAAAAGGCCTCTTCAGCGGCTGGTCGATGAGCGGGATTTGGTGGAGCCTGATTGCGGGGGGGGCAGGCGCTTTCGGAGCCCTCTTTTTGCTGGTGGCTCTTAACTATGCGCCGACGGATAAAGGCTACCCACCTCCTCTCCTTGTGATGCCGCTGGTTTTCGGCTGCGCGCCCGTAATCAACGCGATCTTCACGATGTGGTCGCGAAACAAGTGGAATGTGAACCCGCTCTTCCTCGCCGGAATGATTCTCGTCGCCGTCGGAGCGGTCACGGTAATCATTGGTTCCCAAATCACGTGGGGAACACCAGCGGAAGCGAAGGAGCCGGTTTCCTCCAAGAAGCCCGTGGAAGAAGAAGTAAAAGAGAAGATCACCGAAGAGAAGGCGGAGACGGAGAAGTAGCACGTAGCCACACGCGGCCTCGCGTGTTGGCTTAAAGCGGAATCGACGCCAATCGCAAAGAAGCCGACACGCGAGGCCGCGTGTGGCTACGGCTACCGCGGCCTGACCGGCATATCCTCCGCCACCGGTCGCCGGCCACCGGAGTAGTCATCAGCGCTAGTGATCTCTTTCGCCGGATCGAAGCCGTCCGTCGGCACGATGTAGATTTCACCGTGCAAGTCGTTCTGCTCCGCCCGGACGTTGTGGTGACGGCAGAGCTCCAGCACCGCCAGGAAGACGCCGACGATGGCCGATTTGTGCATCCCCGGCTCGAACATCTCGCTGAAAGCCGCCCGCTGGCGGGTGGCCAGCGTGGAATGAATCCGCTGCATGTAGACCTGAATCGGCGTGTCGTCGTAGACAATGGTTGAAGGCTTCACCCGGGCGCTTTCGCGCAGGATCCGCCCCATGGCGCTGACCAGATCCCAAAGTTCGAGTTCGTGAATCGGCTGATCGGAGGGGTCCACCTCTCGCGGCGGCAAGTCGCTGGCCAGGCGGGCATAGTGCTGCTGCCAGTCGCGGCTCCGCTCTTCCAGCATGCTGGCCGCATCCTTGTATTTCTTATATTCGAGCAGCCGGGCCACGAGTTCGTCGCGCGGGTCTTCCCATTCGGCCGGCTCTTCACCGCCATGGGGCAGGACCATGCGGGACTTGATCTCGACAAGCGTGCTCGCCACTTCCAGAAAATCTCCCACGTCATTCACACTCATCTGCTCCAGCACTTCGAGAAAATCGAGGTACTGCTGCGTGATCTTGGCGATGGGAATCTCCGCCACGTCCACCTCGTGCTTCCGCACCAGGTAGAGCAGCAGGTCCAGCGGCCCGCGGAAGGTATCGAGATCGACGCGGAAATCCATGGGGAAATGACGAAGTCCGAAGTCCGAAGTCCGAATGACGAATGACGAATGATGAATGACGAATGATGAATGAAGGAACTTGGATATTAGAGGGATGTTCATCTCGAAACAAGGCAATCCACGAACCTGACTCGCAAGCGAGGGAGAGCGGTGCTGCTAGCATGTCATTGAACTTGACGGATTCTGCCCACGCCAGCTACTCTTCGCGGCCTTTTCTTCCCGCCGCGTCCCCCTTGTTTTCCGTGTCTCATGAAGCTTGCTTCCTTGTCATGCGTCATGTTCGTCGCCCTCGCGTCCCTTTCGGGCTGCGCGGTAATACCTGGGGCGAAGGCGACCGGGTGGGAGCGACGAAGCCTGTTTCAGCCGAACAAGTATCCGGCTGGGGAATGGGTGCAGACCGAGGTTTTTGTCGAGGATGCCAGTTTCGCAGCCCCGGACGGCACCAAGCTTCACGGTTGGTACGCCGGCCACGAAGAGCCCAAGGGGCATGCCCTGCTCCTGCACGGCAACGGCGGCAACGTAACGCTGCTCGCCCCCACGATTCGCATTCTCAACCGCAAGCACAACCTGGCGGTGCTCGCCCTCGATTACCGCGGCTATGGTAAGAGCGAAGGGAAGCCGAGCGAACAGGGAATTCTGCAAGATGCTCGCGCCGCCCGCAAATGGCTGGCGGCCAAGAATAAGATTGCCGAAAGCGACGTGATTCTGCTCGGCCAGTCGCTCGGCGGCGGCGTGGCCGTGGACCTCGCCTCCCAGGACGGCTGCCGGGCTCTCGTTCTCGCGGGCACGTTCACGTCAATTCCGGACGTCGCTCAGCACCACATTCCCTATCTGCCAATGAAGCTGCTGCTCGCCACTCGTTTGAATTCCTTGGAGAAAATCAAGAAATATCACGGCCCGCTGCTGATGAGCCACGGCGATGCAGACGAGGTCGTACCCTACCAACAAGGGCAGGCACTCTTTGCCGCTTGCCCCAGCGAGAACAAGCTCTTCATCACCAATCCCGGCGGCAAGCACAACGACGGACAGTCCGACGAATACCGGGCGGCCTTCGACGCCTTCCTGGAAAACCTGCCGCCGCTGGGCGGCTCGGGACCGAAGCTGGTGAATGTGAATGTCGATGTGATGGAAATGCCCTGACAAACAAATCGGAAATTCGAATGGCGAATTCCGAATTTCGAATGGAAATCAAGAACTCCTCGATGCCGTCTTACCATTCGTCATTCGCCATTCGAATTTCTTCATTCAGATCTCCAACCCCCGCGCCGCCTGCAGCGTATTATGCAGCAGCATCGTAATCGTCAGCGGGCCAACTCCGCCGGGAACCGGCGTGATGGCGGAAGCGACTTCCAGCATAGCTGCGTAATCGACATCTCCGCACAGTCCCTCCGACAGCCGATTGATGCCGACGTCGATAACGACGGCTCCCTGTTTCACCATCGGGGCCGTAATGAATTTCGGCTGGCCGATGGCGGCAATCAGGATGTCGGCCTGGCGAGTGATGGCGGCCAGATCGCTGGTGCGGCTGTGAGCGATAGTGACGGTCGCGTTGCAGACTTTGGGGCCGAGGTGCGAATCCTTAGCGCCGAGCAGTGTGGCGATGGGTTTTCCCACAATGTCGCTTCGCCCGACCACCACCGCATGCTTTCCCGCGACATCAATTTTGTGCCGGTGCAGAATCTGCAAGCAACCATGCGGCGTGCAGGGAAGAAACCGAGGCCGACCTTGTGTCAGCAGGCCGACGTTTTCCGGATGAAAGCAATCGACATCCTTGAGCGGGTGGACCGCATCCAGAATTTTGGCGGAACGAATCTGCTTGGGGAGCGGCAGTTGCACCAAGATGCCATGCACGGCATCATCCGAATTGAGTTCGGCCACGAGCCCGAGCAGTTCCTCTTCGGTTGTCTCTGCCGACAGCTTATGAAAGCGACTTTCCAGCCCCACGCGTTCGCACGCCAGCCGCTTGTTCTTCACATAGACCGCGCTGGCCGGGTCTTCCCCCACCAGCACAGCCGCCAGACAGGGCGACACGCCGTTGTTCTGCACGAAATCGGCGACCTGCTCCGCCAACTCCGCCTCGATCTCCTTCGCCATCGCCTTACCGCTGAGAATTTGTGCTGTCATGGGCCTAATTGTATCTGATGCCCCCCGTTCGCCTACCGCATCAAATCCCAACCAATCGCAAAAATCGCCGCATCCACCAGTAGGTGGCTGAGCCAAGGACCCAGGAGCGACTTACTTCGTTGATAGACGATGGCCCAAACGACGCCTCCAACCGCCACACCGACCGAAAAAAGCCAGGTCGCCGGCGAGTCCCAGCCAAAGTATTTCGCCAGCACCAGCACATGATGAGCGGCAAAGCCGATGCTGGAAATCGCGACCGCAGCGGAGAGCGGTGTCAGATTTTTCAAGCGGCCAAAGACGAACCATCGCCAGTAGTATTCTTCCAGGAAAGAATGCACCAGCGAATAAAAGACCGCCAAGGCGGCATAAGGCAGAAGAGTATCCACGCCAAAGCTTTTGAGCTTCGTTTCCACCTCGTCGGTCACCGGTCCGGCGAAGAACCCCGCCGGCTTCAGCCAAAAGTGATAGAGCGCGAGCATCGACCCGCTCACCAGCAAGCCAAACCCAATCGCTAGGACGAGTCCGCTAGTATCAATGCCACGAAACGCCAAGCGTTCGCGTCGAGCGAAGAGAACGAATATCAACGGGAATGCGAACTGAATCACTTTCCCAATTCCGTAGGCCCCCTTTTGCAGCCACGGCGCACTATCCGCCAGTGCAATGAAGTAAACCCAGGTCAGCACCGTGGGGAATATCAGGGCAAAGAAAATAGCTCCCCATTCGGAGGCCACTGACGACGACTGCGAATCATTTATTTTCGGCATCATGCACCAGCTTTCCCGCCAGCCACGTCTTCAGCACTTTGGTTTCCCGGATGTCATCCACCGGGCACGTCAGCAGGTCGCGATCGAGCACAATCAGATCGGCCTGCTTGCCGACTTCCAGCGAGCCGACTTCCTTGTCGAGAAACAGGATGTAGGCATTGTTCATCGTATAGAAGCGAATTGCCTGCTCGCGGGTGAGGGCTTCTTCGGGGTGCATTTTTCCTTCATACCAGCGAGCCTGGCGGGTGATGGTGGTCCACATCGCCAGGAAGGGGTTGTACGGATTCACGCTCCGGAGCGAGCCGATTTTTTGCATGTGGTCGCTGCCGCCACCGGCGATCACTTTTTTCTCGAACAGCGTGTGCAGCGGTTGGAAATAGCGGGTCCGGTCTTCGCCAAACTGGGCGTGCAGTGTGCGGCTGTCGAGGTAGAGCCACGCGGGCTGGATGTCGGCATTGACGCCGAGCTTCGCCATCCGGTCGATGGCCTCGGCGGTCATGAAGTTGCAATGCGTAATACAGGGGCGGGTGTCACGGACGGGGGTTGATTTGTTGACCTCTTCATAGGCATCGACCAGATTCGTCACTGCCCCGTCCCCCACGCTATGAGCCGTGAATTGCAAGCCGCTCTCCACCGTGGTTCTGACAATGGGCAAAAGCCTTTCGGGCTCGATAAACAGGACACCGCGATAACGCGGGTCGGTGATGGAGTAGATCTTGCTCACCCCCCACGGCTCGCGCATATACGCGCTGCCGGTGAGCATGCCACCATCGAGATAGCACTTGATGCCAATAATCCGTAGCCGCGAATCTTCCTTGCGCAGCGGGTGGGCAGCAACCTTCTTAATCGCTTCCTGCACCGCTTCCAGCTTCGCCTGCGCATCCACTCCGTGGCTGATCATCATTCGGACGGTGAGATTATTCTTCTCGCGGAGCGCCTGATATTCAGCAATGGCCCCGGAACTGCAATCACGATCGCAAACGCTGGTGAGTCCGACCGAGTTATAGTCGTGAAACAGCGCCGCCAAACGTGCGAGTTTCTCTTCGCTCGTTGCACGCTTGCCCGTCGAAGGCGACTTGTTTTCCCCCGTCTTGGCGTATCGCGTGCAGCTGCGGAGCATGCCGGTCGGCTCGCCGGTCGCCGGGTCCTTCTCGATGAGTCCGTTGCCGGTGATTTTGAAGTCCTTGTCAATTCCGCTCACCTGCAGACCCAGAGTATTCAGCATTCCATCCGGGCCGGTGGAAAACATGACAGGATGCTTGGGGGCAGCCTTGTCGAGTTCCTCCCGCGTCGGATACCTCTGCTCGCGCAATCGCGTGATGAAAACCTGGCGAATCAAAATCCAGTTTCCTTCCGGAACCACTTTGGCCCGCCCTTCGATGTACTTGAGCACGTCGGCAATCGTCAACATCTCGGGAATTGGATGATCAAACTCGTGCATCGAGGCTCCCGTGGGGTGGACGTGCGAATCCATCAGGCCAGGCAAAACTATCTTTCCCGCCAGGTCGATTACCTCTGTTTTTTCCCCCTTGGACTTCAGGATTTCGTCGTTGGCACCGACCGCCACAATTCGCTCGCCGCGAATGGCAACTGCCTCGGCGATGGAGAATTTGTCATCCACCGTCACAATCTTGCCGTGATGCAGAATCAAGTCCGGCGGTTGGGCGGTGGCTGAGGTAGCGGCGACTGTTGCGAGAGAGAGTGCGATGAAGAGGGAGGCAGTTCGCATAGGAGGAGTCAGGAGACAGGAGTCAGAAGTCAAAAAGGCCACCTGTGGCATCGTACCGCGCGTTCCAGGCAACCTGTAGAATGGTAGCGGTCCCTCGCGTCAATTTCTGACCCCTGACCCCTGACCCCTGACCCCTGACCCCTGACCCCTGACCCCTG
>CAYUJE010000344.1:0-6573 GCA_964444865.1 uncultured Pirellulaceae bacterium | reverse complement strand
TCCGCATCCGCGACGACCTGGCCGCCGAACTTGCCGGCTCCGGGGCCGAAGTCGAGGATGTGGTCGCAGTTTTCGATGACTTCCTTGTCGTGCTCGACGACGAGGAGCGTGTTCCCTAAATCGCGGAGCTTGTGCAGGGCTTTGAGCAGCTTGGTGTTGTCGCGCGGATGCAAGCCGATCGTCGGCTCATCGAGAACATAAAGCACGCCGCAGAGTCCGCTGCCGAGCTGGCTGGCGAGACGGATTCGCTGGGCTTCGCCGTTGGAAAGCGAAGCGGCTGGACGGGAGAGGGACAGGTATTCGAGCCCCACGTCGTTGAGGAACTGCGTCCGCCCGGTGATTTCCCGCAGCAGCTCGCCGGCGATTTTCTTTTCCCGCTTGTCGAGATCCCAGTCTTCAATCTGCTGCTGAAGCGGTCCCAGCGGCAGCTTGCAGAGATCCGCAACGGAAAGATTGCGGAACTTCACGGCGGAAGCGTCATCGCGCAATCGCGAGCCGCCGCAGGTGGAGCATTCCACTTCGTCGACGAGGTGTTCCAGCTTCATACGGAAGAGGGGGGACAGACGGGACGCTTCTTCCAGGGCCGGATAGAGTCCCTTGAACTGGAACTTGAACAGCGGCTTCGGATTCTTTCCCTTGGCTCCCGGCGGGATGACATCAAACCACTGCTCTCCACTGCCGTGCAAGATCGTCCGCCGCTGACGATGCGATAATTGCTCGAAAGGAACGTCCGACGGAATGCCGGTTCCCGCGCACAAGGAAAACAGCATCGCCTGCGACATGCCGTTTTCCAGCCCCGGCCAAAGCCCGACCGCCCCTTGAGCGAGCGTAAGTTTTGGATCGCGAAGCAGAGCGGCGGGATTCGCCCCAGTCTGCACCCCCAGCCCTTCACACGTCTTGCACCAGCCGAGCGGGCTGTTGAAGGAGAAGCTGTGGGGCGTGAGGGGCTCGAAACTGCGATTGCACTTTTTGCAGACCATGTGCTGGCTGTGGACGACTGTTTCCCAGCGATGTTCCGGCACCTCTTCCTTGGCGAAAGCCAGGTGCAGCACCCCTTTGCCGAGGGCCAGCGAGTTTTCCACGCTTTCGGCAATGCGGGAGCGGAATTGCGGCTGGACGACGGCCCGGTCGATGACGACTTCCACCTTGTGCTTGCGGCGGCGGTCAATGACGGGTGGGGATTCCAGCGAGTGCGTGACCCCGTCGATCCGGACGCGGCTGTAGCCAGTGGAGCGGAGCTCGTCCCACAGCGGGGCGTACTCCTGGCCGACTTCAATTTCCACCGGAGCCATGATATAGAGCCGCGTCCCTTCGGGGTCGCTCATGACGGCATCGACAATTTGATCCGCGGTTTGCGTGCCGGCCGGGATGTCGCACTCCGGGCAGTGCGGCTGGCCGAGGCGAGCCATCAGGATGCGGAGATAGTCGTAGATCTCGGTGACGGTGCCGACGGTGCTGCGCGGCGTGTGACCGAGATTCTTCTGCTCGATGGCGATGGCGGGGGAGAGGCCGTCGATATGGTCCACCGCGGGCTTTTGCATCTGGGCGACGAACTGCCGGGCGTAGGCCGAGAGGCTCTCGACGTACCGCCGCTGTCCCTCGGCATAAATCGTGTCCATCGCCAGCGAACTTTTTCCGCTGCCGCTAGGGCCGCAGAAGACGGTCATCTTGTCCCGCTCGACCTTGGCGTCTACACCCTTGAGATTGTGCTGCCGGGCTCCCTTCACGGTGATGTGCGTGGCCAGATAGCCGGTGGTGATGGGCTCGTCCTTCGGCTTGCCCTTCGCAGCTTTGCCATTTTTCTTCCCGTTCGTCGGATGCGTCGCTGCGTAGGCTGCATCGCGCAAGTGCTGCACATAGGAGCCGTCGAGGACTTTGGCGAGCGAACGTCCGGTATACGACCGCGGCTCTTTCGCCACATCCTCCGGCGTGCCGACGACAATAACCTCGCCCCCCGCTTCGCCCCCTTCGGGCCCCAGATCGATCACCCAGTCCGCCGTCTTCACGACATCCAAATTATGCTCAACGACTAGCACCGTGTTTCCAGCCGCCACGAAGTCGTGGAGCACTTTCAGCAGCAGGTGGATGTAGGCGAAGTGCAAGCCGGTCGTCGGCTCATCGAGCAGGTAGAGTGTCTTGCCGGTGCTCTTCTTGACCAGCTCCTTGGCCAGCTTGATCCGCTGGGCCTCGCCGCCGGAGAGAGTCGGCGACGGCTGGCCGAGCTTGAGGTAATCGAGCCCGACGTCGTGGAGCGTTTGCAGCTTGTGACGGATATTAGGAACATTCTCGAAGAGGACGAGAGCCTGCTGCACGTCCATCTCCAGCACTTCGGAAATGGATTTGTCCTTGAACTTCACTTGCAGCGTTTCGCGGCTGAAACGTTTCCCTTCGCAGACGGGGCAAGTGACCCAAACATCCGCCAGAAAGTCCATTTCCAGCCGCGTGGCTCCGTTGCCTTCGCAGGCTTCGCACCGCCCCCCTTCCACATTGAAGCTAAAGCGGCCGGACTTGTAGCCACGGCGCTTGGACTCGGGCATCTGCGAGTAGAGGTCGCGAATGTCGTCAAAAACTTTGATGTAGGTGCCGGGATTGCTGCGAGGGGTGCGGCCGATGGGGGTCTGATCGATGGCGATGAGCTTGTCGAGATTGTCGAGCCCTTCGATGGCCTTGTGAGCACCGGGAATTCCTTCCCCTTTGTTCAAATCGCGGCGGAGGGCCTCGACCAGAATGTCGTTAATGAGCGAACTCTTTCCGCTGCCGGAAACGCCAGTGACGCAAACGAAAACTCCGAGCGGAATTTCGACATCGACGTTCTTCAGGTTGTTGTGCGTAGCGCCGAGTATCCGCAGCGTTTTCTCGCCCGCGGGCTTGCGCTGCTGGGGGATCGCGATTTCTTTCGCTCCGGAAAGATACTGGCCGGTAACGCTCCGCTCGTTTTTGATAATCGTGCCGGGAGGACCCTGGGCGACAAGTTCGCCGCCGCGAACGCCGGGGCCGGGGCCAAAGTCGATGATCTGGTCCGCCGCCCACATCGTGTCTTCGTCATGCTCCACGACGATGACGGTATTTCCCATGTCTCGCAGGCGGCGCAGCGTGGAGAGGAGCCGGTCGTTATCGCGCGGATGCAGGCCGATGGAAGGTTCGTCCAGGATATAAAGGACGCCGACCAGTCCGCTTCCGATTTGGCCCGCCAGGCGGATCCGCTGCGATTCGCCGCCGGAAAGCGTGGGGGCGGTCCGGTCGAGCGTGAGGTATTCCAGGCCGACATCGATGAGAAAGCCGAGCCGCGTGCGGATTTCCTTCAGAACTTCCGAGGCAATCAGCGTTCGCGTCTCGTCGAGCTTCAGTTCTTGGAAGAACTCAGCCGCTTCGCTGATGGCGAGTTGGCAAACATCGGGAAGCGTTCGCTCCGGCTGATCACGAAAGCGCGGGCTGGTGCCGGTGATGCGAACCGAGCGCGCTTGGGGGAGCAGGCGCTGGCCGTCGCAGGCGGGGCAACGAACATGGCTCATGTACTGTTCTAGTTGGCGCTGCTGGGGGGCGCTTTTGCTGGCGCGGTACTTGCCGTCGTATTCCGGGACGAGCCCTTCGAACCGGCCGCCGTACATCATGGGCGAATTGCCGGACCGCCAGGTATAGGTAATGTGTTCGCTGCCACTGCCGTAAAGCCAGATTTTTTGCAAGTCGGCGGGGAGCTTATTCCAGGGAGTATCAAGGAGCGTCCCCTTGTCCAGGCCGAGCTTCCGCTCCATCGTGTCCGCAACCCCTTGCAGAATATGCCGTCGCCAGCGGCCCAGCTCATGCCACGGCCCGACCAGCTCAATCGCCCCCTCTTTGAACGACAGCCGCGGGTTGGGGATAAGGAGCGCGGGATCGAAGGAATACATCTCCCCCAGGCCGGAGCACTGCGGGCACATCCCCTGCGGACTATTGAAGCTGAAAAGCTGCGGACTGGGGGGTTCGAACGAGAGTCCGCAGTGAGTGCAGGCATAAGAGGCGGAGAAGAGAACGTCACCTTCTCGAGCGGCTTGGCGTTTTTTGCGGGAGGAGCCGATGGCCGTTGCTTCCTTCTCCTCGCTCTCCTTCTCTCCTTCTCTCTGTCTCTCCGTCTCCTCATCGTCCTCGTCGCTAATATCAGGGGGCTGACGCCCCCCGCTCGCCTGTTCTTCCGCAATAATCAAATTCCCCTGTCCCATCCGCAGCGCCAGTTCCACCGCTTCGGCCAGACGCGGGCGGAGGTCGCTTTTCATTACCAGGCGGTCGATGACGACTTCGATATCGTGCCGCATCTGGCGGTCGAGCGTGATTTCTTCGTTGAGCGGGTGAATGGTGCCGTCCACGCGAGCCCGTACAAAGCCTTGTTTGAGCAGGTCCTCGAAGAGGTCTTTGTATTCCCCCTTTTGCTGGCGGATGAGTGGGGCCAGGACATGAAACTTGGTCCCCGCGGGCAGTTGCAGGATGCGGTGGAGGATTTCGTCCCGCGACTGGGCGGTGATGACGCGATCGCACTTGGGGCAATGCCCCTGGCCGACGCGGGCGAAGAGAACGCGGAGGTAGTCGTAGATCTCCGTCACCGTGCCGACGGTCGAACGGGGATTGTTCCCTGCCGCTTTCTGCGAAATGGAAATCGAGGGGGACAAGCCGCCGATGTAATCGACATCCGGCTTGGGCATTTGCCCTAAAAACTGGCGCGCATAGCTGGACAGACTTTCGACATATCGCCGCTGCCCTTCGGCATAAAGCGTGTCGAACGCCAGGGAGCTCTTGCCGCTGCCGGAGACGCCGGTGAGGCAAATCAGCTGATTGCGCGGCAAAACGAGCGAGATATCCCGCAAATTATGCTCGCGGGCACCTTGAACAACGATGTCGGAAGCGGGCATTGCGGCTGGTGGGTCGGGGGGGCCTGTCATCCTTGGGGCGAACCAAGCATTTTAGGCGGCTGGCGGCATTGCGGACAGGGCGGGAAACCGCCGGAGCTAGCTCCGCTTGTAGTAACCGGCTTCAGCCGGTTTCATTTGCCGCAGCATTGCCGTAAAACGAACAGACTGTCGTCGATCAGACTGCCAGGGATGAACCGCGGAGTACGCGGAGGTCGCGGAGAGGAAAAGCGGAGAAAAGCCTAACGCCGGATATTGGAATCTGGCCGAAATGCCCTCTCTTTCTATCTCTTGCTTTACTCCGCGCTCTCTGCGTACTCCGCGGTTAATACGAACGGCTTCCCCGAGGATTTCATGAAACACAACTTGCTAATTCTGTTGCTGGCCCTCTTTTCCAATATCTCCCACGCGGGTGAGCCGACCATCGCCACGTTCAGCGTCGATGTCACTCCCCCCATCGGCGCTCCGCTGTGCGATGGGCTGGTGCCGGTGGCCGACGCCGTCGACGACCCGCTGTTTGCCCGAGGAGTGGTCCTGTTCGGGGATGAAAAACCGATTGTGCTTTGTGCGGTCGATTGGGTCGGCATTGGGAATACCGGTCACGACCGCTGGCGGGAAACTCTGGCCAAAGCTGCGGGAACCACCGCGGATCGGGTGGCCGTCCACTGCCTGCATCAGCATGATGCCCCGGGCTACGACGAGGCGGCTGAGGAATTGCTCTCGCAGGTGGGACTTTCGGGCAAGCAATACGACGTAAATTTCGCTCGGAAGACCATTGAACGTGTCGCCGAGGCCGTGCAAGCCGCCATCGCCAAGAAACAACCGATCACGCATTACGGCATCGGCAGGGCGGAAGTGAAAGAAGTCGCTTCGAATCGCCGCGTGATGGGACCGGATGGGAAGGTGAAATATGTCCGCTTCAGTTCCTGCAAAGATGAGATAATCCGGGCCGAGCCGGAAGGAACCATCGACCCGATGTGCCGCGTCGTTGCCTTCTTTAACGGCGACCAGCCGGTGGCCACGCTCAGCTACTACGCTACGCATCCCCAGAGTTACTACGGACAAGGAAACATCAGTTCCGATTTTCCCGGCCTCGCCCGCGGCCTGCGCGACAAGGAACAGCCCGGCGTGTTCCACGCCCACTTTAACGGTGCCGGAGGCAACATCACGGCCGGCAAATACAACGACGGCACCCCTCCGCTGCGGATGATCCTCGCCCAGCGCATGGCGAAGGGCATGAAGGACGCCTTTGAAAACGCCGCTGCCCACAAACAGCCGCTCACGGGCAAAGACATCGGCTGGGCTCAGGTCGGCGTGGTCCTGCCGGCGCGGGACATCATTGACGAAAAGAAGTGCCTGGCAACACTGGCCAACAAGGATGCTCTCGAGCGCGAACGCATCCGCGCCGCCCGCGATCTCTCCTTCAAACGCCGCTGCGACGGCGGCCACCAAACCATTCTCGGCTGCCTCAAACTCGGCACGGGCCGCGTGCTGCATCTGCCCGGAGAAATCTTCATTGAATACCAACTCGCCGCCCAGAAGTTGCACCCCGCCGGCGAACTCTGCACCGCCGGCTACGGCGACTACGGCGGCGGCTACATCGGCACCAAAATCTCCTACGGCGAAGGAGGCTACGAAACCACTTTCGTCAGCCGCACCGCGCCGGAAGTGGAAGACGTGCTCCTAAAGGGGATGA
>CAYUJE010000343.1:0-6576 GCA_964444865.1 uncultured Pirellulaceae bacterium | reverse complement strand
TCCGGCTTGCAGGTCACCGCAATCAATGCCGCCCCGAGCGACTTGAGCGACGGAATGAGCCGGACAATTTCTTCGGTCTCGCCACTGGCGGAAAGGACCAGGGCGATGTCTTGTTTGTGAATCCGCCCTAAATCGCCGTGAATGGCTTCCGCCGGATGGAGAAAGTAGCTCCGGGTACCGGTCGAGCACAGAGTGGCCGCAATCTTCTGCCCGACATGCCCCGCCTTTCCCATGCCACTGACGACGACGGCTCCCTGGGCCCCATGCAGCAACTTCACGGCCCGCAAGAATTCGTCCGAGAGCAATTCCGCCAGCGACAGAAGGGTGCGTGCTTCCGCTTCAATAATCTGGCGAGCCAGCGGCAGTGCAGCGTGCAGCCGGGGCGATCGAATGCTAGCAGGAGTTGCAGACATGGTACGTCATCCTTGACGCGCGGAAGTGCAGTTGAGGTTCGCGATTGTATTCGCGAGGCTCAATTCGTCCAACAGCAAGCGGCTACCAATAGTGGGGGTCGCTCGCCAGCTTGAGAACCCAGGCCAGTGGCAGAATGACGGCCCACAAAACCACCAGCGCACGAGAAAGTGCCAGCTTATGCCGATTCACCAGTTGACTAACTAGTTGCAGGACCGAAGCCATCGTGAGCACGCAAATAGGAATCAAGAGCGCATTGAATCGAAGTGATTCTTGCCAGTCGCCGCGAACGAGGGCGAAGAAGCTGCGGGTGCAGCCTGTCGTGGGGCAAGGCAGTCCCGTCAAAGTCTGAAATAGGGATGGAGCAATTCGCAGTTGTACAAGCCAGTACAAGTTCCAACTGACATAAATCGCCAGCATGACCAGAAACAGCGTTCGCAGCGTCAGCAGCCAGAGTTGCTGCAAACGCGGTGACGCAGCAGGCAGCTCCTGCGACTTGTGCGCAGGGGAACACGCGACGGACGTGACTGCCGTTTCCAAGGACATTTTCAAGACCCAAGTGCTGACGCTATTTCGCGTTGGGATCCGACTTCATCGAATCGATCACCAACGGCAGCCAGCAAAGAGGAAAGCAAACGAAGAACAAAACGATCGCAACGATCACCCCGGTCTGGTTCAGTCCCAAAAAGACTTCTTTTCCTTGCGGCATGATGCACACTCCATGAATTTGGTCGAAGATATAGCCCGAGAGGCACGCGTAAGCGTACCAAAACCAACTTACCTGTCAATTCGTTAATGTCTCGGAATTATTTGGTTACCTCCCCCCAGACCTGCACCAATTCCACCAGCACTTGGCAGGCTTCGTCCATTTCCTCCAGGCAGGTCCATTCCAGGGGAGAATGTGGGTTGTGCTCGCCGGTCGATAGGTTGGGGGTGGGGAGGCCCCGCTCGGTCAGTTGGCTGCCGTCGGTGCCGCCTCGGATGATGGACAGCTTTTCCTGCCGCCCCAGACGACGATGAGCTTCCTGAGCGAAGGCCACTGCTCGGGGTTCCTTGGCCAGGCCGTCCCCCAGGTTGCGGTACTGCTTGATTACTTTTACTTCGATCTTGGTGCCGGGGTGTTCCTGTTCCGCCTGAGCCGCCAGAGTGCGAAGCAGCTCGGCTTTGGTGACAAGGGCTGCCGTGTTAAAGTCCCGCAGCAGGCATTTGATTTTCACTTCGGCCACGCCCCCTTCCACGGTGTAAGGGTGCATGAACCCCTGCCGACCGTCGGTGGTCTCGGGGGACATCCCTTCTCGCGGAATGCGGTCGAGCAAAGTCCCCGCCGCTCGCAGGGCATTCACCAGCCGGCCTTTGCCGATGGAAGGATGAATGTTGATTCCTTGAACGGTGATGACCGCGAGGTCGGCGGAGAAGGTTTCGGTATCAATTTCCGCATGTCCACCCCCGTCGAGCGTATAGCAGACATCCGCCCTCAGTTTGCCGAGGTCCACATGGTCAATCCCGTGGCCAATCTCTTCGTCGCAGGTGAACAGAACGCGAATCGGGCCGTGCGGAATCTCCGGATGCTCTAGCAGATGGTTCGCCATCTCCATAATCACCGCCACGCCCGACTTGTCATCGGAACCAAGGAGTGTGGTACCGTCGGTGGTGATCAGCGTCTTGCCAATCAGGCCGGCGAGTTCCGGATTCTCCGTCAGGCGGATGACCTTGGTCCGGTCGGCGGGAAGCACAATGTCTCCGCCGGCATAATTCGGAATCACCTGCGGCTGGACATTCTTGCCGGTAGTTTCCGGCGAGGTATCGACATGGGCATTAAAGGCGACGACTGGCTTCAAATTGCCGTTGGTTGCCGGAACGGTGGCCCACACCAGGCCATGCTCATCGTGCTCCACATCGGCCGCCCCCATCTGCCGCAATTCCTCAGCCAGCAGCTTTCCCAGGACAAGCTGTCCGGGTGAGCTGGGGTAAGACCCCGAGGATTCGCTGGCGGTGGTGTCGATTCGCACGTAGCGGAGGAAGCGGTCGAGGAGGCGAGACATGGGGGGAGGGGGCAGGAGTCAGGGGACAGGGGGGCAGGGGACAGGAGTCAGATTATCTGATGAGCGCGAGGAGGTCCATGAGCGGTAATGGGGAGAGTTGAATTACCGCAAACGCCAGGAGGAAGGCGTAGCGAAGTTTTTTCTGTTCCCCCTCGCATTGGGCCAGCCCCAGCAGCATCAGGATTCCGCCGAAGCCGCGGACGGGGGCGACGGCATAGGTGGTAATGGCGAAGACGAGCAGCGCGAGACTTGCCGCCAAAACCAGGCGTGGTCGACGGATGAATGTGGCCGCGGCGAGGAAGAGCACCGCAAGCAGCAATTCGATGCCGAGCGTCCACCAGGTGAGTAACTGCGCGATGCTTGCCACGTTCGCTGTTCCGTGAAGCGGCACTTCGCTGAGCGAATTCCCTTGCAAATAGCCTGCCGTCAGTGCTTGCCGCAGAGCGCGATTCTCGGCCAGTTGCTCCAGCGACAGTCCGCACGTCCAGGAGGAGAAGTGCGCGAACCGTTCATCCGCCAAGAGCTCAAAGTGAAAGAAGGTGCCGCTGAAATAATCGGGGCTGGCGATTTTCCATGCCACAGCCAGCAGCATGCACAAGCCGAGCAGCCAGCGACTGGTGAGGGCCAGCGCGAGCGTTTGTTCGTTGCGGGGGAGCGCGAGGGTGGAGCAGAGGGCGAGAGTCCAGTAAACAAACAAGTAGCGATGGTTGTCGGCCGACTCCCATGTGAACCAGACCGCGGTCCCCAAAACGGTGGCCGTCACATACCAGAAGAACGAAGTCCGCAAGAGCCGCGGCAGCGCCGTTCCCAAGGCAAACCAGGCGGCCAGCGGTGTGAAGAGCAGGCCGTTGTCAGCCGTGTTCACCAGCAGCAAAAGCATGGTGAGAGCGGGGAGCACGCGCAGGGGAGCGAGCGCCGGCAACTTCCAGGGAAGGCTGCTTAGTCGCCGCAGCGGCGAGAGGGCCAAGGCGTTCATGGCGTCCCTCCGCTGGCTGTTGATGTCGCATTCGCTTCGGCCCGCAGCTTCGCTACCAGCTTTCCGGTCGCGGCGTCGAATTTGTATTGCCAGATTTGGAGTGCGACAGGCGATTGCTCGCTTTCGGCCAGCAGGCCGGCCAGGCGGGTCAAACGTTCCGGCGTCGGGGCTGCTCGGGCGCGCAACTCTTCGCGGGAGAGGTGTTTGGGGATGGCCAGTGGTGTCGGGGCGGGTTCGTCGACCTTCCAAGCGCGGACGAAGCGGCTGTCCTCGCTCTGGACAGTCGAGAACATCCCAAAGCCGCCCCCTTTCCAAGGTGTTTGGCTGCAAGCACTTACGCGATAGAGGTGCAGGGCGGCCACCGCGCAGAGGCAGACCGGGGCAACAAAAACTCGTCGCCAAAACAGCCGACCGGGGGGGATTTGAGCAGCGCGCAGCATACGGGGAAGTTTAGGTCGCAAAATCTTGTAAGACGTGCTTCCCAGCTCCAAGACGGCCTGGGAAGGCCGTCCTACGACGGAACACCACCCCCTTCACAAAAAATCCGCATAAAACTCTCGACAATAGCGGCCCGAAGTGCCACACTACAGACTGTGTCATCAGAGTGCCGGCGTTCGCCGGACCAACGGAACAATATCATTGGGGACTGGAGACGCTTATGTCGCTCCGAAAAAACAGAGGCTTTACGCTCGTTGAACTGCTCGTGGTCATTTCGATCATTGGGGTGCTGGCCGCCCTTTTGCTACCCGCCATTGGCATCGCCCGGGAAAGGGCCCGGCAGGCGCAATGCTCCGCTAACCTGCGTCAGTTGGGAGCCGCGGTGATTGATCACGAAGCCAGCAAACAGACGCTTCCTGCGTCCCGGTATTTCAGCACGGCAGCGGCGTCAGCAAATAATGCACGCATCTATTCCTGGATCAATGCCTTGCTTCCCGCGATGGACGCCAATTCCGCGAGGTTGATGGATCAATTTGAAGCGAGTGGTGGAAATTCCAACGATCTCTCGATAGCCGCACTGAATTTCAACCTTCCCTTGTTCAAGTGCCCGACCGATGACTTCGGCGATAGTTTTGGCGGTTCGCAGTACGGACTCTCTTACGCCTGCAACGCCGGGCGCATGAATTATGCTCCGGATAGTGCGGGAAGTTTGGGGACCAACTTTCCGCTGGACTACGTCAGTAATGGCCTGTTTGCCGATCGTGTGACCTTCACCCCCGGTCGCCGAATCGAGCAAGCTTCGCTCGCCGATGTGACCAATGGTGATGGCACTACCAATACGATCATGCTGGCCGAAAACGTCAATCTCACGACCTGGCGAGTGGACATCGGAACTTTGCCGGTGGATAACACCAACACTCCCACGAGCTTGCGGCACGAATTCTACTTCGGCATCGTTTGGCTTCCGACGACGACCCCCATCGTCGGGCTCAATCGGGACCTTCCCACGGCTGCCCCACCGCCGCTGGATGCGAACCATGCCCGTCCCAGCAGTTTTCATCCCAACGGTTTTATGGTGGTGATGGCGGATGGTTCGACCAGGTTTGTTGCCGATAGTATTCGGTATGACATCTATTGCCGACTGATGACGAGCAACGGCCGCCGGACGCTGGATCCGGATCAAAACAACAATCCCGGCATGCCCTATCCGAACTGGCAAATCACTCCCATCCAAGCCGGCGATTACTAATCCCTGCGAAAATCATGTGGCCTCTCCCCAGCCCAGTGCTCCCGCGCTGGGCTTTTTTCGTAAATCCCTATCATCCGCACATCCCGCAGTGCCGATGTAATCGGATAGGCCGCTGGTGGTGCCGCGCAAGTTCGCGGCAGTGCTAGCGGACCCTTGACTCTTTTGGATTTCAGGGAAGTGGAGTGCAAAGCTCCCGCCGCCCCGCGACTGTAAGGGTGACGAACGCCACACAATGCCACTGGCCGGAAGCCGGGAAGGCAGGCAAGTAGAACGACCCCAAGCCAGGATATCTGGTCCGAAAGCATCGCCACCGACGGGGTCGGGAAGAGTTTTCGCGCGACGTGACAGGCCATGCGCAGCTGTTGCGGCGAGCACCCTTCCCGACCCCCTCCAACCATTCCCCGTGGGAGGGAAAAGGAGTTTTCGTGAACAGTGCTCTTTCGCGCGCACGTTGTACCCCAAGTACGACGGGCTTTGCCATTCCCCTGTTCCTGACCGCAGCCGTTTTCTTGGCAAACGGTTTCACGACTCTGCTGTCGGCGCAGGAAACGGGCGAAGCACCAATCGTTGAAACCGAAGAAGAGACGGAAGCGCAGCCCGCCAGCTTTCGCCTCATTAATCAACCGGAAGAAGAGACCGTTCCGGAACTTCCCCCGACGATTGTTCCGGGGCGGATCGGCAACTTCCCCGCGGAGCCCTTGGAAGGGGACACCGTCGTCTCCCCCAATCGCAACGCCACACCGGCCAGCGAAAGCGGCAGTTCGATCACCGTCATCGACCAGGAACAGATCCGCCGCGGCGGGCAGAACACCGTGGCCGAAGTTCTCCGCGGGCAGCTCGGCGTCGATGTCGTGCGCCAAGGGGGCCCCGGCGGAGTGACTTCCCTGTTTCTCCGCGGCGGCAATTCGGCCCATACCAAAGTGCTGCTCGACGGCATTTCGCTCAACGATCCGAGCAATGCATCGCGCTCGTATGATTTTTCCAATATGACGGTGGATAACATCGAGCGGATCGAGGTTCTCCGCGGCCCGCAGAGCATGGTCTATGGGAGCGACGCCATCGGCGGCGTGGTAAACATTATCACCAAACGGGGCGAAGGGCCGCTTTCCATCCGGGCCTCCGCGATGGGGGGAAGCTTCAATACGGGGCAGACCGGCCTGAATGTTAGCGGCGGTAATGACCGGGCCTATTATTCCGTGACCGGCGCGTTTCTCAGCACCGGCGGCATTTCCGCGGCCAGCGTCCGAAATGGGAACACCGAGCACGACAGCTACAACAACGGCACGATCAGCGGACGGCTGGGCTATAACATCGGTGACACTTGGAATCTGGACTACGTTTTCCGGTATGTCGATGCCGCCGCTGAAATTGATGATGTCCCTTTTCCCGGCCCGCTGCCAATCGATAACCTGATTCGCAAGAACCTGACCAAAAATTTTTCCAACCGCGTGCAGCTCACC
>CAYUJE010000342.1:0-6618 GCA_964444865.1 uncultured Pirellulaceae bacterium | reverse complement strand
GCTGAACATCGTCGCGACGACGGGATTGATGAATGCTTCCACGGCACCGTTGCCCAGGGCGCAAACAAGGCTGCCCCAATAGAGAAGTTGAAAGCCGGTCGCTTTGTCGGAGACGAAATAGGCGGAGACCGCCATGATGGTCCAGACGATATGGCCGACGAAAGCAAAGATCATCGCCGTCTTGTAGCCGATCTGATCAATAAAGAGGCTGAACAAGATAATGCTGAAAGCAAACGGCCAGATGCCGATGCCGCTGAGACGACCCGCCTGGGCTTCATCCAGTCCGAAGTCCGCTTTCCAGACATCGATAAGAAACATGCGTCCCACGAACGCAAAAGCCGTGGTGATGAGCGCGATAAAGCAGCCCCAAAACAGAATTTGCTTCTGACTATCCGACGATTCGGGCTTATCCATCGAGGTCACTCCAAGGTCAAAACACGGTGAAAGGAAGAGGAGAGGGATTCTTAAGCAAGTTGGAGAGTATAGCAAGCCTGGGAAAGGAATCAACGCAAAGGGGGAGTCCCGGCGATGATTTTGCCGAATTGAAGCCCATATCGTGGCTTGGATTAGCGTCTGCGGGGACTTTGCGGCTAAGTAGTACAGGGCCGGCTGGAAGCCCGCCCACTTAGGCCAGCAATTCCTGGATCACATGCCCATGCACGTCAGTCAGGCGGCGGTCGATGCCGCTGGTGCGGAAGGTGAGGCGGGTGTGGTCGATGCCCAGCAGATGCAGGATCGTAGCGTGGATGTCGTAAACTTGGGTGGGATTATCGCGGTCCAGGGGCCGAAAGCCCCATTCGTCGCTGGGGCCGTGGCTAATGCCCCCCTTGATGCCGCCGCCGCAAAGCCAGTTGGTGAAGACGAACGGGTTGTGGTCCCGGCCGTTGGGGCCTTGGCTGCAAGGCATGCGGCCGAATTCGGTGGTCCAGAGGACGAGGGTGTCTTCGAGCAGCCCCCGCTGCCGCAGGTCGGCGATGAGGGCGGCTGCTCCGCGTGACATGCCGAGAGCGAGCGGGCCGTGGTCGCGGTGGAGTTCCTCGTGCGAATCCCAATTGCGGCGAGGAAAGCCGTTGTCGCAGCCGGACCAGATTTGTACAAAGCGAACGCCCCGTTCCAGCAACCGGCGAGCAACCAGGCACTTGCGGCCAAAGTAATCGGTCTCTTCGATCTCGTTGATTTCCTTGTCGAAGGCCGATTTGCCGTGGTCCAGGCCGTAGAGTTTCAGGATGTGAGCCGGCTCGCCGGAAAGGTCCAGGGCTTCCGGCGCGGAAAGCTGCATCTGGGCGGCCAATTCGTAGCTTTTGATGCGGGCCTCCAGCCGGTCATCGCCGGGGCGGGCCAATTCGTGCTGCTTGTTGAACTTCTTCATCAGCGACAACGCCGCGGCCTCGGAATCCTTCGTAATGAATTTGCCGCCGTTGGGAAACAGATCGGCGATGGGGTTGGCGGTGCCGGGGCGGATAATGGTCCCCTGATGCTGAGCGGGAAGAAATGCTGAGCCCCAGTTCTTGGGCCCGCTCGGCCCAAAGCCGCGATGGTCCGGCAGGACAACGAACGTGGGGAGATTATCGTTCAGGCTTCCCAGGCCGTAGCTGACCCATGCTCCCATTCCCGGAAAACCCGGCGTTTGAAAACCGGTGGCTTGGAGAAGGGTCGCCTGGCTGTGGACCCCCGTCTTGCCGACCATGTTGTGAACAAAGGCGATGTCATCGACGCATGTGCCCAGCGGCGCGGTGATTTCGCTGAGGTACTTTCCGGACTTGCCATACTGCTGCCATTTCCAAGGTGATTTGAGCCAAGGGCCGAGGCCGTTTTGAAAGACCTCGACCTTCTCGCCAAAATCCGACGGCTGGCCATGCTTTTTTTCCAGCACCGGTTTGTAATCCCACAGGTCTACATGGCTGGCGGCACCGGACATGAAGAGCTGCACGACCCGCTTGGCTTTGGCGGGGTGGTGGAGGACGCGGGTGGGAGAAGGAGAGGCGGAGAGAGGGAGAGGCGGAGAGTTTTTGGAACTGGAATTCTCGTCGGCAGCTAAATCCTTACCAAGTAGCGATGCAAGTGCGAGGGAGCCGAAGCCTTGGCCCAGGGAGGCGAGGAGGGCGCGACGGGAGAGAGGGAACTCAGCACTGAGTACGGATTTCTTTGGCTGGTGAATCATCGATATTCCTCAATCCACAAACAGGAATTCATTCAGGTTCAAAATCACCCGGCAGGTGTTCGCCATTCCATATTTCTCCGCATAGGCGGTTAACTCGCTCAACTCCTCCGCGGTCGGATCGCGGCTGAGGGTGAGGCGGAAGGCGGCGGTGATTTTTTCCGCGGGTGTTTTGGCGGAGGCATCCACGCGGGCGGCAAAATGCTCGCTCATCCGGAGCATGAATTTGTTATTGAGGAGAGCGAGGGCCGAAAGGGCGTTTTGAGTTACGTTTCTCCTATTCACAATCTGCGATGGGTCGGCGCAATCAAGGCATTCCATGAAGGGGTCTGGGGCGGAGCGGACGATGAAGCGATAAATGCTGCGACGATGGGTCTTGGGGTCGTCAGGATCCATCTTGTCGTACTCATAATGCGGTGAGTGCTCCGGCTTCTCCAGGACGAAGTCCCAGTAACCGGGCCCTCCCATCGTTGGATTCAGCTTGCCGGCCACGGCAAGGGTAGCATCGCGGAGCGACTCGGCATCGAGACGGCGGCGATTGGCCCGCCAACGGAATTGATTACTGGCGTCGATTTTGGCGAAGTCGTCATTGTGGGCGGAGCTTTGACGGTAAGTGCTGGAAAGCAGGATGAGCCGATGCAACTTCTTCAGCGACTGACCGCCGTCCCGAAATTCCACCGCCAGCCAATCGAGCAATTCCGGATGCGTTGGCAGCTGGCCCATCCGGCCAAAATCGCCGGAGGTGTCAACCAATCCGCGGCCAAAGTGATATTGCCAGACCCGGTTGACGATCGACCGCCAGGTGAGTGGGTTTTTCTCGTGAGTGACCCACTGTGCGAGAGCAGCTCGCCGGTCACCCTCCTTGTGATCCGGCGGCAGCGAAAAGCGTGAATCGACCCCTTCCATGATGGGGATTGCACCGGGGCCCACGACCTTGTCGGGCCGCTGGATATCTCCTCGGAGCAGAACACGAATCTCTCGCGGCTTGCCACCCGTGGCCCCGGTTCCCGCAAACATGCCACTGCCGGTGTGAATGGTGCCCGCGTAGACGAGTTGTTGAGGCGGTAAGGCGGCGAGACTCTGTTCCGCCTCCTTCGTGGCCTTGGTGATGTCCTCAAGCTCCGCCATCAGTTGTGGCGAGAGGGCTTTGCTGAGAATGGCCTGACGCCGTTCGGTGAGCTTGAGTAGCTCGTCTGCCGAGGCCGATTTGATTCCGTAGTAATATCCATCCACCAGATTTTTTCGGCTCCAACGGGGGGGGGCTTCGATTGAGTCGAGCGAAGTGACCGGCTTGCCGGCCGCCAGATTTTCACCACTGGGGGCAAGGACCATGAGTTCGCCGAGAGCGAGGATAAAGTCCTTGTCACGCGGAGCCAGCTTGCTAGCCGTGACACGTATGTAGCGAGCGGATGTTCCCTTCGGCGCGATAGCGGTTTGCGGCACGACCCCTGGATTGGCAACATCGGCCTTCGTATGGTCCGCCAAAGTCACCACGCCCGCGGCAAACTGCTCATCATTTGAGGCTTCGATCTTGAACCGGACCGGGAAGCCAAATCCCGCCCCAATATTATTGAAGGCATCGTGGCAGCCAACATAAATCAGCCGTTCCAGGGCTGTGCTTTTTCCCAAATCAACTTGCACCCACTTCACCACGTCTTGCCGCGGTTCAATGTTACTGTGGTAGCCATACTCGGGCTTTTCTCCCTCGGGGGGAATCTTGGCAATCTCCGCCAGGCGGGTTTCAATCGCAATCAGCTCCTCGCCGGCTGCGGCGCGAACCTTGGCGTCCACGAGAAGCTTTTTCTTCTGCAGGCTCGCCAGCTTCGCGGCGAATTCCTGGCGCTGCTTAGCGACGGCAGGATCTGGCTCATACGGCCTGTCCGCTCGGTCGAGCGCGGCAAAGACAGATTGCAGGCTGTAGTAGTCCTCCATGCTGACGGGGTCGAATTTGTGGTTGTGGCATCGGGCGCACTGCACCGTGGTGCTGCAGAAGGCCACCATCGTGGCTGTCACCATGTCGTCCCGGTCGAGGTTGCGGGCCGCCATGCCATCGATCTTCGTTTCTGGCACCTCCGCATGGCCGACAAAATCCCACGGTCCCGCCGCAATGAAGCCAAGAGCCGCGATCCCATCCGCAGTGCTCGGATAGAGCACATCCCCCGCCAGTTGTTCTCGTACAAATTGGCCGTAAGGCTTGTCCTGGTTCAGTGAGCGGATGACGTAGTCGCGGTAGGGCCAGGCATTGGGCCGCAGCTTGTCTTTGTCATAGCCGTGGGTGTCGGCGTAATGGACCACATCGAGCCAATGCCGCGCCCAGCGTTCGCCATAGTGGGGAGAATCAAGCAGTTTATCCACCAGTTTTTCAAAGGCTCGCGGATCCTCGTCGCTGAGAAACTGGCTGGTTTCCTCCGGTGTCGGCGGCAGACCGATGATGTCGAGATAAAGTCGGCGGAGGAGCGTTCGCTTGTCGGCTTCGGGAGAGAGCGCAAGCTGCTTCTCGCGAAGCTTGGCCAGGATAAACGCATCGATGGGTGTGCGAAGACGCTGCTCGTCTTCCACCGCAAGTTTCGGCAACGGCGGGCGGACGAGCGGCTGAAGGGACCACCAGTTGGAATCGGCAACCGCCTTGTCCAATAACGCTAAATTCGCGGGCCATTTTGCGCCGGCAGTAATCCAACTGCGGACGAGGGCCACTTCCTTCTTTGTTAGGGGCGGCCCCTTTTTCGGCATCTCCGGCTTGTCCCCGCTGATATAGTCCAGCAGCAGACTCTCCGCGGGCTTGCCACGCATAATGGCAATTCCATTTTCACCACCCGCCAAAGCCCCCTTTTCCGTTTGGAGCGACAGTCCCCCCTTTTTTTCCGCTTCGTTATGGCAACTGAGGCATCGCTGCTCAAAAATTGGGGCGATATCTTCGCGGAAACTCACTTCCGCCCCCGTGGAGCATCCGACGGCAATGGCCAGGGTAACAGCGATGGAAAATCTAGAGAGTTTCACAAGAATCCACTTTTTCCTCGTTCCCGCGCTCGGCGCGGAAACGCACGTCTGAAACACTCTGAGTCTCTCCAGGGAAGTGTCGCAGAGCGTCGTTACAAGGACTTCGTTACTTGGGTTTCACAGCGGCAACCAGGAACGTCGGGCTCATCGATTCAAACCGGAGCTGATCGAACTGGTCGTTGCCACGGGCGAGGTTGATCATCCAGACCTTGGCATCGCCAGCCTTGGCGACGAGGACTCCGCGGACCGCAGCCAGGTTGTCGATGCTGCCGACGTTGGCCATCAGGCGACCGCCCGGGCGGAGCTGATCAAAGGCTTGTTCTACAATGTGGCTCACTTGCCGGCCGGTGCCGCCGACGAAAACGGCGTCGGGGGCGGGAAGGCCTGACCAGGCTTCCGGTGCTTTTCCCAGGACAGGAACTAAATTGCTCACGCCAAAGGCTTCCGCGTTTGACGAGATTAGGGCGTAGTCTTCGGGGTCCATTTCAATCGCGAAGACTTTGCCGCCGCCGGCAATCTGCGCGGCTTCAATTGCCACGCTGCCGCTGCCGGCCCCGATATCCCAGACGACGCTCGTAGACCCCAAATCCATTTCGGCCAGTGCGATGCAGCGGACTTCGGCCGGTGTGAGCAGTCCCCGCTTGGGATGTGACTGCAAAAAGGCCTCGTCCGGATTGCCGAACAGCCGCCGGCCGGCCATCGCGCTAGGGCGATCCGGCAAATCCGGCTTGCGAACGAGGATCATCACGTTGAGCGGCGAGAACTCCAGGGCTGCGACTTCTGCCAGCTCCCCTTGTGTGACGCATTCATCGGGAGATCCCAGATTTTCGCAGACGTAGGCGGTGAAATAATCGATGCGACGCTCGAGCAGGGCTTTGGCGACCTGGGCCGGCGGAATCGCTTCCGTAGTAAACAGGCCGACCTTGGCTGCCGTGCGGGCCTTTTCCGCCACTCGGTCGAGAGGCTGAGTGGCGAGGTTAGTGAGGTAGGCTTCGTCCCAGCTTTCCTTCACGCGGGCGAAAGCGAGCTGCATACTGCTGACGTGCGGCGTGACTTCGAACCGCTCCTTCCCCAACCGGTCGCAAAGGAAGCGCGCGGTGCCGTAGAACATCGGGTCTCCTGTGGTGAGGAGGACAATCCGCTTTCCCTTGGCGGCTTCGATACGGCGGATGATCCCCTCCAGGTCGCCTGCCACCTCCACTTTCTCCGCCGCCGACTTACTGGCCGCTGCCAGTGTCGGCTTGGCTCCCAGAATCAACTCCGCTTTGTCAATGAGCTGCCGCGCCGCCGCGGTCAGCCCTTCCAAGCCGTCATCTCCGATGCCGATGATCTGGATTTTTTCCACGGTGAAGCTGGGTTAGGGATCTGAAGTAGGGTGTATGAGCGTCTGCGATATACACGCGGGTATAGGTCGCTGGTTGGAAAGGCCTGGTCTATCCGTGGGCGTCGGTGAGGCGGAAGTC
>CAYUJE010000341.1:0-6650 GCA_964444865.1 uncultured Pirellulaceae bacterium | reverse complement strand
AGCTCGAGCGTTACGAAGGACGAGTCCGCTTCAGCCGGCAGGGTGCGGACGACAACGGCTCCGTGGAAGAAAAATCGGCTGTGGCAGTGCCGAGATAGTTTCGCATTCGTAGCCAGCACACTCCGTGTGCTGGCATGTCCTCACACGGAGTGTGAGGACTACTTTGGAGAACACCATGGCCATCCAACTCAACAAGGGAAAAGCGAGCGGGTTGCTCGATTTGACTCCCATGATCGACATGGTGTTCAACCTGCTGATCTTTTTCATGGTGATCACCAACTTCGCCAAGGAAGAGCGGGATTTGCCCGTGCAACTTCCCGCCGGGAGCGAGGCGATGCCCTTGACCGCCAAGCCAACGGAGATTTTTGTCAGTATCGACAAGGACGGTCGGTACTTTGTCCGCAGCCAGGCTTTGACCGAGCAGGAACTCGGCAAGCTGCTGGTGGATTCGGCGGTCAACAATCCCACGCAGCAAGCCGTTCGGATTCGGGCGGATGAACGGGCCCCCTGGAAGTTCGTCGCCCGGGCGCAGTACCTCTGCAACCAGGCAGGAATTCACGACTACTCCGCTGTCATGGATAGCGAGCGCAAGGAATAGCCATGGCCAAACTCCGCCGCATCATTCGCAAAGTCCCCGCCAGGCGGGGCGATTATTTCGACGAGAAAATTTGGCCCGTGCAAATTGCGCTCGTGGTGCTCGGTGCGTTTTCGATGGGGGTGTCGGCCGCTTATTTGAGTTTTCGCGAAGCTCCGTGGTACGAAAATGCCCTCACGTATCTGGTGCTCATTCCGCTGCTGGTCGTCGGCTTCATGGTCGCCTTCCATTTCATTCAGCAACAGTGGCTCCGCCGCTCAATGCAGCTTTCGATTGTGCTGGCGGCGATTATCCACGTGGCGCTGGTGGTGCAGCTCAAAGAAACAATTCTCAAAGGCCTGTTTGACGATGACTTGGTGACCGATAGGGAAATCATCGAAACTCGGGCACCAAAGTTTGTGCAGGAATATCGCGACCACCAAATGGTTCCCGAACAAGACCGTCCCAAGCAGGATTTTGAGAAGCCGGTCGAAACGAAAACTCCCGAGCCCAAACCCCAGCCGGAGCAGATCACCCGCCAGGAAACCAAGCCCGAGCAGCCGCAGGCTCCCTCGCAGCCGATTCCGGTGCCGGAATCGGTCCCCACGACTGAGCCCAACATCGTCCGCCGTCAGCAGCCCAACGAATCCGCTCCTCGCCAGGCGGACCAGGCATCCAAACTGAGCAAGCAAACGCGTCCTTCAGAAATGAAGGTCAGCGAGTTAATCAAGACCGAGACGAAGGAGCCGACCAAGGTCGCCGGCGTCGAGGCCAAGCCGACCACCGCCAAAGTCGAGCGGCAGGCGACCGAATCGACCGCCACCGCAGCCATGCAGGAGCCGACGACCACGGCTCAGGCGGCAACGACCCAGCTTGCCAAGCGGCAGACGCAGGAAAGCAAAGTGGCGGAAACTTCGGCCACGCCAACGCTCAAGAAGCAGGTTGCCACGCCGACGGAAACGCCGCGCTCGCAGGTAGCCGCCGCCGAAACACCCCCGACCGCCAAGCAGGCCGACGCGACGGCTCTCGCCCCTGCCAATACACAGTCCACCAAGAAGACAACCGCCAGTCCGGAAATCGCCCGCGCGATGACGGAGCCGACCCCCGAAGTTTCGACGAAGCCTGATCCGACTCCCACCAAGCGAGAGCTTCCTGCGGAGACTTCCCCCACCATCGCGCAGAATCCCGCTTCGACCCCCACGCGTCAGCCCCGCGCCACAACCCGCCCGGATGTAGCAACGACCGCCCAGGCGGCGCAGCCGCAAGCGACTGCCTCGGCAACTTCCACCGCGACGGAGATTTCGCCGCAGGCCAGTCGTGTGGAACGGGCAACCGCGCAAGTGACCGCGGCCAAGTCCTCGGAGACTCCATCTACAACACCCAGCACCGTCAGACCTCAGGAGTCGGGCGCTAAGGTCGCCCGTACCGAAGCGAAGGAGAATCCCACCGCGCAGGCCAATCCGGCGGCGATGGCCACGCTGACGCGGAAGACCGGCGCGCCTAGCATCCTCAGTGCCACCAAAATCGAGCCGGCTGTTACCGCCCCCAGCACTTCGGCTGCGTCGGCAGCGGAGTTGGCCGCGGCCAGCACAGCCACGCGCCGCCAGGCGACGGCGGCTCCGCAGACAGCGACTTCGGCGGGAGAGCCCGCACCGGCCCAGGTCGCGGCCACGACCCCGATGGCGGTGACCAGCCCCAGTGCCACGCGGCGGGCCACTTCCCAGACGGATTCGCCGGCGGAGTCTCCCGCGGCAACACCTTCTCCTTCCACGGCCTCTACCCGCAGCACGAAGAGCGGCGTGGCCAACGTGGTGACAACGGCGGCTGATGTTCCGACCAATAGCGGTCCCCAGACCGCGCAAAGTGGCGTACCCAGTCCCTCGTCCTCAAGCGTATCGCGTCAAACCGCCGCAACGAGCGCCGCCAGCATGACCCAGCCGACCTTGGCGGCGCAATCCGCCAGCAGTGCCACCACGGTCGCTCCGGCGGCGAGCGCAGCCCGGGCACAGTCCAGCGCGGTCCCCACGCTCAATCCGCAGCTTGCCGCATCGGGAACCCCGTCCCGCGCAACCATGGCCGCACCAGCGGCGACTTCCCCCTCCAGCGTTGACAGCCCCGCCTCGGCGGTCGCGGCTTCAAACGCCGCGAGTCAATCCGCTCAGCCGTCGAAGATGGCTTTGACCCGGGCCACCGGCGGCACCGCGGGAGTCGGCAGTTCGCCAAACGTTGATCGCGCGGCCCCTGGCGGAGATAGCCCGGCACTGGTCGCCTCCGGCGCGGCCCGCCGTGCCGAGGCCACGCAGGAAGCGGCTCCCGGCGATGCCCTTTCGCCTAGCGCTCCCGCTCAAATCGCCCGCAGCCGGGCCCAGTCGGCGATGCCGAGCTCCACGCTGCAGGCGGAGACCGGCGCGGTCGCCACGGCACCGGGATCGCAGAATGTGGCCGAAATTGCCGCGAGCGCGAGCGCCAGCATTTCGCGAGCGGATGCGGCTGCTGCTCCGGGACAAGTCACTGCTCCCAAGGGAGTTTCGGATGTGGATCTTGGTCCCACGCAGGTTGTGGCTGAAACCGGCGGGGGCCGCGCCGCCGGTGGCGGCCAGCCGCAAATGAATTTTGAAACGCAGGCGGCGGAAAACGCACGCCGCACTCCCGCCGGCGGAGCCCCGCTGATGTCGTTGGCCAGCGCGAAGGTGGATGCCTCCGTGGCCGCTCCCGCGGGTGAAGCCGGTGGAGCGACTCCTTCGATTGACGCAGCCCAAACGAATGCGGCCCGCACACTCGCTGGTGGCGCTTCCGTCACCGGCGGTCCTTCGTCCTCCCAAGAAACTGGGCCACTTGCCGCTGCTAATGCGGCCACGATTCTGGCCAAAAGCGACGTCAGCCGGGCTGATGCCGCCGAGGGGAGCGCGGGGGGGGCGAGTGCCGGCCAGCCGAGCGTGGAAGATGAAGAAGAGAAGGCCCGCCGTCTGGCTCGCTCAGCGGCTGGGGGTGCTCCCGAACTGGCGATGGCGGGCCCCATCAAGGCGGACATCGTTGCTTCGCCCATGGGGGCCGGTGGCGACGGCGGCGCTCCGAAGGTGGAGGTGGCCGCCGTGGATACTGCTGCTGCCCGGCAGAATCTCGCCGGCGGCGCGGCCGCTGGTGGAGTTCCGTCAGCCGCAGCCGCGCCCGCGGGGGAAGTTGGCAGCGGCGGCGCATCGGCACCGGGGGCAGTGGCGGTGGCTCGCGCGGAAGCGTCTGAGGCGGCTCCCGGTTCGCCGGCCATTGGCGGCGGAACATCCTCCCCCTCCAAGGCGGCAACTGGCCCCACATTCGCCGCCAGTTCCGCGGCCGAGACCATTCAAATCGCCGGCGCTCCCGCATCGAGCGGCTCCCCTTCCGGCGCACCGCTGGAAGCAAAGGGGACGGAGACGAGTAAGCTGGCCGGCGGAGCAGCTGGCCCCGCCACGGGGGGCGGTGCAGTTGCCGGTGACGAAGTCGCCATGGCCAGTTCGCTCGCCGCTGCCGGTGGCGCTCCTGGCAAGCGACAAGCCGGTCCCGCCAGTGATGACGGCCCAGCCGTGGGGGACGCGGCGATGAAAGGCGCACCATTTGCCAAAGCCGAAAGCGCCGCTCTGGCGGCGGGGGGCACCATGGCGGAAGTTCCGGAAATCGGTCCCACCTCCGCAGTCGCCCAAGCGGAAATGGACCACATGATGGGGGGCATGGGAAACACGCCGATGTCCAAACAATCCGGTGGCGATGCGCTGGCCGTGAATATCGAAGCTCCTGAAGGGCCTGGCGGAGTCGGCGGCGAATTCTCCCCCGAGGTCGGCATGAAAACGCGGCAATCACGCACCGACAGCATTCAAGTTCAGTCGGCAGCGGCCCGCTTCGTCAAACAAGCAGCGGGCGGATTGCCGAGCTTTTCCACCGCGGCCATCGTCGCCACGGAGCCCTTCATGCGGCGCTCCGGCCGCAAGCCCGGCACCGAACCAGGGGGCGGAAAAGGGGTCAACGGACCCGAAACCGAAGCCGCCATCGAACTCGGTCTGGTTTTTCTGGCCCGCCATCAACTTCCCGATGGCAATTGGAGCCTGCAAGGATTCGACGAGACCACGAACGCGGTTTCCGCGGAGGAGCGGAGGTTCATGCTGGTTAGCGACACGGGAGCCACCGCCCTTTCCATTCTTTCGTTCCAAGGGGGTGGCTACACGCATCGCGAATATCAATACAAGGATGTCGTCCGCCGAGGGATCGAATACTTGATCCGCAACCAAAAGGAAAATGGCGACCTGTTTGTGCCGCTCGACGACCGCTCCAACCAGAGCGTCTGGCTTTATAGTCACGCCCTGGGCACTATCGCTTTGTGCGAAGCCTACGGCATGACGGGGGACCCCGCTCTTAAAGATCCCGCCCAGAAGGCGATCAATTTCATCGTGGCGGCCCAGAACAAGGACCTTGGCGGCTGGCGGTATGCACCGGGCGTGGGGACCGATACCTCCGTCACCGGCTGGATGATGATGGCCCTCAAGAGCGGCGAACTGGCCAATCTGGAAGTCCCCACGGACTCGTATGAAAAGATTTCCAAGTGGCTCGGCGTTTCTCAAGGCGGGCCCGGCGAACCCTACGTCTTCCGTTACAACCCTTACGCCCCCGATACGGCCCAGCAGCGCCATGGCCGAACGCCGAGCAAAACGATGACGGCGGTCGGCCTGCTGATGCGACTCTACACCGGCGGGGATAAGACGAATCCCGTCATGGTGGACGGGGCCAAATACCTGGGCCGGCACTATCCGCAAATCGGCACCGCCGCCGACCCGCAGCGTGATACTTATTACTGGTACTACGCCACGCAGGTGATGTGCCACATGGAAGGGAACCACTGGGAAACGTGGAAGAAGCAGCTCTTCCCCCTGCTGCGGGACGCGCAGTTGCAAAACGGCCCCTGGGCCGGCAGTTGGAACCCCCGCGGTGCCGTGCCGGATCGCTGGGGCCTGCACGCCGGCCGGCTCTACGTCACCACCATGAATCTGCTCTCGCTGGAAGTCGAGTACCGCAAGCTGCCGTTGTATGTGGATTTGCGGAAAGGGAAATAGAAGTCCGAGTGCCGCTTCCGTAAGGTCAGGGAAGTTCCTCAATGGTGAGGTACGAGAAATTGCTCAGTTGGTTGTCATTCGTCAGAAATACATCGCAGCCGGACTCCATCGCGGTGGCCAAGTGCAAAGCATCCGCCAGCCCATACTTTCTCGCGGGTGCTGGTGGTGCGACTTGGTAATTGTGAGCACCCCGAATAGCACTGGCTCTGGCATACGCGGACGAAGAGAGGTTCAGCGTTCGCAGATTCGGACCGTGAAAGAAGCGGTAAAAATCAGAAAGTCGCTGGCCAGCACCAGGGCCGAAAACCGGCACCATGCATTCGGTTCGCGTGAGATCGCTGATGGCGAACTCATGACCGCCTGCTTCCAGGGCGGCTAAATGCCGTTGGGCACGCTGCTGTAAGGCAGGCTCGCCTTCCACCGCATAGATGACGACCATCGTGTCAAGATAATAGAGCACTTACGGCCCTCCGCTGGAATCACAGTTCCGCGCAACGTCTTGCTCCCTATCCCGTTCCGCATCATCTGCGGTCCTGGACTCATCTTCAGCCAGCAGATCTTCGGCCGAGCGTCCAGAAAATCCCCTGGAGCGCTGCTCGGCGGCAATTTCGCCCACCACATCCGCAAGTTTTCGCCGTGCAGGCGACCCAGCAACGCGGATCGTGACCCGAACCGGCCCAGGAGGAACCTGCGGCTGCTGAGAAAGTCGCAGCGCGCCGCTCGTATCGAGCGTGGCGTCGATTGTTTCTTCGAAGAGACTCATGGCAAAACGCCGCGTTTCTGGTTGGGCTGGCTGGCATCTGACCGCCGGGAGCGATTCCAAGGTTATCCTACCGCGCTGGCGGGCGAAAAAGCCACCTTTTTTTGATTCGTCTGATTATTCCACGGGCAAGTCGTTAGCCATGTATCTGCTAGAATCCTTTCAGACTGTCCAGAAAAGCGTCTGGCCCGGGTGAGTTTCCATGCGACCAACTGCTGCCGCGATTTGCGTACTAGCT
>CAYUJE010000340.1:0-6655 GCA_964444865.1 uncultured Pirellulaceae bacterium | reverse complement strand
TGCATAGTACCCATGTGCCAACGAGTCCGTCAATCCAAAACTCCTTGGCCTGATTGGTTTTCCATACCGACTCTTCTGGTCGCGGCTCAACGGATTAGACGGACGAACGCAGACAAGAGACTCGTGGCTGAAGCCGGGCCTGATAAGCCTCGTGAATGGCCCGGAAGCTTGGAAATCCACAAAGTCACAAAGACACCAAGGCAATGATCAACAATCTGCTTCGTGTCTTCGAGCCTTGGTGGTTCCATGAATCTGCATCGTTGGAATACAGAGACACCTTAGGCGACTAAGTGCTTTGACACAGACCTACCGCATGTCGCTCTTTATCTCATAGCCAGGTCGAATAACCTCGCTTGCTCCAGGGCTACTCAGTGTTTCAAGCGGCACAATTACTAGCCCGACGCGCAAGCGAGGGAATTTGACGTCGCACCGGTGCAAGACGCTTTTCCCTCGCTTGCGCGTCGGGCTAGTGTTTGCGTCCCGGTGTCGACTAAAATCAACAGTATGAATTCCCACCCTTCCCACCTCCTGCTCCCTCGCCGCAAGCTGTTGCAACTGGGGGGAGCCGGCATGCTGGGGCTGACGCTCCCGAAATTGCTGCGGGCGGAAGATGCGGCGAAGATTGGCACCGCTATCAAGCCGCGGGCCAAGTCGGTGATCTTTCTGTTTCAATGGGGCGGGCCCAGCCATATCGACATGTTCGACCGGAAGCCGAATGCTCCAGACGACATTCGCGGGCCGCTCAAGTCGATCTCGTCCGCGTGCCCCGGCTTGGAAATGTGCGAGCAGTTGCCGCAGACCGCCAAACGGATGGACAAGGTGACCGTCATCCGGACGCTGACGCACACGATGAAGAATCACAACTCAGCCGGCTACTACGCACTCTCCGGGCATCCTCCGGCGAGCGACGACCAACGGCTGCGGGATTCGCTCGACCTCTTTCCCGCGTATGGTAGCGTCGTCGATAAACTGGCCCCGAATGCCGCCGGTATGCCGACGTTTGTCAGTTACCCGCACACTATCCGGGACGGCAGCATCACCCCCGGCCAGCATGCCAGCTTTCTCGGCAAGGCCCACGATCCACTGTTCTTCAAGGAAGATCCCAGCAGCCCCAACTTTCGGCTGCCGGAGTTGAGTTTGCCAAGCAACCTGCCGCTGGATCGCATGCAGCGGCGGCGGGAGATGCAGAAGCTGATCGATCGCCAGGCGAAGCTCTTGGAATTTTCCAGCGAAGCCCGCGGCTTTGACGAATACTACGACCGGGCCATCGGCATGCTCACCAGCGACAAAGTGCGGCAGGCGTTCGACCTTTCCGCCGAGAAGCCGGAGACGCGGGACCGCTATGGCCGCACCACGTATGGCCAGGGTTGCCTGCTGGCCCGGCGACTGGTGGAAAGCGGCGTGAAGTTCGTCACGGTTTATTTCTCCGACACCATCGGCGGCAAAAGTACTACCAGTGGCGGCTGGGATACGCACGGCTTTGACAACACGCGGATGTTTCCCATCGTGGAGAAATACCACTTCCCCATCACCGAGCAAACGCTCCCCACGCTGCTCGACGACCTGGAGGAGCGGGGCTTGCTCGACGAAACGCTCGTGGTCTGGATGGGGGAATTCGGCCGCACCCCCAAAATCAACGCCAACATCAGCCGCGACCATTGGCCGCAGTGCTACAGCGTGCTGCTGGCCGGGGCCGGCGTGAAGCGGGGCTTCATCTACGGCAAAAGCGACGCGAACGCGATGTTCCCTGACGAGAACCCCGTCCGCCCGGAAGACCTCGCCGCCACCATCTATCACCTGCTCGGCATCAACCCCGAATCTGAAATCCGCGACCGTAACGACCGCCCGCTGGCCATTGCCGGGCGGCCGGTGATGGAAGTGATGAGGTGATGAAGAGTGTGGGTAAGTGGGTAGTGGGTAGTGAGTCGAGGAAGGCAAGTGCCGTGGCTAGTGGAATTGGCAACTCGGTACTGTGTACTGAGCACGATTCATCCTCGCTTGTTTCACAACGCGCCTTTCTTCCGTGCCTTGGTGCCTCTGTGTGAGAAACATCCTCGTCGGCAGCGGAAGAGCGGCTAACTAGGTATTTTCGCGGGCTGAGTCTTCATCACATGAGGCGCGGGAATGGAGGCCGAGGTTGCACCTGTTGCCGTATTCGCGACGACCTTGACTGGGCGGGCGACGAACATCTTTTGGGCGACCGACCACCACTTGGGTTGGTCCAGTTCGCGGTAGGGGGAGTCGGCGGGGAGTTCACGCATCAGGTAGGCATCAGCCGCCTTCAAGTTGTGATACGGCATGGTAGGAAACAAATGATGCAGGGCGTGGTAACGGATGGAAAATGGGAAGAAGAGCCAGGTCAGCGCATCGCGGCTGGTGTAGTTGCAAGAGTCGCGAATGTGGTCGGACAAGTCCAGGTTGTTCCCTTCCGATTCGAAGTGATGATCCGCCAGTTGCCGCAATTGATTGAGGAGGAGCGCGGCGAAGCCCAAGAGGTAAAGCTGCGGCATTCGGGTCCAGTGGGTGACCCCAAAAATCACCATCAGCGGAATCATCGACGCCCGCAGCCAGCAGAGCCATTCCATGGCGGCAATCGACCAGCGGTCCTGGGCGTTCATTTTGCGGACATACCGCCAGTTGAACGTCATTGAGGAGGCTCGCGTCAGTGTCCATTCTCGCAGCCGCGGATGCAGGTACGTCAGCGGCACCAGCAGAAACCTCAAGAAAACGAGCAGCGGAAAAAGGGCAATGAGCCCGACATAGCCAAGCAGGCCCAGCCAGCTTCCCCGCCGCCAAACATTCACCACATATTCCGGGTCCTGCGATGTTCCGTAAAACCGCTGAGTGTGATGGTCGCGATGATGGCGCGTGAAGAACGGAGAGGGGTTGAGGGTGATTACGCCAACGACCAGATTCCAGGCGACTTTGAAGGGCCGCATCTCATAGTTCGACAAGTGGCACACTTCATGAATGAGCGAGCCGGTGCGGTAGAGCCAGAAGACGGTGATGGGAAAAGCCAGAAGTTGCGGCCACGAGAAGAGGGGGGATTCCAGATAGATCGTGCCGGCCGTGTAGGCAATCGTCACGCTCACGACGAAGTCCAGCCAGTAACGGATCGGCTTGACCTGAAAGAAATTGACGCCTGACCGCGCGAGGGCGGCGCGGGTGGTGCTAATCCACCCTGGGGATGCTGGGTTCAAACGGGCTTCCTTGCGGCTGTCCGCGGCCTGCGAATTTCAGAACAGTTCTGGGGCTGGCACGGCACTCAAGATGTTCAGCCGGCAGCAACTTCGCGGCCTCCCCAGGGGTTTTTCGTTCCCCGTCGAAAGTGCATCCTACCTCGACAGGCGTGCTGAGGGGAGTGGGAAGAGACGCGATCTTGCTGCTGGCAGTGGGCGACGGGGTGCCGAGGGCTCCAGCGCGGCCCTTTCCCCAGGGACGTACCAGGATTAGCATTTGGTAGTCGTTCACTTGGACTGGAGCCATCGCATGAAGCCGGGCACTATGGGCACATCCTCTCCCTCCGCTGCCGAAAATGCCTGGTCCCTTTCGTGGCCAGAGCCGGACATCGCACTGCTGACGTTCGATCTGCCAGGCAAAGGGGCCAACGTGCTGTCGCGCTCCGTGCTAGCGGAGCTGCGCGAGCATTTGGAAGCGTTACATGCGCGAAAGGATGTGGCGGGGCTCGTGATTAAGTCGGGCAAACCGGGGACGTTCATCGCCGGTGCGGACCTGCGCGAGTTTGTGGCGCAGCTCAACGCCCCGAAAGACCAGGTAGTCGCGCTCTGTCAAACCGGTCAAAGCCTGTTTGGCATGTTGTCCAAGACCCCCTTTGTCACGGTCGCCGCCATCGATGGAATCTGCGTCGGCGGAGGTTCGGAACTCGCCTGTTGGTGCGACCGGCGGATTGTCTCGACCCATCCGAAAACCGAAATCGGCTTTCCCGAGGTGAAGCTGGGGCTGTATCCCGGTTGGGGAGGAACCGTGCGCGCGCCGCGCATTGTGGGGCTGGCTAACGCACTGGAAATGATCACCAGCGGCGAGGCCATCGACTCCACAGCCGCCCTGCAGATGGGGCTGGCCAGCGACCGCGTCCCCCCCGAAGGTCTGCTCGCGGCAGCGATTCGGCTGATTCGGGACGAAAAATCCACGGGCCGCTATTTGCAGGACCGCGAGCGCTGGAGCGGCCCCATGGCCACCGAGCCGACAGAGCTCGGCTTTCTGGGAGCCACCGCCAGTGCCGTCATCGCGCAGGAAACCAAGGGGAACTATCCGGCTCCCAGCGCGGCGCTGGAACTGATGCTGGAAACGTGCTCCCTGAATGCGGAAGAGGCGCTCGCCAAAGAGGCGGCTGGAATGGCCGAACTTTTCGGCACACCCGTGAATAGCGCGTTGATTCACGTCTTTTTCCTGACCGACCGCACCAAACGGGACACGGGACTCGATCGCAAGGATGTCGTTGCCGCGGCCATCAAATCAGTGGGTGTGGTCGGGGCGGGAATCATGGGGCAGGGAATCGCCGCCGCCAACCTCAAGACGGAAATTCATGTCGCTCTGGCAGATGCTTCCGAGGAATCGCTGGTCAAGGGAGCCCGCGGTGTGCTGGAAGAATCGTCTTATGACCGCAAGCGGAAGGGCCCCGATCCGCAAAAAGCACTGCGCCTGGGTGCGCTGCTAACGGTCAGCCACAGCGAAGCCGAGATTGTGGCCTGCGATCTGGTGGTGGAAGCCATTGTCGAAAACGCCATTGCCAAAAAGGAACTCTATGCCCGCCTGGAGCCGCAGCTTGGCCCAGAGGCCATTCTGACCTCGAACACTTCCACCATTCCCATTACCAAATTGGCGGAAGGGCTGGCCCACCCGGAGCGGTTCTGCGGCCTGCATTTTTTCAATCCCGTGCGGCGGATGAAGCTGGTGGAGGTGATCCGCGGCAAGTTGACCAGCGACGAGACCATCGCCACGGCGGTTGCCTATGCCAAGCGGCTGGGCAAGCTGCCGATTGTGATTAACGATGGCCCCGGCTTTTTGGTGAATCGTTTGCTCTTTCCGTACATGAACGAGGCCATTCAGTTGCTGTGCGAAGGGGCCAGCATGAAGGAGGTAGACCGGGCGAGCACGACCTTCGGCATGCCGTTGGGACCGATTGCCCTCTACGATTTGGTCGGGCTCGACACGGCCCTCTTCGCTGGCCGGGTCATGTGGGAAGCCTTCCCCGACCGGGTGCTGCTTTCGCCGTTACTCCCCGCACTCGTCAAGGCGGGCCGGCTGGGACAAAAGACCGGCAGCGGATTTTTCTCGTATAAGAATCGCAAAAGGACCGCTCAGCCCGACCCCGAAGCGGAGGAACTGGTTCGATCCTATACCAAGGGGACAACCAAATTCACGCCCGAGTTGCTCACGCATCGTCTGTTTCTGCCGATGCTGCTGGAAGCGACCCGCGTGCTGCAGGAAAAGCTGGTGCGGGATGTGCGGGATGTGGACTTGGGGCTGATTTTCGGCCTCGGTTTCCCGCCGTTCAAAGGGGGCTTGCTCTTCTGGGCCGATACGCTGGGAGCGGCAAAAATTGTGGAGTTGCTCAAACCGCTGGAAGGATTGGGAGAGCGTTTCCATCCCACGCCGCTGCTCCTGGAAATGGCGAAGGCCGGCAAAAAGTTCTACGAATCGAAAGGCGCGTAGCAATCCGCTGCCGCAGCATATTACCAACCTATTCCCATGAAGACTGCCGTCATCATCGATGCAGTGCGAACTCCCATCGGGCGGGCGCACAAGGACAAGGGTTACTACCGCGATGTGCGGAGCGACGACCTGGCCGCAGTCTGCCTGCAGGCCCTGGTGGAGCGGACCGGCATCGACCCCGCTCAGATCGAAGATGTGCTGCTCGGCAATACGCAGCAATCGGGGGAGCAAGGGCTGAACGTGGCTCGCGCAGTCGCACTGATGGCGGGGCTTCCCGTCGCCACGGGGGGCGTCACCATCAACCGGCTCTGCGGCAGCAGTTTACAGGCCCTCAATCAGGCGGCTCATTCGATTGCTGCCGGGTATGAGGACGTGCAGATTGTCGGCGGTCTGGAGCACATGCAGCATCTGCCGATGGACTTCAATCTCGATCTGAACCCCAAGCTCTTTCAGCGGACCAGCAAGGGTGCGCTGCTCATGGGGGTCACCGCCGAGTTCCTCGCCCAGACGCAGGGAATCACGCGCGAGGAGCAAGACGCCTTCGCTCTTCGCAGCCATCAAAACGCCGCTGCCGCCCAGGCCAAGGGAGAGTTCACAAAGGAGATTGTTCCCACCTATGCCCGGGACGAAGAGGGAAACCGCTTCCTCGCCACCAGCGACCAATGCGTCCGTGCGGATGCGTCGCTCGAGGCTCTCGCCGCGCTCGAACCGGCCTTCATGCCCAAATATGGCACCGTCACCGCCGGCAACAGTTCGCCCCTCAACGACGGCGCCGCTGCCCTGCTGGTGATGTCCGAAGAGAAGGCCAAACAGCTCGGCCTGAAGCCGCTGGCTCGCGTCGTCGCCACGGCAGTCGCCGGCGTGGAGCCCTGCGTGATGGGAACGGGACCGGTGCCGGCCACGCAAAAGGCTTTGTCCCGCGCCGGTCTGAAGCTGGCCGACATCGACCTGATCGAACTCAACGAAGCCTTCGCCTCCC
>CAYUJE010000339.1:0-6667 GCA_964444865.1 uncultured Pirellulaceae bacterium | reverse complement strand
TTCTCTTGAACTTTTCCCGCTGCCGCGCAACCTTGATGGTTGTAACCCCTTGCGGTAGCGGTGATGACGGTTGAAGAACGACTCTACGAGCGGCTGTTGGTTCTCCGGTCCCAGACTGGAGACGAAGGGGCTTTCACGGAGTTGATTCAGCTTTACTCGCCGCGGCTGCGGTATTACTTGCGGAAAATGCTGCCGCGGAAAGACAGCCAGGCGGAAGACCTGCTCCAGGAAACCTGGTGCGACGCGGTCCGCTCGCTCGGCTCCCTGCGCGATGCGGCTGCTTTTCCCGCCTGGATTTACCGCATCGCCCGCGACCGGGCCTGGCGACTGTTGCGGAAAGATCGACCGGCGGCACCGCTGGCAGAAGCCGACCTTCCCGCAGCCTTTCAGGAACCGGAGTTCACCGCCGAGGACGCTGCTGCCGTGCATGCCGCCCTGGCGGAACTCCCTGCCCAGCACCGGGAGGTTCTGGTGTTGCGGTTCATCGAGGGGCTGACCTACGAAGAAATCGCCGACATCACAGCCGCTCCGCTGGGGACGGTTCGCTCACGCCTGTTTTACGGAAAAGAATTGCTGCGCCAACTCCTTGCCAAGGACTATTGCCATGACCGACCGTGACCTGGGCCGCGCCCTGCTCAATCTGGACGCCGCCACACTCTCCGGCAAGGACGACATTGCCGGCAAAACGACCGCCATTCTGCAGCGAGACCGTTTCCGCCTGCGAGTGTTGACGTGGTCCACGATGGCCATCTGGCTGTTCGCGCTGCTGCTCATTTTCGGCGACTTGGTGTACTTTGCCTTGCTCTTTCCGCTGCAAGCCAAGTATCACCAGGAACTAGACTCCGGAAAATTGCCCGCCGCGCAGCTTGTGCAAGTTCAACGAGACTTGCTCATTGGCTTTCACATGGGAACGCTGATCATCGCATTATCCGTCTTCATCGCCACCCTCGCGGCATTCCTGACGGTGCTCCTGATCCTCGCCACCCGCCGCGCTACGCTGCGTCAGGTGAACGCCAACCTGCTGGAAATCAGCGAGCAACTAAAACAGATGCGCGGCAAGAGTGCGGCGACGGCATGAGCAGCCAGGTTCGATGCGGATCCCCTGATACATGCTCAAAAGCTGTGAACAACTTCGGCCGAGGCCGAAGTTCCATTCACGGGCGGAGTGCGACAAAGAATCTTGTCGACGTTCACATAAAGAATTTGCCCCGTGTGGGCTTGTTCCACTTTCCACCTCCGATTCCCGAGGTAGGTAAGGGGCAGAACCAGGTCCTGAATTTCCCCATCTCCTTGAGGAATTTCCGCCAAATAGCAATCGCCGGGTTTAATGTCGACCATTTCCATCCTGTTGCCTCTTTTTACAAAACAGAAATTCCCATGGGGGATTTTCTTAGCTGTTCCCTGGAGCGACGCTAAGAGCGGCGAGAGAACGAGGAGATAAATAGCACTATCCAGTTTCTGCAACAATAGAACTGTAGGTTAGATTTAGCACCGCGAATCCGGATTTCAAACGGCGACGGAGACGGTTCGAAAAATGGTTCAACTACTGTCCCACCTTGGACTTGCGTTCAGGTTGGCGATTATCTCAAATCTCTCTTCGCTCCTTGCCCCCAGGCTCCTATAATCCCGCGGTTAATGATTTTCGGAAGGCCGGTCAGGCCATTCCAAAAGATGGCCAAGGAAGGCCGTCCTACAAACAGTGCGAAGGAGTGCCGGCATGCGGACAATTGCCGTAATGAATCAAAAAGGGGGCGTCGGCAAGACGACCTCTGCCGTCAACTTGAGCGCGGCCCTGGCCGACAGCGGCAAGCGCGTGGTGCTGGTGGACCTCGATCCGCAGGCGCATGCCTCTCTGCATCTGGGAACTTCGCTCCGGGACGGCGAGCAAAGCGTCTACGACGTTCTCACGGGGGATCTGCTTTTTCAGAATGTCCGCAAGGAGGTCGGCAAAAACCTCTGGCTCGTTCCCGCTCATCTCGATCTCGCCGCGGCTGAAGTCGAACTGGCCGGCGAAGTGGGACGGGAAGTGATTTTGCGTGACAAGCTGGCCCAGGACGACATGCAGTTCGATTTTCTCATCATCGATTGCCCGCCATCGCTCGGCGTGCTGACCATCAATGCCCTCACGATGGTGCATGAAGTTTTTCTCCCTTTGCAGCCTCACTTTCTGGCTCTGCACGGCCTTTCCAAACTCCTTAAAACCATCGAAGTCGTCAGCAAGCGGCTCAATCGCAACTTGCGACTGAGCGGCGTGCTGCTTTGCATGTACGACGCGGGAACGCGACTGGCGACCGAAGTGTCGAGCGACATCGACGAATACTTCAAAAAGGGACGGACCGAGGGAGGCATCGCCGCCACCGCGCAGACCTTCCAAACCCGCATCCGCCGCAACATCCGCCTGGCGGAAGCCCCCAGCTTCGGACAATCGATCCTGGAATACGCCCCTACGTCCAACGGCGCGGAAGATTACCGCTCGTTGGCGAAGGAAGTTCTGGCGATGGGAACTGCGGCGGTTCGTAAGGCGGCCTAGTCGGCGAGCGGCCTGCGTAAGCTGGCTGGTCAGGTTGCACGCCAAAATTGCCGTCTTCACTGTGAGACGTTACCGGCCAGCTAACGCTGGCCGCTCGCCTTGAACACGCCCACGCAAAGCCGTGGGCGTGCCACCCGAATTCGCTTGGCGTTTCTCTACCGCCCTGCACTCACCGATGCCGAAGCACTCGCTTTTCTCGCATCCATCTTCGCATCAGTGCTGACGAGCTTCACCAACTCCGCCGCGGCGGAAATGGCGCTCTGGCTATAGACCGGCAGTTGCTGGCCGAGCTTGGATTTGAGCGACGCGATCTGCTCAAAGCTGGTCCCATTGGCGACGTTCCAGGCGGCAAGCTGGGCCACTTCCTGGCTCACTTCTCCATTTCCCATCGAGCGCAGGATGGAAACGACTTCCGGCTTGTCGCAGAGCGTTTCAATCGGCTGGATGACGTACTCATTGCGGGCGTGCGGCTCAGGCTTGCCGAACTCCAGGCAGACGCTGGTGAGCTTGACCTTGATAACTTTGCCTGCGGGAACGTTAAAGACTCCGGCTCCGCCACCAAAGGGGCCACCCCCCCCATTGCGTCCGCCGGCGTTTCGTCCGCCGCCATTTACTCCCAATCCTTGTGTGCCACCACCTTGGCCACCGGGCTGATTACCCGCTCCTTGGCCAAAACCGATTCCCCCATTGCCGCCGAACAAGCCACCGCCGCCGCCGGGGCCGAACTGAGCCTGCACCGGCACCGCAGCGAAAGCCTCCGGCAGCCGAATGGTGAGGGGCTTATCGGACTTGTTTTTCAGTTGCAGCGTGACCTTTTTGGAGTCCCGCGGAATGACAGTGGCTTCGACCGTGCCGTCATCAATGCCGGCAAACAAATCCACAGCGGCGGCTTCCGCCGGGGGAGCGGTGCTCTCTTTCGCCGTGGCGGAAAGAACGGAGCCCAGGCCAAGAACCAAACCCAGCGCAAAAACGAGCGCACGACCAGACAGGGAAACGAACATGTGAAATGCCTCCAACCTCTGCTCGGCGCAAGTAAGAGGAGATATGCGCCGATTAAGCCCCTGTCATGTGGTTAGTCTATTCCATCGGCCAAAGAAAGGCAAGATGTTCAGGGCTAAGGGATCCCGCAATTGATAATCTACCCTCACACCAGGCCTTAGGAACTCCTCTGAGGTACGCATGACCGCCTTTGTTCGTAGCCACACGCGGCCTCGCGTGTAGGCTTCCTGCGAACGCCCCGTCACCAGAAGCCAGCACGCGAGGCCGCGTGCGGCTACGTGACTATGGCATCACGCGGGCATCCTGGAATGCCGCCATTTGATGCTGCTGGCCGGCGAGTTCTTTTTGCAGGCCCAGAGAGGCGGCATGGTCCGGCCTCAACTGCAGAGCGGCAGCGATGGTCCGGTTGGCGGCAGCTTTGTCACCGGCCAAATCCTGCGAACGTGCTAGATCGTAGAGCAGCTCGACACTTGGGCTGGACTGGCGAGCGGCAATGGCCAGACATTCAGCCGATTCGTGGTAACGGCCGAGGGAGCGAAGCACGAGACCTTGCCGGTAGGAAACGTCGCTGGGAATTTGCCCGGCAGGATAGTGGTCCGCCAAGGCTTGAATCGTGGCCAGCGCCCGCTGCGGCTTCCCTTGTTGCGAATGCACATCCGCCAGAGCTAATTGCACTTCGGGGAATTGGGGCTGGTAACAAAGTGCCCGGTGATAACTGGCGAGAGCTTCGGTCCGGCTTCCTTCCGCCCGCTGCACGTCGCCGCGCAGGGCCCAGGCCGAGGCCAGTTGGCGATTGGCGGCAATGGCTTTTTCCGCTTGCACCGCGGCGCGGCGCAGTTCACCCCGCTCCAAATACATTTTTCCGAGTTGCACGACCCGCTCGGGATCGTCGCCGGAAAGGCGTACACCTTCTTCCATGTGGGCGACAGCGTCCACGCGGGCTCCGCGCTGCCAGAGAGATTCCGCATAGCCGCAGCGTGCCCGTTCATCCGTGGGACAACGGGCAACAGCCGAGGCGTAGAAGTCTTCCGCGCGGTTCCAGTTCCCCTTCTGCTGGGCATCGCGAGCTTGCAATGAGAGTTGGCGGGCTTCGTTGATGCTCTCGTCCGAGACCTTTTGGCACCGCAGCACCCGGCAGCCGGAAAGTGCGGCCCAGGTCATGATCAGCAAACAGAGCCAGCCCAGCGCGCAAACCGCGCCGCGGGGGCGCTGGTGCATGGCTTGTGCTGAGGATTCTGGCATCCGTGCCTGTCCTGAAATGAGATTTTGACTCGCGCAGCATCCGACTGCGCCGGCGCTTGCCGTTATCCTATCTATCGGCAATGCGCCAGCGGGGTTGTTACCAAAAGCGGCGGATTGGGGCAAGTCGCACCGGTGCTAGCACACAAACTGCCGGAAGATTTCCCGCGAAACGGACCTAATGCCTGGTCACTTCTTCTAATCGGCGGCGAAGATCGGAGCAGACCTGGTGAAAGGTCTCTTCGGCGGCGGCTGGCGGAGATGTTAAGCCGGCTGTCGAACCCACCGGGGTAAGCTGGATGCAGGTCGTTCCTGTGTGAAAGAAGCAGCGGTTGCGGCCCGCTTCCTTGGCGGCATAAAGGGCGGCATCGGCCCGCTTGAGGAGCGATTCGGAAGTTTCGCGCTCTTGCGGCTCGGCGGAACCACAACTGACCGTGACCCGAATCGTCCGATCATCGAAGTGAAATTCGGTCCCTTCCACGGCCCGGCGAATCCGCTCCATGCAGTCGGTCACATGAGACATTTCCCCTGCGGGAAGGATCAAGACGAATTCCTCGCCTCCAAAACGGGCGGCCAGGTCGGTATCCCGCACGGTCTTTTGCAGCACGGTGGCAATCTGAGACAGCACTGCGTCTCCCGCGTGATGGCCGAATGTGTCGTTAAGCTGCTTGAAGCGGTCGATGTCGAGAATCATGAGCAGAAATCGGCTGCCGTGTCGGCGGAACTCCGCGGAGCGGCGCTGGAACTCGTCCTCGAAGGCCCGGCGATTGGCAAGCTGCGTGAGCTTATCGGTGCGGGCCTCCGTCATGGCCGCGGCCATCTGTTCCGACTGTTGACTGAGCGATGATTCCGCCTCGGCAATCCGCCGCTGCAGCAATTCGTTGGCTTGCGTCATCTGGGCCAGAAGCTGCAGGGCCGAATCATCCCCCCTAGCCGGGTTCTCGTGCATGTCCTGGATTCGCCGCTGGGCCAGATCCATGACTTCGCGGTATTCCGACATATCCGCCGCCACTCCGTGAGTCACCTTTTTGAACTGCGAGACGATTTTCAGTACGTCCTCGCTGGTGAATCCCGGAGCGTTTGTTTTGACCAATCGGCGTCCCAGAAACAGACCCAGAACAATCCCCGCGCAGAGCAGGAGCGCCCCCAGGAGTGCCCCCGTGAAAAATGACGACCCGCCGTCAGCAGTTATCAGTAATTCCCCCAGTGCCATGGAGGAATTCTACGTCACGCGGGACCGGCCGGTTATTACGGTCTTAGCGAAAATCGGACTCATCCGCGACTAGCGCGGCCTTCCGCCGGTCCAGGGGGGCAATTGCTGAAGGAAGGGCTCGCAGACTCCCCCGACCCACACATGACGGTCGGAGATGAGGTCGGCCCAGACCATGCGCGAGCCGTAAGTTCCGATAAGAGCGCAGGCCAGAAGCAGGACAGAACCAATCAAAATGCCTGCGCCGGCTATTTCAGCCTGATCGGTGGCCGCGCCAAGGGCGCACAAACCGCCTCCCAGGGCAATTCCCACCAGACTTCCGATCCAGCCAATCAGCATGAACATGGTTCGCCTCTGAAACCATTCCTCGCTGAGGGCGATGTGAATCGTGGCCTTCTTGCCATAGCCGGCCACCAGAATTGCATAAATCAGCCAGCCGAACACGACCGCCATTGCTCTCAGCCAGGCTGGCTGCCAGGAGAGTTTTCGGGCCAGAAATCGGCTGGCGGGTTGTCCGCTTTTAACGCAGATCGGCGGAAGTTGGGCATTGCGGTCCATGACCAGCAATTGGCCTTCCCGCCATAAGCCCCCCAACTGCGGCGAACCATATTGGTTCATGCCGGGCATCCCCGCCATGCCAAAGGATGCGTAAGGGTTGTTCGCCTGCGCGATTGCCGCGGCGGCTTCCG
>CAYUJE010000338.1:0-6676 GCA_964444865.1 uncultured Pirellulaceae bacterium | reverse complement strand
CTAGTAGCCGCTACGATTGGCGGGATCGCGCGCTGGACGTCGAAGGGCGGAAAACCTGTAGCCCGGCCCTGATCGCAAGACTTTAAAACAATTCCCGAATCGGCGTTCCCTGATCGGTGATTGGTATCGGCCGCTCGCCGTCGTAGAGTTCCTTGGCGTAGTCGATGCCGAGCGCGGCGTGGATGGTGGCGTGGAAATCGGGGATGGAGACCGGTCGGTCCACGACTTTCTTTCCAAGCTCGTCAGTCGCTCCCACGACCTGGCCGGATTTGAGTCCGCCACCGGCCAGCAGCAGGGAAAAGGCCTGGCTGTGGTGTCCCCGCCCGCCGCCGCCGTCGAATTCCGGTGGCCGGCCAAACTCGGTCGCCACGACGACGAGCGTTCGGTCGAGTCGACCCCGTTTTTCCAAATCGGTCAGGAGCGAGGCGAGGGCTTCGTCCAGTTGCTGAATCAGCAGATGCTGGTTTTGCTGCCCTTCGTTGTGCGTATCCCAGCCGGTGCCGTTGATGAAGTTGAGGTTGAACGAAACCTCGACAAATCGCACCCCGGACTCCACGAGCCGGCGCGCGAGCAGGCAACGCTGGCCGAATTCCCCGCCGTAGGAGGCGCGGAGGGACTCGGATTCGTTCTTGAGATCAAACACGCTCATGAACTTCGGTCCCGCGAGAGTCAAGGCGGCTTCGGCAGCGGCACCATATTGTCCGATGCGATAATCGCCGGCATGGCGGGCCAGGTATTCCTGCCGCGTCTTCGCCAGGAGCTCGTCGCGACGCGACTGTCGCACGGTGGAGACCCCTTCAGGGCGGCGCAGGCCCGCGGGACCGGCTTCGGTGTCGGTCAGGTAGATATACGAATACTTGGCCCCCAAATATCCAGGCCCGCGGCTGCTGCTGGGATAGCCGGCGAGGACATAGGCGGGAACGCCGTCGCCGACTGCTCCCTTTTCATGAGCCACCAGCGAACCGATAGAGGGATAGGCGGTGGTGCCGGTGGGAGGCCGGCCGGTGTGCACTCGATTGGTCGCGGCGGCATGCTCGTCGATCACATCGTGATTCGCACTGCGGACCAAGACGCAGCGATCAAGCAGACCAGCCGTCTTTTGAAGATGTTGGCAGACCTGCACACCGGGAATGGCGGTATCGATTGCATCGTAATAGGAGCCGGGCGTTTTCTTGCCGTCCCCCTTTCGTTTGGGATCCCACGTATCAATGTGGCACGCACCGCCCCCCAGCCACAGAAAGATGCAGGCGTCTGCCTTTCCGCGGATGGGCGGGGATTTCTCCGCAGCCTCTAGATAGGGAACGCCGGCGAGCGATGTCCCCATGGCAGCGGTGGCGATGGTGAAATCCCGTCGGGAGAGATGGCTTAATTTCATGGTGGTTTTTTTCATTAAGGGAGCCAAACAAACTCCGGCGAGTTGATGAGCACGTAGACCATGTCTTCCAGCCGCTCCCGCCAATCAGTCGTCAGCCGAACCGTGGGGGGATCGCCGGCGAGGACTTCCTTTTCGAGCTGCAGCTTCAGCGTGGTTGCTTCAGGGCTCAAATGGTTGGACCAGGAAACTGTCGGTCGGCGAACACGAATCCTGGGAGCAGCTTTCTCGCCGGTCTTCCGCTGGTCATAGCCGGGGGAAAGTAACTCGACGTAGCGAGCCTTTTCTTCGTTCGTGGGTGATCGCGAGAGTAGCTGCAAATAGACATGATCGACCAACTCTTCGACGGTGCGATCTTCCAGGCACAGAGATGTGAATGAGCTATCCTCGGAGAGGCGGCAGATGCTAGTGGCGGCGATGCCGTTGGCCAAGGCCAGCGGCTGGAGCGGGCCGGCTGCTTCGTCGCGCTCGGTGAGCGGGCTGGGGCGATAGTCCCGCCAGCCGAAGCTGGTGAGCAGATCCAAAAATGCCTGAGTCCTGGGCAAGGTGAGAGCCGGCCGATCCCGATCGGTGGAAATCGAGGTGAACTGCCAGGCCCGCTTCGCCGTTCCCAGATTCAAAAATGTCTCGGCCGGCAGCCGCCCCTCTGGATCGAGCGTGAGCATCTCGGCACCGAGCGGCTTGTCCGCCGCGGCAAAGAGGGAATCCACAATTTGCTCGGCACTCATCCGCTTGCGAGCCGGTCCCGCGAACAATCGCTTGGCAGGAATTGGCGCGGCAATCCCCTCATCAACGGCCATTCGCTGATAAGCATGCGAGTTGAGAATCAGTCCGGCAACGTGCTTCAAGTCGTAATCATGCGTGGTTAGCTCGCGAGCGAGCCATTCCAAAAGCTCCGGATGGGAAGGTTCCGCGCCGTTCCAATCGTCCACGGGCTCCACGAGCCCCCATCCCATCAGCCGCTTCCAAAGCCGATTGACCGCCACCTTGGCAAACCGGCCATTTTGCGGCAGCGTGATCAGCGCCGCCAGTTTTTCCCGCGAATCCGCTTTATCGCGAATGACTTGAGGCGGCGGCTCGGCTGCCACCAGATCGGCAAACGGCCAGCCCGCGACAATTTTCTCTCCCGGTTTCAGGGCCGAATGCACCAGCGGCTGGCGGCCGTCGATGCGCGGCGGAACCGTGCTGGTCTTGGGGAGCACGACCGGCTGGCGGTAGAGCATGGCGGCCAGTCCGAACAGGTCTTGCTGGGCGAACGGATGTTGCGGCGCATCATGGCAACGAGCACACTTCATTTCCTGGCCGAGAAAAGCCTTGGCCAGAATGCTCGCCTTCTCCGCGAGGGGCACATCGTTTTCCGTGGCCATTCCAAAGCCGGCCGGCCCGCCGTAATAAACGCTTCCCTCCATCATCACCAGTTCAGTGGCGAACTGGTCCACCGGCTTATTGTCGAGGAGCGACTCGTAAATCCAGGTGCGGAAAGGGCCGGTGTTGTTGAGGGTCGGTTTGACAATGCCGGGGTTTTCGGCCAGCACATCCTGCCAGTAACTGACGTTTTGATCGGCCCAGCCTGGATCCGCAAGCAACCGCAGGATAGCCTGCTCGCGGCGCAGTCTCCCATCGGTTTTCAAAAAGGCGGCGATTTCCTGTCGGGTTGGAATGTTCCCTCGGCAGTCGAGCGTAAGCCGGCGGAGGAACGCTAGATCCTCGGTTAGCGGAGTTTGCTTCGCTCCTTCTTTGGCCAGCCGCTCGTTCAGGAAATGATCGACCGCATTATTGGCGGCGAAGTTTTCGGCTGGGGACGGGATGGGAAGCTCCGGCAGTGAGGCGGCGTGCTCGCGAGCGAGGAGATGTCGCTGCTGCCAGTATTTCCGTTCCTCGCCGGATGCGGCGAGGCGAGATTGCTGCTCGAAGGTGGCAATTTCTTCCTGGACTCGCTCGGCATAGGGTTCGTATTCTTCCGCCGACGCTGCAATGCGCGAACCCCGATTGGCCGTGAGCAACACGAATGGCTCATTCTCGGCGGCAATCGCCACGCTCGGCTCACCGGACTCCAGGCGGATGCCGGCCCCGCCAACAAGTGCCTGCAGCCGAAAGTGATGCAGGCCGGCTGCGAGCGCTAGTTCGACGACCTTTTCCTGATGTCCCTGCGGCAGGGGCCGCATTTGCGGGTCGATACTTTTCGTCAGATCATGCACATGCTCGTGTCCGCTCGCATTGCGGATCAGATAATCCGTCTGAACCGCCAGTTTGCCGTCAACCGTCAGCCGGGCGGCATTGAGGGACCGAATCAGCAAGCGATACTTTCCGGCGGGTAATTCGCGTTTGGCGTCGAGCTGCAAGAGGGACGGATTCGAGCGGTCGCCAATGACGCCGCGCGACGTGTATTTGTGAGGTAGCTGCACCGAGGCCATCGCCGGCAAACGATAGGTCGTCGTCGGCTTCGCACCGCGTGTATTCCAGGAACGTTCAAAAAGCCCTTCAAAAATCTGGGCACGGACAGAGTCGTCCGGCAAAGCGGCCAAGTCAATTTTCTCCGGCTCCGCGGGCTTGCCGGAAAATGCATAGCGCTTGCTCAGTCGCTCCGGAGAAAGTGCCTCGCGATAAATGGCGACTTCGTCGATCAGACCGACAAAAGTGCTGTCGGGCGAGCCTCCTTGGGAGGAGCCGATCCAAAGATCATCGTCATCGACGATAGGCATTTCCGCGGTTGGTCCGCCATAGTCCCAGTCTCCCGGCAGGCTCTTTCCATCCAAGTAGCCGGCAACACTCTCCGGCTTGCCAAAGACGTAGGTGAGTGCAATGTGATGCCAGCCGCTATCGGGTTCGATGCCGCTCCGCGAATTCCAGCGATGGTATTCGCCTCCAGGCTTGGCTTCGCTACCGGCGCTATGAAACAGAAAACTGAGCCGCGCGGTTCCCTGTTCTCCCCGCAATCGCAGGGCATAGTTTTGATTGTCCTTTGCAAATCCCGCGTTGCCGGTCCGCCCTTTCCCAACGACGTAAACCTGCTGGCCATCCTTGATTCCCAGGGGGAGCACCCAGGCTTCCAGAGTGATGGCCTCTCCATTGGTGAAGTCCAGCAAACTCTTCGCCCCAGGATCTTTGACCTTCAAGTACCCCTTAATGCCACGAAAGCCGACCGCCGAATTCGCTTTCTCAAAAAGCGGAAAATCGTCGCTAAGGGGACCCGGCTGTTTGAGGGCGACACTTCCTACCGTTGTTGCCGCGAGCGAATCCGGATCGCCTTTGGCGGCCCCATTTCCAACCCGCTTTCCGTCATCCGCCAGCCGCATCCGCCACCAAGCAACCGGATGGTCCGACTGAACAAGGCCTTCATAGGCCGAGAGATTCTGATCGCCATCGTTGGATTCCGTTGGCGCGGCGGAAAGCGCCAGTGCCTGACCGATGATCAGACAGAATGCGGCAGCGTGCGGTGCAAAGCTTTTCAAAACGGGCACCTCGTGGGAAAGAGTCGTATAGCTCCTTGGCTTTAGTCTATCGACCGACAGCAGCGAACGTCAAATCTGGGGGATTTTTCTTTCTGTCTTTGGTAGGATGGTGGTGCAGTGACACGACGGTTGCCTGCTGAGGAAATGGAGCCCATGCCGATGACTTTGAATCCATTGCCGATCAACTCGAAGCCGATGCCACGCCGCAATCTGCTGCAGGCGGGGGCACTCGGCATTCTCGGGATGTCGATGGTGGACGTTGCCCGGTGGCGAGCAGAGGGGGCAGAGACGGGTGTTGCGCTGCCGAAGGCGAAAGCAGTGATCTATGTCTTTCTGACGGGCGGCCCTTCGCAGCATGACACTTTTGATATGAAACCGGATGGGCCGGTGGAGTACAAAGGAGAATTCCAGCCAATTGCCACGCAGACGGCGGGAGTGCAGATCTGCGAGCATCTGCCGAAATTGGCCCAGCGGTCCAAACAGTGGTCGCTCGTTCGGTCGCTGACCCATACCGAGAGCGATCATGAGCGGGGAACTTATGTTATGCTGACGGGGCGGTCCGTTGTGCCGACTAGTTTTCGGCGGAACACGCCGCAATCGTCCGACCTCCCCAGCATTGCCGCGATTGCCGGTTACGCGACCGAGCGGCGGGAAACCTGCCCAAAAGTGCGATTTTGCCGGAGAAGATTTATCACTCCAACAGCGGCGTCTATGCGGGGCAACTCGCCGGCATGCTCGGGGTGCAGAATAATCCGTGGCTGATTGAGTGCACCGACAAGCCGCATGCCTACCACTCCTATTCCGGAGCCTTTCCCAAGTATCTGTTCAATCTGCACAAGGGAGAACCCGCGGATCGCGACGACTGGAAGTTCGAGGTCTCGCACCTCGCGCTGCAAGAAGGGGTGCTGCCGGACCGCTTCCAGAGTCGGCTGGCGCTCATGAAGTCAATAGACGATCAGCGCCGGCAATTGGAAGAAGCAGCCGATGTGGCCAAATATGACCGGTTGCGACAGTCGGTTTTGTCGCTCATGGGAGACCCCAAAGTCCGGCAGGCGCTCGACGTCACCCATGCCGACGTCAAAACCTTGGAGCGCTATGGCAACAATTCGTTTGGCTGGTCGCTCCTGATGGCCCGGCGGCTGGTGGAGACGGGAGTGAATATGGTGCAGGTCAACCTCGGCAACTTTGGAAGCTGGGACCTGCACGGCAACAACTTTCCGCTGCTCAAGAACTTTTTGTTTCCGCCGACCGACCAGGCGCTTTCCGCGCTGCTGGATGATCTGCAGGAGAGCGGGTTGCTGGAAAGCACGTTGGTAGTGGTGGCCGGAGAGTTCGGCCGGACACCGCGGATTTTCAACGTTGCCCCAAAAATCTACAAGCTTCCGGGGCGCGATCACTGGGCCCAGTGCCAGTCCATCCTGCTCGCGGGGGGCGGCGTTCGTGGGGGGCAAGTAATTGGCTCCTCTGATCGGAACGGTGCTTATCCCACGTCCGATCCACAGACGCCGGAGAACTGCGCCGCCACCATCTATCACGCGCTAGGCATCCCCCGGGATGCAAGCTGGCCCGATGCCGCTGGCCGCCCCTACCACATCTACCAGGCGGAGCCGATTCGCGGGTTGTTTGAATGATGGTTGCGGCATCAGTATTCTGCATCATCAGGAACGCCGTTATCAATCACGAGCAGTTTGAGCAGCGTTTCTCGAGTGGTTGAATTCGACAGAAAATGGACGCTTCCATCGGCAAAGACCGCCTGTGCTCCTTGAGGGTGTTCGCTCGAAATTCCTTGTCCGCTTCTGGGATTGATCGCCATTGGCAGTTTGCTGATGTCGAGGTCGCGGGGTTCGGTGAT
>CAYUJE010000337.1:0-6677 GCA_964444865.1 uncultured Pirellulaceae bacterium | reverse complement strand
TTACTCCCCAAGAATGACGCAGTGCAAGATCACATCAAAAGTTTGAAATTGAAGATAGCAGAGATATGCGGAGAATTCCACAAGGACTTTATATTTATCGCAGGTACAAAATTCGGGGATTCACATAAAATCAGCGGAAGCCGTTGGAGACCACGTTTAGATGCTTCTCTTTCGTTTTCCTTCGCAAGGATTGACACCTGGTTTACGAGTTGTGAACCATCCGGGACTTTCATAGGTAGTGGCTGAAACCGCCATAATGGATGTCGATCGCGGTTTTGAAATTTTCGGGGTTGCTGAAACCGCCGGCGCGACGCTTGATCAACATGATCTTGCGGTTGAGGCCCTCGGTCGCGGCTGGATGCCGTGTTTTTCGCCTCTCAAAATTCCACCCCCTTCCCATTGCGCCCGGCCTTGATTCTCGATATACTCATATATACAAATTTGCGCCATGTGCTTGCGAATTCGGGCAAGGGCGCTAAAATGACCCCGTCTTAATGCCCGCACTCCTTTCTCTCCGCACGGACGCCCCATGCCCCGCGCTGCCACGCCGACCAAACCCCGTTCGAACAAGCCCGTCTCCGCCAAGGCCAAAGCCAACGGGAAAACTTCTCCCTCCACCGTTGTTCTAGGCAAAGTCCCACGGGCTACTGCGGTCAAAATTCCCAAACCGGTTCCGCTTCCGCGCAGCACCCGCCCCCTCATCGAACCCCCGCTTAATCGCATCGTCGCCGGCGATTGCATCGCGGGGATGAACGCCCTTCCCGCCGGCTGCGTCGATCTCGTTTTCGCCGATCCCCCGTTCAACATCGGCTACGATTACGATGTCTACGACGACCGCAAAAAATCAGACCACTATCTCGCCTGGTCGCGGGATTGGATCTCGGCTGTCCATCGCGCCCTCCGCCCCGACGGCACCTTCTGGCTCGCCATCGGCGACGAATATGCCGCCGAGCTCAAGCTCCTCAGCCAGGATGTCGGCTTCCACTGCCGTAGCTGGGTCATCTGGTACTACACCTTTGGCGTGAACTGCAAAACCAAGTTCAGCCGTTCGCACGCTCATCTGTTTCACTTCGTCAAGGACCCGCAGCACTTCACCTTCCGCAGCGAGGAACTGGAAAACCGCATCCCTTCCGCCCGCCAACTCGTCTATGCCGACGCCCGCAGCAACCCGAGCGGCCGGCTGCCGGACGACACCTGGATTCTCCGCCCGCAGGACATCGGCGGCTGCTTCTCCGCGGAAGAGGACACCTGGTTCTTCTCCCGCGTCGCCGGCACGTTTAAGGAACGGGCCGGGTTCCACGGCTGCCAAATGCCCGAGCAACTTCTCGGCCGCATCATCCGCATCTGCTCCGAGGAGGGGGACATCGTCCTCGACCCCTTCGCCGGCAGCGGCACCACCCTGGCGGTCGCCAAAAAACTGCATCGCAGCTACCTCGGCTTCGACCTCTCCGCCGACTACGTCACCCAAGGGACCGCCCGCCTCGCCACCATCACCCCCGGCGACCCCCTCAGCGGCGCACCCGAGCCCACCATGTCCGCCCCTGCCACCCTCAAGGGAAAAAAGCTGGCGGATAAGAAACCCCGCATCCGCCTCCCGACCGGGCCAAGAGTGAAGTAGCGCTTCGAGCCTCCCCACGAACCCGAAGCGCCAGCAAGGGAGAAACCCGCTAAAATGAGCCCATGCAAGACGACCGCGAGCCAGGCCGCAGCGGAGCAGGAGTTGCCATCCTCCTGGTGGTGGTGCTGTTCGTTCTCCCCGCCCTCTACATCCTCAGTTGCGGCCCAGCCGTCGCCCTCATGACCCGCGGCTACCTGTCGGAAGAGGCATTCCGCATCGCCTACTATCCCCTCTTCGTCGTCGCCCACAGTTTCAGTTGGCTTCGCGACCCCCTCGAATGGTACGCCGACCTCTGGGCCGCTTGAGCAGCCCTCGCTGGGCAGGCTTCCAGCCTGCCAGAACAAATATCTTTTCTTTCGCAAAGCTGTGTCAACGCTTCGACATGGGGTAGCGACGCCCGCTGCCGGTTTGGGTGGGTCGAGGAGAAGGATTGGACGGAACTGGAGAGAGTGTTGGCGTAGGACAGGAGTCTCTTCCTACGTCCGCCGTTCCTGCGGAATGTCGTTGCCCGTGTCCCCCCACAGGGTGAGCACAAGTTTTCTGCTGTCGGCGTGGTTGCGATGTTCGCAGAGGTAGATCCCTTGCCAGGTGCCGAGGGCGAGGTGGCCGGCGGAGATGGGGAGGGTGACGCTGCTCCCCATGAGGGAGGCCTTGATGTGGGCCGGCATGTCGTCGGGGCCTTCCAGGGTGTGGATATAGGGCAAATCTTCGGGGGCCAGTTCGTTCAGCCCCATTTCCAAGTCGCGGCGGACGTCCGAGTCGGCATTCTCGTTCACCGTCAGCGAAGCGGACGTGTGCTGAATGAAAACGTGCAGCATGCCAATTTGGAACCGGCCAAGCTCCGGCAACGCGGCCAGAACCTCGCGGGTAATTAAATGGCACCCGCGAGAACGGGGGGAAAGGGCGATTTGTCGCTGGAGCCAGGGCATGGAAATTACCTTAAGGGAAAGTCATCCCAGTTTACGCGAACGGCACGGCAGGTACAGTTACCAAGCCATGACCGCGGCCACCGCGTTTTTGGCGAGACTCGAAAAGTCACATTTACTAAGTGTCCAGCAACTTGCCTTGCGATTTTGTGAAAAAAATCACAGAGCGGCCTAAGTTACCTCTATCAAACGGCTTATGGGTTTTTATCTAGCGGCGTCCTGGGATGTTCATTTGACGAAACAAACCAACCAACCCTAAAGCCCGAGCAGTCGGTTCGCGCGCCTTCCAGACTCCTGTTTTGAAGAGCAACCGCACGAACCGAATGTTTTGGGCGACGCCCTCCGAATCGAGCTTGCGGAATTTATTCTTCCCTTAACGATTTTTGCCGCCGCCAGGCATCTGTTTTTGGCTCCTGCCAGGAGAAGGGATGCCTTCTAGCAAGGAGCCAGTAAGAAACCTAACAACGGCACGCCCGACCCTTCGGTTCGGTCTCGCTGCCGCAAACCGGAACGGAATAGCGATATTCAAGAATTCCTTTCCAAAAGCTTGACCGGAGCCACCGGGCGCAAATAATACATCACTTACCCAAACAAGCCGCAAGCGAGTTTTTTCCCGGTAAACGACGGGAAGCGGCCGAGAAACATGATCCTTGTGCCGAGTTCTTGAGGCGTGCGTTTTACGCGAGTGTTCGCAGGCACGCCGGTTCAATTTTCAAGCGACCCGGCTAAACGTATAGAGACAGACCATGGAAAAGTGCAAGAACGTCTTTGAAGCGATTTTGAAGTACGGGCATGACGAAGACTATTTGCCCGAACCGACCCCCGATTTTTCCCCGACCGATGCCGCTGCCGGCTCGCCGGAGAAGATCGACATCCTCCGCTCGCGCGTCGAGCTGGGGTTGCCCTTGTGGCACGATAACGACCGGTATGACTATAACGGTCTGACCGGCGCTATCCGCCCCCGCGAGTCGTAATCGCCGCGGAAGAACCTGAAACAGCCTCAGGGCGCTCCTGCAAGGAAGCGCCCTTTTTGCTGCGCAAGGGCCGACATCCCCTGAAAAAACCGGTTTGGTTCCTACAGCCGATTCCTGCGGCATCTTTGGCACAGGCTCTCGCTTCGCTTTGCCCGCCCCCCAGTTGCGACCTATAGAAACACAGAGATTCTGCGCATTCTCCCAGCCCTGAGAATCCTGCGAAAGCAGGATCTGGGCGGTCTCGTTCCCTTTCATGAGCATTCTGGAAGAACCTATCCCCGAAACACGCGTTCCCAAGGGGCGAACTGATTTCGCGCGCGCCCTTCTTCAGAAGAAGGAGCGAGCCAAGGAACTGCTGGCAGCGCGGCGGGAAAAACTCAGCTTGCTGGAGACCGAGCTTGGACTGCGACTGGCCGAAGTCGCTGAGGAACTGGCCCGCGAACAAACGGCAGCGCTCGAGCAGAGGATTTTGCTCGATTCGGAACGGACCTCGCTGGAGACTCGGCAGGCAGACCTGCAGCAGCAGCGGGAAGATCTGGCGGCGCAGGTCGCCAGGTGGGAAACAGCGCAGGACGATGCGCGGACACGGCAACAGGAACTGCTGGCCCAGCTGCAGCAACAGTTCGCCGATTTGCAAGCTCGCCAAGAAGAGATTGAAAGTGCCCAAGAGCAGCTGCACCGCGAGCGGGCGGAGCTTACTCAACGAGAATCTGCATCCGCGGCAGTAGCCACCGCCAGCCTGGCGCGGCAAGCAGAAATCGAACAGCAGTCGCGCCAGCTCGCCCAGGCACAAGCGGAACTTGCCGCGGAGCAGTCCCTGTTGGCCCTCGAACGGCAAAATTTGAAAGAACGCCAGCAGGAGACCGAGCGCCAAAGGCGGAGCATTGCCCGTCAACTGCGGGCTCAAAAGAAGGAACTGGCCGCTGAGTTGGAAGTGCTCCGCCAGGAGTCGGGTTCAGCGTCCACGCAGGGAATCGAATTGCAGTTGCGGTGCTCGGAGCTGCAAGGGATTTGCGATCGCTTGCGCGAGGAAGGGGCCGAGTTGTCGCTCCAGCGCAACGATTTGCACGAACGCCTTTCGACCGCGCAGCAACTGCTGGCACAAAAAAAGGGGGAATGGAGCCAGGCCCAGAAGCAAGTGGACGAGATGCAGGCTCGGCTGCAACAAGCCGAATCGCAGCGAGCAGAATATGTTCGCGAGCGGGAGCAGTGGCAGACCGAAAAACAAAGATTGTGCAAGGAATTGGAGCAAGTACGGGCGGAATCTCGCGACGACTTGACTTCCACGCACGATCGACTGGCCAGCGAACAGGCAGCGGCAATTGCGGAACTCAAGCGGCTGCGCGAGGAGAATAAGCAACTCGAGGAATGGCTCGCCGAAGCCGAGGCTCAAACGGAAGCGGCCAAGGCCACTGCGGAAGCTGCAACGGCCGCAGCCGAGGCGGCGAAGTCCGCGGCGGCTGCCGGTTCCAAAGCCGCTTCCACCCAGGAAGTGAAAGATCTACGTAGTCGGCTGGAGTTGGTGACCGTCGAATGTCGCGATCTCAAGGGAAAAAATGCCGAGCTGCAAGACCAGCTCGCCAAAGCTCGTCAAGCAGGTTCCAAGGCGTCTGGTTCCGCCGCATCGTCGACTACGGCTTCCGGGGGTATGGATTGGGAATCGCTGAAGCAGCGGATGCTGGCCAATTTGGAGGCGGACTTTGACGAATCGGACCCGGTTCAAAGGGCCGACCGTCTCACCGTCGAAACTGCCATGCAAATGACCGACAAGGCTCTCGCCGCTAAAGACCAGGAGATGCAGGCAGTCCGGCGCGAGGTGGAAGAGTTGCGAGGACTTCTCGAGAACCAGTCGAGCAGCATCGGCCAGTTTGCCGTGGGTGCGGCGGCATTTGCGGGGATGCTGGACAAGGACGAAGTGATCCGCCACGAGCGACTGAGCCTGCAAAAAATGCAGGAAAGCTTGCACGATCAACTTAAGAAGGCGGAAATCGACATTTCGATGGAGCGGGCCAAGATCGCCCGCGAACGGGCGGAACTGGACGAGAAGCTGCATGCCCTGCAGCGCGAACAAGCCCAGCGAGCCAGCTCTGGCCCCAGTTCGGGGGGCGACAGTGAAAAAAAACCTCCACGCGGCCGTTGGCTGAGTCGACTGGGACTGTCCGACGACAAATAGCACCCAACCGCTTCTTCGTGGCTCATTTTCCAGCACGAATTCCTGCCAATCGGCGAAAAAGCCGATAGGAATTGTCTCCGCCGCACATTAGAATGAACGACGATTCCCAGGAAGGCCATTATGAGCCGGACTCATGGAGCGATTCGTTCCGCCCCTCTCGTTTGCGTCAGAAATGCCATGAGGGATCTCCCCTCTGAATTCGCCGAACTTATGGAGCGCGTTCATGACGGCTCCCAAGATGCTGCATGGCTGTTGCTGGAAAAATACGGCCCGCACGTCAAGCGCTATGTACGTCGCAGTTTGAACCAGGAAATGCGGTCCAAATTTGACTCTCTCGATTTCGCCCAAGTCGTCTGGGCCTCTTTCTTTCGAGAACCCGACCGTTTTCGCCAGCTGACAACTCCCAACGCCCTGCTGGCTTACCTGGCATCGCTGGCGCGCAACAAGGTGGTGGGGGAAGTCCGCCGCCGCATGATGTCCGCCAAAAATGACATTCATCGGGAAATCGGTTTCGGCGAACTTGCGGAAGATCTGACGGTTCGCTGTGCCAATCCCGATCCCTCTCCCAGTTCGGTCGCCATGGCCCGGGAACGCTGGCACCAACTGGTGGACAACCAGCCCGAGTCCGTCCGCAAAATCGTCGAGCTCCGTTTCATGGGGGCAACCTTTCCCGAAATTGCTGAACAACTCAACATTAACGAACGGACGGCTCGAAAGGCCCTGGAACGCCTGCTGGGCGAAGAAGCCGAAGTGGATATCTAGGAAGGCCCGGTGGGCCACCCTAAGATAGTCGTCGCCCCCCTATTTATGAAGATTCCAATTTCCAGACCCACTCCCGCCGCACCAGAGAACCTGGTGCGCGAAGCGATCGAGAGTTGGCGCAGCGGCACTCGCCCTGACGCGGCTGAATTCCTCTCCGCCAATCCCGAAGTGCGGAACCACAAGTCGCTGGCGATGGATCTGATTTACGAAGAGTATTGCCTGCG